>NZ_FNSW01000001.1:0-327750 GCF_900104695.1 Paenibacillus sp. GP183
GAAAATCGGCGCTGTAAAGATGTTTTTCATCGTTTCAGCGACCGATTATGGCCCAGCAAGCCTCATATTACCTCTGGAAGATTGTTTTTCAGTCTTCCAGAATTCTGGAAAAAGAAAATCAGCACTGGAAGAATGTTTTTCATCTTTCCAGGGAAAAAAACTGACGCCTGTAAGTTACAGACGCCAGCTTTAAGCCAAGGACAGCTATCACAATCACTATTTTTGTTTGTTACAGCGTATCTGCAGGGGCGGCATCTCGCATTTTTTTTCTTGTATCGACTAACCGTCAAATAATGACCAAGAATTGAGGATTTGATGACTAAATCTATTTGTTTACAATTGAGATCAGTTCGTTTTTGCCCAGTAGGTATCTTTCAGGTTTTTAAAGAGACTCTTCGGAATCATGCCGTGTATCCCTTTAACACCGTCTACCATTTGGGTGACCTCAAAATCTACGGCAAGGCTAGATAAAGCATAGGCATCCATCGTTGACAGGTCCATTCTCGCAGTAAGAAAATCAATAGATTCTTCCACGGCGATTTGGGCGGCAATATTCAGATCAGTATCCAGACCCATGACGATATAATGAGACGGCGTTTCCGCCATTGGCCATTTCAGTGATCTTCCCTTGTGTAAAATAAACTCAAAGATTCCGGTAAGTGAGGTTTCCAGACCGTTGATGTTGACTTCTCCGTCGCCTTGAGCGCCATGGCCGTCCCCCGTAAAGAACAAACCGCCTTCAACCTGAACCGGCAGAAAAAGGGTGGAGCCTATCGTGAGCTCTTTCAAATCCAGGTTGCCTCCGAAGCGGCCGGGAGGACCTGATGAGACTTGTTCAGTGGCAGCCAATCCCATGACACCCATAAAAGGAACAAGCGGGATATCAATGTTTTTGTTAAACATGGCTACATTTTTCTCCAAATCATAAGGAATTACCTTCGTGTAAGTAATCTCGGTTATGTCAGGTAAAGCTCCGACACCGGGTCTTGCTCTATTAACGGCATAAGGATCCCTAAACTGTAAATCCAAAACTCTTATCTCCAGCATATCACCGGGTACTGCGTCTTCGATATAGACAGGCCCGGTAAGAACATGCCCCATCTCCTCCACTTTGGTTACAATGTCTAAAATCTCTTTAACAGAATCGGAGAAGGGAATACCATTCTCATTGAAAAATCCCTCAGGATCTTCTTTTGGCACTCCGGCACCGGTGACGGTATCGATTTGAACGGTTTCCCCAGATTTAATATATAGTTTAGGCTTCACAAATGGAGAAAGATAACCCCTGACGACGGTTTCAGGCGTTGATCGCAAAATATGGTCGACTCCGTTCTTTAACATGGTACGCACGCTCCTCATATGTTAGTTTATCTCACAAAACAATCATATTTTTTTTGTGTAATTGTGTCAACAGAATTAATTGTGTTATGCAAGCTAACATAAACAAAAAGACCCAAAATTCCATTTTCATGGAATCAGGGGCCTTTTTAGTTATCTCATATCAAGCTTTTATATCGAGATTTACTCCTACGCCTGTACTGTGAGCAACAGCTTTCTTTTGCAGCTCGACAGCTCTTTCAGAAGCACTTTCATTTGCTTCTTCCGATGAAGATCCTTGAACTTTAGACATCTGCTGAAGCTGTTGTAAATGTTGCCCGGCTTGTACGCTTGATATTTGCATTCTTTCACCCCTTTCCTCTAGGGTTCGTTAGCAGTATCTAGTTGTTATTTGCACATTAGCAGACATAAATGAGAATTTGATGTGAAATTTGTGGAAATATTATGAAGGATGTGGAATCGAAGAATTTTGGAAATATCATATTGATATACAGCATTTTAACGGGGAATGGAACTAGTGTTATAATAAGTACGGGTTTAAAACCTTAATTTATTTTATAGGAGAACTCATTATGATCATCCAATTCATACGTTTACGGTAATGTGTGGTACGGATCAATCAACTCAGTCCATTTTTTGAGAAATGGCTTGGGTTTATTTGACTGTACATTTTTTCATTCACCGATTACGAATGAATGGGGTGCTTTTTTTGTGTCCAAACACAGAAAAACCTTGTTTGGAAAAAAACATGATCATGAAGGGATGAATTAACCATGAACGAAAAGATAATTAAGATCAATGAGATTCATATATGCACAGAGAGTTTCGGTAATCCTGCTGATCCAGCCCTTTTATTAATTATGGGAGCCACTGCATCTATGATTTGGTGGGAGGATGAATTTTGTCAACGTCTGGCTGATAGAGGGAGATACGTCATTCGATATGATAATCGTGATGTGGGTCGCTCTGTGACGTATACTCCTGGGGACCCCAAATATACTTTTGAGAATATGGCTGATGATGCTGTTCATGTACTTGACGCATACGGTATTGGGAAGGCCCATTTTGCTGGAATGTCTATGGGAGGGATGCTTACTCAAATAATCGCTCTAAGGCATGCCCAGAGGGTTCTCTCGGTAACGCTCATATCGACGTCAAATTTTGCTCCAGATCTTCCACCGATGGATGAAAAAGTTATGAGCTATTTTACCAATACCGGAACCATAGACTGGACGAATGAACAACAGGTAATCTCATTTACGGTGGGGAAATGGAAAATTCTATCGGGCTCAAAGTATCCATTTGATGAGAAAAGTATAACTCGTTTGGCGTCAGAAGAAGCAAGAAGAGCCATTAATTTGGCCAGTATGAATAATCATGGACTTGTAACGGGCGGCGAGTCTTATTTGGAAAGGACCAAAGAAATCAATGTTCCGGCATTGGTTATCCATGGCACAGAAGATCCGATTATCCCATATGAACATGGGGCGAATTTAGCCAAGGTAATTCCGGATGCAGAATTACTTACATTAGAAGGTACAGGACATGAACTTCCTTATTGCGACTGGGATCCTGTCATCAATGCTATTTTAAACCATACTTCAGCAGTTAAGCCGCAATAAAAATTGAAAGGGAGACCGAGGCGTGACAGGCTCGGGGCTCCCTTTTTTTCTATCGTCATATAGGACAACGCAGTAGTATATTCTTGTTGCTGCACTTTCTGGGTGGTGGTACAATGAATAGGTTTGCATCTCACATAGATTGAAGGAATCATCATGAGCTACTTTCTCTTTATTCTCATCAATAATATCGTTCCCATCAGTGTGTTAATCGCGATCGGCTTTGCTGTATACAGGGCCTTCCGCATTGACATCAAAACGTTGTCGAAGCTCAACTTCTATGTATTTTCCCCTGTTCTTGTGTTCGTAAAGCTCTATGAATCCGAAATGACGATGGATACTCTAGGGCAGGTGCTGCTCTTTTTTGTCATATTCTACGCGCTGCTTTGCCTAACTGTCGAAGCGGTTATCCGATACCGCAAGTACAAAGGCGGGATGCGCAGCGCAATGCGCAACAGCGTTATTTTTTATAATAGCGCGAACTATGCTATTCCGTTGAATCAGACTGTATTCGCTGGGAATCCCCACACGCTGTCCATCCAAATTATTATTATGCTCTTCCAATCCTTGATTCCGAACACCTTTGGTGTTTACTCAGTGAACGCGCATAAAGTGCATTGGAAGGACAGCTTGAAAATTGTATTCATGATGCCAGCCATCTATGCGATCCCGATTGCGGTGCTTATGCACACTTTCCACGTTCCAATACCTGCTTCTTTAAATATTCCGCTTCAATATATTGCGAATGCTTTCATGGCTACGGCGTTAATCACACTCGGAGTTCAGTTGGGAGCCCTGAATTGGGGCTTCCGTTTTTCCGATGTGCTCATATCTAATTTCCTTCGTCTGCTTATAGGACCAGTCCTTGGTTTGTTGGTCGTATCGATGCTTGGAATTGGGGGAATGACAGCCAAGGCGTTGATTCTGTCATGCGCGGTTCCTACATCGTTAATCAGTGTTTTGCTAGCCGTCGAATATGACAATGAGGTTGATTTCTCATCGCAGGCCGTCTTTTTCTCCACAGTATGCAGTATAATCACGGTTCCCTTGACGATTTACTTCATTCAATTCTATTAAGATTTAATGATTGCAGTCATTGAAATAAATCGTTTAAATTCCCGCATGGCATAGGATTGATATTTAGCTTTGTGCCAGATGATGATCAGATTCCAGGGGATTGTTGGGTTTGTTAAACGTATCGTTTTCACCGACGGATTGTTGATTTTGCCGGAAATGGCCTGGGGCAGGATGGAAATGCCTGTATTGGCCGCAACCATTTCCGCAAGCAGATCCCAATGGGCGCTTTCATAGGTGACTCGCGGTTCAAAACCGACTTTGCTGCAAGCCTGCATAATATGCTTCCGAACGGCAAAGCCGTCAGGAAACAAAATAAACGGCTCCTTGCTTAATTCCATCAGAGCAACAGAAGGCTTTCCCGCTAAAGGGTGGGATTCATGGAGAATGAGGGCTAGCTCCTCGTTCAAATAGGGCAAGATTTCAAAATTGGCATTGTCTACAGGCGCAACAACGACACCGAGGTCGAGTTTTCCTTCCAGAATACGGCTCTCCACTTTTTTGGCGCCTTCTTCTACGATGTGAAAATCGATTCGCGGGTATTCCTTTTGGAATTTGGCGACAACGCTTGGGAAAAAGATGGTCCCGATCACCGGTGGTAAGCCGATCCGGATGGATCCGGTTCGGAGGTTGGACACATCGTTAAGTGAAGTGTAAAGGTCTTGAACCGACTGGTTGATCACCTGGATCTGCTGAATCGCGGCCATGCCGGCATCCGTTAATTTAACGTACTTGCCGGATCGATCAAATAAAATAACGCCTAGCTCATCTTCAAGGTGCTTCACCATTTTACTGAGTGTTGGCTGGGTTAGATGTAAGGATTCGGCTGCTTTAGTGAAATTGAGCTGTTTTGCAATCTCAAGTAAATAGGATAACTGTTTTAAATCCATGGGGCCACACTCCGACCTATAGACAATTTTCATGGTAAACATTCTACTAATGAATTTTACCTCTTGGATATCCGGTTGTAAAATGAAATCAAACATGTAAGCGTTTTAATTCATTGAGAAGAGAGGGAAAGCATGTGGTAACCATCCAAGTGTTGGCCATTGTTTTGGCTTTAGGATTGCTGATGTATTTTGCTTACCGAGGGTATCCAGTCATCGTGTTCGCTCCTATTTTTACACTGCTGGCTGTGGTCATTTCTGGATTGGCTTTGATGCCAAGCTTCACGGAAGTATATATGGTCAATGCAGCGAATTATGTAAAGAATTTTTTCCCGATTTTCTTATTAGGCGCAATTTTCGGAAAAATCATGGAATTGAATGGGGCTGCTGCTTCCATCGCCCAAACCATTGTAAAAGCACTCGGCTCCAAACATGCCATTCTATCAGTTGTTCTTGCTTGTGCCATACTGACTTACGGAGGCGTTTCACTATTCGTGGTGGCGTTTGCCGTTTATCCATTTGCAGTTGCTATCTTTCGTGAAGCCAACATACCGAAAAGGCTCATTCCCGGAACGATTGCTCTCGGCGCCTTTACCTTCACGATGGATGCATTTCCAGGTACTCCGCAAATTCAAAATATCATTCCAACCACTTACTTCGGCACCGATGCTTACGCGGCGCCTGTAGTCGGCATCATTTGCTCCGTCATCGTGTTTTTGGGCGGTATGTTCTGGTTGGAACGCCGCCGTAAGCAAGCTGCAGCAGCGGAGGAAGGTTATGGGGAAGGTCACAAGAACGAACCGGAAGTGCTGGACAATCAAAGGTATCCAAGCATCTGGATTGCCATCATTCCCCTTGTTTTGGTTCTGGTTTTCAACTATTTACTGAGCAGAAGCGCAATAAGCGTTAACGGCTGGTACAGTGAAGCTCTTTTGAAAACGTTCAATATTGCCAGTGTAAAAACAGTTGCTTCTTCTTGGGCCTTGATAATCGCCTTATGCATAGGAGTATTGGCGGCGATACTGATTAATGTTCGCCAAGTCGGCAATAAGCTGGCAGCCGGATTAACTGCTGCGGCTATGGGAGCCCTGCTGGCGATTTTTAATACGGCATCTGAAGTAGGCTTCGGTAACGTTGTAAAAACACTTCCCGGCTTCAAGGCGATTCAGCATTGGATCTTAAACATCAGCTCGCAGCCGTTAATTTCGGAAGCGGTGTCCGTCAACATCCTTGCCGGTGTAACGGGTTCGGCCTCGGGAGGTTTGTCCATTGCGCTTGAGGTTATGGGTAAACAATATTTAACGATGGCCCAAGCGGCAGGTATCCCTCCGGAGCTATTACACAGAATCGCTTCTATGGCATCCGGCGGTATGGATACATTGCCTCATAATGGCGCTGTCATTACTCTTCTGGCGATTACTGGACTGACGCACCGCCAAGCCTACAAAGATATTTTTGCGATTACCGTTGTAAAAACTCTTATTGTCCTATTGGCAGCGATGATCTTGTCGTTATTTTACTAAAAAAACTTCAGGAGGGATTTCACATGGCAGGTTTTTTGGAAGGTAGAACGGCATTCATTACGGGTGCGGCCAGCGGAATCGGTCTTGAAATTGCCCGCACTTACGCAAGAGAAGGAGCCAAAGTGGTCATATCCGATATAAATGGGGAAAAGGCTGGTTTGGCTGCGGAGGATCTGAGGCAGGCGGGCTTCGAGTCTGTCGGGTTTAGCTGCGATGTCACACAGGAAGAGCAATACGCAGAGGCCATCCTTAAAACGGAACAGACTTACGGAAGATTGGATATTCTCGTAAATAATGCGGGCCTGCAGCACGTTTCGCCGATTGAGGATTTTCCGGTGGATAAGTTTGAGTTTATGCTTAAAGTGATGCTGACCGGCGCTTTTATCGGCATTAAGTATGCTTTCCCCATCATGAAACGCCAAAATTATGGACGTATTATCAACATGGCATCGATCAATGGAGTCATCGGGTTTGCCGGGAAAGCTGCATACAACAGCGCGAAGCATGGTTTAATCGGCTTGACTAAGGTTGCGGCTTTGGAGGGGGCAGCTCACGGTATTACCGTGAATGCCCTTTGTCCGGGCTATGCGGATACGCCATTGGTGAGAGGTCAACTCGAGGATTTGTCCAGAACGCGTAATGTTCCTTTTGATAAAGTGCTGGAAGAGGTGATTTATCCGCTTGTGCCGCAAAAAAGGCTTTTGCCTGTGGAAGAAATCGCTGATTTTGCCATGCTGATTGCCAGCGACAAAATGAAGGGTGTAACGGGTGCATCCCTGATCATAGACGGAGGCTATACGGCGCAATAAATAGATATAGAAGAATAAACAGGAGGAGAGGAAGAGCATGAACAAACTTTATTCTTCAATTACAGAAGCCATACAGGACATTCACAGCGGATCTACTCTGATTGTCGGAGGATTCGGGCTGTGCGGTATTCCGGAAAATTTAATAGCTGGTCTTAAAGAAAAGAGCATTTCAGGCTTGACCGTGGTCAGCAACAATTGCGGTGTCGATGATTGGGGGCTCGGGCTGCTGCTGGCCAATAAGCAAATCAAGAAAATGATTTCTTCCTATGTGGGCGAAAACAAAACGTTTGAGAAGCAATTTTTAAGCGGAGAGCTTGAAGTGGAGCTGGTTCCACAAGGCACGCTGGCGGAACGGATTCGTGCCGGAGGTGCTGGAATACCAGGTTTTTATACCGCTGCCGGTGTGGGTACTTTAGTTGCAGAAGGCAAAGAACATAAAATATTTGATGGACGCACATATATTTTGGAGCATGGTATTGTCGGGGATTTTGCCTTAGTGAAGGCGTGGAGGGCCGATCCGTTTGGCAATCTGGTCTTCCGCAAAACGTCGCGAAATTTCAACCCGATAGCAGCAACCGCAGGGAAAGTGACCATCGTGGAGGCAGAGGAAATCGTGCAGGCGGGAGAGCTAAGTCCGGATGAAATTCATACGCCTGGAATTTATGTACAACGGGTCGTGAAATGCGCAAGCATCCAAAAACGGATCGAGCGCCTCACGGTTCGAAGTGTTTCAGGAGGGATCACACTATGAGTGACGACCGCACAAACATCGTAAAACGCGCTGTACAGGAAATTCAAGATGGCATGTATGTCAATCTGGGCATCGGTATGCCTACACTGATTGCTAGCTTTATACCGCAAGACATGAACGTGATGCTTCATTCTGAAAACGGGATGCTTGGCATCGGGCCCTATCCGATTGAGGGAGAAGAGGATGCGGATTTGATCAACGCCGGAAAAGAAACCGTCACTGCGATCAAGGGCGCCTCTTACTTTGACAGCGCGGAATCGTTTGCCATGATTCGGGGAGGGCATATCCATCTGGCTATTCTAGGTGGAATGGAAGTTGCCGGTAACGGTGATTTGGCCAACTGGATGATCCCGGGTAAAATGGTCAAAGGCATGGGAGGCGCCATGGATCTGGTCAGTGGTGTGCAGCGGATCGTTGTCATTATGGAGCATGTCAATAAATATGGAGAGTCGAAAGTGAAAACCGAATGCACCCTGCCTCTTACAGGTAAAGGCGTAGTGGACCGGCTTATCACCGATTTGGCTGTATTTGATTTTACCGATAGCGGGATGGTTTTGGTTGAACTGCAGCCTGGAGCCACTTTGGATGATGTACAAGCGAAAACTGAGGCCGCATTTATCGTTTCTCCCGATCTGAACCAAAGTCATATTGAGGAGGGATTCCAAGCATGAGAACAGAAGCTGTCATTGTAAGTGCTGTACGCACAGCAGTAGGTAATTTTATGGGAGCTCTGTCGGGAGTCAGCGCACCCGAGCTCGGCAGTATTGCCATCCGGGAGGCGTTAAGGCGGGCCAATATCAGCGATGATCAAGTGGATGAAGTGATCATGGGCAATGTACTTCAAGCCGGATTAGGCCAAAATCCGGCGAGGCAAGCTTGGCTGAAAGCCGGCTTCAGTAAATATGTTTCCTCCATGACGATAAACAAAGTTTGCGGTTCCGGGCTTAAAGCAGTCATGTTGGCCGCACAAGCTGTAAAACTGGGCGATGCCGACATCATCGTCGCCGGCGGCATGGAGAACATGAGCCAAGCGCCTTATCTTCTTCAAGGTGCACGCGCCGGCCTCCGTATGGGCGATGCCCCCATGGTGGATTCGATGATTCGCGACGGGTTATGGTGCGCCATGTGCGACATTCACATGGGGATTACCGCCGAAAATGTCGCGGAGCGCTACGGGCTTACAAGAGCAGAGCAGGATGAATTCGCCGCATGGAGCCAGGTAAAGGCGCAGCAGGCTTTGAATTCGGGTCGTTTCGGCGATGAAATCGTGCCGGTTTCTATTCCGCAGCGCAAGGGTGATCCGCTGCTCTTTGCCCAAGATGAGTTCCCCCGTGCTGGAACAACGGTGGAAGCTCTGGGCAAGCTGCGGTCAGCCTTCAAGCAAGATGGGACGGTTACAGCAGGCAATGCCTCAGGCATCAACGACGGATCAGCTGCGCTCGTCGTGATGTCCGCGGAGAAAGCGGAGGAGCTCGGCTTGAAGCCGCTGGCCCGAATCCGCGGGTATGCCAGTTCCGCGCTTGAGCCGTCCATGATGGGTCTCGGACCCATAGAGGCTGCTCGCTTACTGTTCAAGAAAACAGGAGTGTCCTTAGGCGATATCGATCTGTTTGAAATGAATGAAGCTTTCGCGGCCCAATCTCTGGCCGTCGCGCGTGAACTCGACATTCCGTCTGAGAAGCTGAATGTCAATGGGGGCGCCATAGCTCTCGGTCATCCAATCGGTGCAAGCGGAGCTCGTATCTTGGTGTCTCTGCTTCATGAGTTGGATAAGCGGGATGGTAAATTGGGCTTGGCAGCTCTTTGCATTGGCGGCGGTCAAGGCGTGGCTATGCTGGTTGAACGAGATTAAAGCCAATTGAATGGGGCAGTGTCCCATAGGAATAAATAACCTTTAGGGACTGCTCTTTTTGATGGAGAATATGCTCAAAGCTGGTGGGTTGGGGAGGGAACGATGAAAAACATCCTTCCAGGGGGAGTTTTCTTTTTTCAGAATGCTGGAAGACTGAAAAACAATCTTCCAGAGGCTATAAGAGGTTAGCTAGGCCGTAATTGGTCGCTGGAACGATGAAAAACATCCTTCTAGCGGCGATTTTCGTTTTCCAGAATGCTGGAAGGCTGAAAAACATCCTTCCAGAAAAATAGAAAGACAGTCGAGACTTTCTCGACAATCTGAGGTTGAGCAGGATAGTATCTTGCTCAACCTTTTTTCTGTTTCATATATCATTTTGTCAGCTTGAGTTCCATTTTCGTTATATAACAGATAAAATTTTTAAAACAGTATTGCACAGTGATATTTTGTGATATATAATAATAAAAAAATAACAAACTGTATTAGTACAGTTAATGTCATTGATGAGGGAGGTGTTGATATGGATTGTCCCACATGTAAAGGTCATGGCGACTTGGATTGGACGAATTTGATCAGGGATGAGTCATCTGGCAAAACGGATATGGAAAAAGTGGATAAAGCATACGTGGTTACCCTAGTCCATCTTTGTCCTCGATGCGGCGGAAGCGGTTTTTTAGAACAATAGAACTTCGAGAGGGGAATAAGAAATGAAAAATGAAAAACAAAAATCGATAGAACAATTGAAAGCAAGCTGGAGCTCCGATCGATTTGAAGGAATAACTAGACCATATTCCCCGGAAGATGTTCTCCGACTGCGCGGTTCGCTGCTTGTGGAACAAACGCTTGCTCAAAGAGGAGCAAAAAAGTTTTGGGAGCTTTTGCACTCAGAAAACTATGTGAATTCACTCGGTGCCCTAACTGGCAATCAAGCTGTACAGCAAGCAAAGGCGGGTTTAAAGGCCGTTTACTTAAGCGGATGGCAGGTAGCCGCGGATGCGAACTTATCGGGTCATATGTATCCGGATCAAAGCTTATATCCTTCAAACAGTGTTCCAAATGTTGTTAAACGGGTTAACCAAGCTCTGCAGCGTGCAGATCAAATCCAGCATTCGGAAGGCAAAGACCTGATTGACTTTTTTCTGCCGATTATTGCCGATGCGGAAGCCGGATTTGGCGGGCCGCTCAATGTATTTGAATTAATGAAATCGATGATTGAGGCCGGTGCGGCAGCTGTGCATTTCGAGGATCAGCTTTCATCGGAGAAGAAATGCGGCCATTTAGGCGGGAAGGTGCTGCTGCCGACTCGGCAAGCGGTCCGAAATCTGATTTCCGCAAGACTTGCAGCAGATGTAATGGGTGTCGAAACGATTCTGATTGCAAGAACAGATGCCAACGGAGCAAGATTGCTTACAAGTGATATCGATGAATATGATCATCGATTTGTTACCGGTGAAAGATCGCCGGAAGGTTTCTTCTATGTAAAGGAAGGACTGGAACAAGCTATCGCACGCGGTCTTGCTTACGCTCCATACGCAGACATGGTGTGGTGTGAGACATCAGAACCTAATCTTGAAGAAGCAAGAAGCTTTGCCAAAGCGATTCATACCCAATTTCCTGAGAAATTACTTGCTTATAACTGTTCGCCTTCCTTTAATTGGAAGAAAAAGCTGAGTGAATATGAGATAGCTTCTTTTCAACAAGAGATAGGCAAAATGGGCTACAAGTTTCAATTCGTTACTCTAGCCGGGTTCCATGCTATAAACCACAGTATGTTCGTACTTGCAAATGAATATAAGAGCCGCGGGATGGCTGCTTATTCCGAGTTTCAACAGGCTGAGTTTGCTAGTGAGGCATTGGGATATGAAGCTGCACGCCATCAGCGTGAGGTAGGTACGGGCTATTTTGACGAGGTATCGCAAGTGATATCCGGAGGTACGTCCACAACAACAGCTTTACTGGGCTCTACTGAAAAAGATCAGTTTTCGTACTGAGATTAACCTTGAGAGGATGAGTCGCATGTCGGACACCATAATAAAAGTTGAATCTGGTTTATATCCGTTAGAGGGTTATTGTACGTATTGTGAAAGTCAGCCGGATGCAAATCCTCAAAGCCGGGAAAATGCTTGCGGGAATTGCGCAGAAACGATGCTTTATCCGTTATCGCCCTTATTTCTTACTTTATTTCATTCATGCTTGCAGGAATGATTTCCTATCTCGAATGCAGCTGCTCTCTTAACAGAGCGGCTGTATTTTTATTGTGCCGTATTATATAATGATCCAATAAGTATCCAGAAATTGGGCGAGGTGTCGGACATGGTAGAAAGCTCTCCGGAAATGACCAAACATGGGCAAATTCTGCGTTATATCGAATCGTTAAGTATAGGGGCGCGTCTATCTGTTCGGAAAATTGCCCAGGAGCTGGAAGTAAGCGAAGGAACTGCTTACCGGGCCATTAAAGAAGCGGAAAACCTGGGAATCGTCAGTACAAAAGGGCGAACAGGAACGATACGTGTGGAGAAAAAAGAAGTTCACCAAATGGATAAGCTGACGTTCGCGGAGGTTGTCCATATCGTCGATGGAGAAGTATTGGGGGGTTCTGGCGGACTCCATAAAACTCTGAGCAAATTTGTAATAGGCGCAATGGAGCTGGAAGATATGCTGCGATATATTGAGCCGGGTGATTTGCTTATCGTGGGGAATCGAAACAAGGCTCATTTACGCGCCCTCGGCCAAGGGTCCGCTGTATTAATTACAGGTGGCTTTGGTACTGGAGAGGAAGTCCGAAGGATGGCAGATGACCTGGAACTGCCTATCATCATCAGCACCTATGACACCTACACGGTAGCTACGTTGATTAACCGTGCCATCGATGATCATTTGATCAAAAAAAAGATCATTCTTGTTGAGGACATCATTCGCTCTGATACACCTGTTGTTTTCTTGAGAGGCACGAATAAGATTGGAGAAATGCAGCAGATCATTGAAGATACGAAGCATACCCGATTTCCGGTTGTGGATGAACATAAAAAGCCAATCGGGATCATTACAACCAAAGATCTGATCGGTGCTCAGCACGATCAGACGATTGATAAGTTAATGACCGGGAATCCCCTTACCATAAACGCGAAAGCTTCTGTCTCAACGGCAGGCCATATGATGATTTGGGAAGGTATTGAGCTGCTGCCGGTAGTGGATGCCAACCGAAAAATGATTGGGGTCATCAGCCGAAAAGACGTAATGAAAGCTATGCAGATCATCCAGAAACAGCCGCAAAACGGCGAAACCTTCGAGGACCAGATTTGGGCCGGTTTTGAGGAATTGCGAAACAAGGAGGGCAGCTTATACTTTCGAGGCTCCATCTCAGCGCAAATGACGAACTATGCAGGTATGGTTTCGGAAGGAGTGCTGACTACCTTGATGAATCGGGCTGCGAATCGAACGGTAAAGGAAAACAAAAAGGGTGATTTGATATTGGACAGCTCTTCCAATTTTTTCTTGCATCCGGTTCACATTGACAGAATGATTGAGATCATACCCAGCGTCTTCGAGCTAAGCCGACGGTTCTGCAAAATCGAAATTGAGATTCACAGTGAGGATCTCTTAATAGCTAAATCGATGATAACTGCACGAATCATTAATCAATCTTAACAGCTTGAGAATGCTCAATAGTTTTGGCATGGTTGGTGATCCGGCGTATCAGTCTTCTTGGAAGATAGTGGCGTACGTACCAATAAAAATTATTCATATGTATCACCTTTCTATACTGGTTTATTTGGTCTTAAGATAAGGATTCAACAATGGGCTTGTCGAATCCTTCGATGAAAAAACACTAGTTTTGTCATATTATGGGAATAAAAAATGGAACGTAAATGAGAGGCAATCCCAACCGGAGATAAGCCTCTTTTTGTTGTAACCCAAAAATGTTAGGAAAAGCTAGCGTAGTCGAACAATTTTGGAGGTGATGATTTCTTTGATGAATCAGCAAACATTAGCTCCTCACGAATCGATGGAGCTTCACGAAGCGCTTAACTTTAAAACGCTCTGCCTCGCAAAGTCGAAATTGATGCAAGGCCTCGTTTTTGACCAAGAACTCAAAGCCTTAATGCAAAAAGACGTGAAGCAATCCATCCAAGCCATCGCCGATCTGCAAGCCGTTTATTCGAGAGCCCCATTCCAGGCGCCGGTTCCACAAAGCCGTCCCACTCCCATTTTAAATTGAAGGTGAGATCAAACATGAATAACGATTATTTAGACCCGATTAACGCGTTAAACATGCCGGAAATGGCGGATATGACTTTTGCCATGGATTTCCTCATTCGTGCCAAAGAGGGAGTAAGGAATATGGCGATTGCCCTGACCGAAACAGCTTCCCCGGATGCAAGAGCGCTTTTGAAAAACCAGCTTCACCAAGGTCTCGCGCTGCATCAAGAAATAACCGAGCTCATGATTCGCAAGAAATGGTTCCATCCTTACGAGGTAAGTGAACAGTATCAATTGGATCAGCTTTCGGCGAAAAACACGGTCATGATCGGGCAAATGAATTTGTTCCCGGATGATACGTCGCGCAAAGGCACGTTCGATCGAACGCCAGATGAACACATTGGGGGAAGTAGAGCATGAAAGCCGTAACGTACCAAGGAATTAAAAATGTTGTTGTCAAAGAGGTTCCCGATCCAAAAATCGAGAAGCCTGACGATATGATCGTGAAGATGACAAGTACCGCTATATGCGGCTCAGACCTGCATCTCATTCACGGGATGATTCCCAATCTCCAGGAAAATTACGTCATAGGTCATGAGCCTATGGGTATTGTAGAAGAGGTGGGCCCAGGTGTCACCAAACTTAAGAAAGGCGACCGGGTCATCATCCCGTTCAACATCGCCTGCGGTGAATGCATTTACTGCAAAAATCACTTGGAAAGCCAGTGTGACAATTCGAACGAGAATGGGGAAATGGGCGCATATTTCGGTTATTCCGGAACAACCGGCGGATATCCTGGCGGACAGGCGGAATATTTGCGCGTACCTTTTGCGAATTTCACCCATTTCAAAATTCCGGAAAACAATGAGGATCCGGATGAGAAGCTGTGTTTAATCGCCGACGCCATGTCGACTGCGTACTGGACCGTCGACAATGCCGGTGTGAAGGAAGGGGATACGGTTATTGTGCTGGGCTGCGGTCCTGTCGGGCTGCTGTCGCAGAAGTTTTGTTGGCTGAAAGGCGCGAAGCGAGTTATCGCTGTCGATTACGTGGATTACCGTCTGCAGCATGCGAAACGCACCAACAATGTGGAAATTGTGAATTTTGAGGATCATTCCAATACCGGCAGCTATTTGAAGGAAATAACCAAGGGCGGCGCCGATGTCGTCATTGACGCGGTAGGGATGGACGGCAAGATGACCGATCTGGAGTTTCTCGCAAGCGGCCTGAAGCTGCATGGCGGTACGATGAGTGCGGTTGTCATTGCTTCCCAAGCGGTTCGTAAAGGTGGCACCATCCAAATTACGGGTGTATATGGTGGACGCTATAACGCTTTCCCGCTCGGAGACATCATGCAGCGAAACATTAACATTCGCTCCGGACAGGCTCCGGTCATTCACTATATGCCTTATATGTACGAGCTGGTTACTACTGGCAAAGTCGATCCCGGTGACGTCGTGACGCATATGATCCCGCTTAGCGAGGCGAAACATGGATATGAAGTGTTTGACACGAGGACGGATAATTGCATCAGAGTTGTTTTGAAGCCATAAGCTCTGAGAGTAAACAGGAGGAAAGATCGAAATGAATCCGACATACGCCTTACACGAGACACTGGAGGCCCATGAAATTGCCGCCTTCAAAACGGTCTGCATGACCAAATCCAAAACGATGCAAGCCCTGGTTTCGGACCGTGAGCTTTTGCAGATATTACAGGATGATGTTGTACTATCTACACGGCAGCTGCAGGAGCTCAGCGAGCAGCTATCCAAAGCCATGATATAGGAGATGAGAATATGAACCCAATTCTGGAAAATATGATGGGGCTGAACACGCTGACGGACGAAGTCATTGCGATGGACTTCTTGATAAACGCCAAGAGCGGAGTTCGCAATTATGCTTTCGCCGTCACCGAATGCGCCTCGCCGGAACTCAAAGCTGTATTAACCAAACAGCTTGATGAAGCGATCGTTACTCACGAGAAGATCACGAGTTATATGATGTCACGAGGCTTGTACCATCCTTATGACATTAACGAACAAATTCAGCTTGATCAGAAAAACATTGAAACGGCTTTGAATATTCCGTCTTAATGCCCGTAAGCGGAGAGCTTTCCCATGTGGAAGGCTCTTTTTTCTTGAATATTTACATTGATGCATGTGGGAGGTAAGATAAAAGCATCGAAAATCAGGGGAAAACGCTAAAACGGAGGTGAAACTATGAAGAAAGATTGGGGTGCATTTGTCTCAAAGGATATAGTTCTGGAACCAACAGGAGTGGGCAAATTACAGGAGATGTCCTTTGCCGTTAAAGATGTCTTCGCAATTAAAGGTCATACTTCCGGAGCAGGCAACCCGGATTGGCTTCGCACGCATGCTCCAGCAGATCAAAATGCGGAATCGATTGATCGATTGCTGCAGCAGGGAGCGAAGATGACGGGAACTACACAAACAGATGAACTCATGTACAGTCTCAATGGAGAGAATTTCCATTATGGTACACCGGTTAACCCCAAATCGCCGAATCGAATTCCCGGAGGTTCGTCCAGTGGGTCGGCTGTAGCGGTATCCGCGGGACTGGTTGATTTTGCTTTAGGCACTGATACAGGCGGATCGATTCGAATACCTGCAGCATATTGCGGTATTTACGGCTTTCGCCCTACACATGGTCTTGTGGATATGAGCGGGATTATTCCCTTGGCGGAGAGCTTTGACACATTGGGATGGATGGCCAGAGATCCCAGTGTTTTGTTGAAAGTGGGTCTCTCCCTGATAGATGGACCCTATCCAACGGATAATAGCTTTAAGAGGATATATCTCGGAAATGATGCATGGGATTTGGCGGATGCAGATTATATGGGTTTGGCATCACATCCAATTAAATTATTGACCCGCGAGGCAGGTTATAGTGAAAGCGTGGAAGTTGCTTCGGAAGGCTTGGAAGCCTGGATGCATGTATTTCGTACTTTACAGGGTTTGGAAATCTGGAGCGCCCACAGCCAATGGATTCAAACGGAGAATCCAACATTCGGTCTGGGAATTGCGGAGAGGTTTGCATGGGCGAGCAGTTTACAAGATGTGGATGGTAAATATCACCAAATGAGAGAAGACATTAAGAAGAGAATGCTTGATTTATTGAGAGAAGACGGTATCCTAATTATACCTACAGCTCCTGGAATTGCTCCACTGCTTCAACAATCCGGGGAATTTATGGAAAATCGACGTGCAAAAACGCTTCAGCTCACATGTATAGCCGGCTTGGCGGGCTTTCCTCAGATCACTATACCCATGACAAGCGCTGAAGGGTCAGCTTATGGAATTTCTATGATTGCAGGACCCGGGCAGGATATCAAATTGTTGACATGGGCGAATGAGATTGATTGGATGATTAACGACAAGGAGAACGCTTAATGAAGTTGCATCTGTGAAATATATGTCTCAAATCGAATCAATGGAGGTATGAACATGCAAACCATGTTTCGTTACAATTGGCTGATTAGAGAACAATGGTTCCAGTTGTGTGAAGACGTGTCGGAGGAAGAGCTGCTTCGTGTCCGAACTGGTGGTGTGGGAGGTATATTACATACCTTGTTTCACATCATTGACGTGGAGTGGAGTTGGATCCGTTTACTGCAAGGAAAATCGGAATTCCAAGAGAGCTTTGATGGCTATCAGACTCTAGACAAGGTTCGGAAACTGAGCTCCAAATTCCGTCCGGAAGTGGAAGAGTTTGTTCGCAGCTGGAATGAGAGTATGGAGCAACGCCCCTTTTACGACCCGCAGCCGAATGGGATTGTGGATATCGATGCTTGGGGTGAAGTCATACGTCATGTGATCGTTCACGAAATTCATCACATTGGACAAATATCCGTTTGGGCGCGTGAATTTGGCAAAGCACCTATCTCCGCAAACCTCGTCGGTAAGGGACTTATTAAAATATCTGAAAATGGAGGTGTACTATGAATCCTGTTTTAAACCAAATAGGTGGAGTCTTTATTCCAGTAAGTAACATTGAAAATGCGCGTGATTGGTATTGTGACATTTTAGGCTTGCCAGTGGATGGTGAAATATTATTTGGTCATTTGTATGTTCTTCCCATGAAAGGACCAGACATTGTGCTGGACAGCAAGATTTATGCTGAAGATAAAATATATAAGGTACCGGCATTTCAATTGAGCACTAATGACATCCATCAATCATACGAGTTTATGCGGGCTAAGCAGGTGCAAATAACAACTGTAATCGAGCATAATAAGTGGTTTAATTTTAAAGACCCTGATGGGAATCTTTTAATGGTTTGCAAGAGTTAATGGACATCTTTTCTATAGCTTGAGGGATTAACGCCATATTGCGTTTTAAACTGATTGGCAAAATGGTTATAGTTCTGGAATCCGACATCCAAGGCAATTTCAACTGCATTGCGCGTACTGTGTTGGAGTAATAAGGCAGCCTGGCGAAGGCGCATTTGAATTAACGTTTCCACAATCGAAAGCCCGGTTTCTGTTTTGAATAGATGAGATATTCTGGAAGGAGACAGGCCAACTGCTTGTGCTAATGCTTCAATTTGTAAAGGTTCTGTCAATCGCTCGGTCAGGATATGAATGACGTCTGCCACTCGAGGATCGATTGGTTTTTTAATGTTTTGTAAAATCAATAAAAGGATTTCATTTAATGCGTTCATACATAGATCATCGGAAAGTGGACCGGCTTGACGGTTATCGTAGATAATGCGTTTAAAGACTCGGTAAATTCGCTTATGTATATAGGTATTGTCAATGGATTGGCGGAAGAAGCCCTTTGGGAATTCGGGCAGCTGCATCCAGCTGATTTTCTGCGCGCTAGGGATAAAATGGACCCATTGAAAATTCCAATTTTGGCCCTTTCGTGTACCGTACTGATGGGGCGTATCGCTTTTGATAATCGCAAGATCTCCAGCTTTTACTCGTTTTTCCTCACCCTGAATCTTAAAGTAACCTTCCCCCGAAAGCGTAAAAGTAATGAGCCAATCCTTCATTCCATTCGGTCTCTTTATAAAATAAGTATCATTTTCGTTAAAATGATCGGACACGATTATACCTGTTCCATTCTTAGCTTTGGTATGCGGATCTTCCAAATGATCGTTCATCTGACAAGCTCCCTTCAAGATAGCATTAATAATGCTCATTCTAGCATATTTATTTAATTAAATAGCAGAATAGTGTTACTTGTTAGCCAAAATCTTACTTCAATATAACCCTGCGAAAATTTATACTTGTTTTAGAAAAGTAATGGTTAGGCGCAAAGGGGAGAAGTCGGATGGCTTTATTGAAAACTTTGACGGAAGAGCAGAAAAATCATTTTAAAAATGAAGGTTACTTAATCGTGAGGGGGTTGTTCCAGCAGGATGAATTAACGGAAATTGAGGACACCTTTCAAGAGATCAGCCATACTATAATTCCGGGCCTGTTCGAACCTATAATCGATCAGATAACTGAAGACCCATTGAAACGGTATCCTCGAGTGATGCATCCTCACCGTTTTAACGCGACAGCCATGAAATATATGCTTCACAAGCCGGTTATGGACGTACTCATTGATTTGTATGGTGAGGAAGCCTATGCGGCGCAAAGTATGTTTTATTATAAGCCTCCGGGATCGCGCGGTCAGGCCTTGCATCAGGATAATTTCTACCTGAAAGTGGAACCGGGAAATTGTATCGCAGCCTGGACGGCAGTGGACGCAGCAGATGAAGAAAATGGAGGACTCCTGGTCGTTCCGAAATCGAATTCCTATGAGCTTGTATGTCCGGATAAGGCCGATGATAAAGAATCGTTCACGACTCATTACGTTAAACCACCGAAGGATCAAAAAGCCATTCCAGCTATCCTGGACAAAGGCGATGTGTTGTTTTTTAACGGCAACCTGATCCATGGATCTTATCGAAATAAGACAAAGGATCGCTTTCGCAGAGCTTTCATTTGCCATTATGCTAATGCTTCAGCTACACATATAAGTGATCACTACCGTCCTTTATACCGTGCAGACGGAACTGCAATAGACTTGGAAGCTAATCCGGATGGCGGTCCTTGCGGTGTTGAATTTGAAGCTGCTTATCCACATTAATGGGATTGTATCTATCTAGCTGTCATTGATTGAACCTGCTCGGGGTCCGTTCAATGACAGCTTTTTTTTGACATCAGAAAACGACAGTATATTTACTTCTACTATGATAAATTTTTGAGACCATGCCTTTCTCATTCATTCGTATTAATTAATTAATTAAGTAAAATAAATTTTTGGAAAATACAAGGATACCCTCCTAAAAAAAGACATATCAACGAACTCTTCTGATACAATCTGTATTTCTAATTAAAAAAGGAGAGTGAACTTGATGTTCAAAAAAGCAGCAGCGCTTTGTCTTGCTTTCATTATGATCTTGGGAAGCAGCACAGCAGTTTTGGCCAAGGATAATGGCAATAAAAACGATGACAACAAGGATAAAGGCCGTAAAGACGATGACCACGAGATTGAGATTCATCTTAATTTTGACGATTTGAAAAATGCGGAATGGGCGGCGCGATACATAGCGAGCCTGGCATCAAAGCGTGTATTTGAAGGTTATGAGGATGGAACCTTTAAACCGGACAATACCGTTTCCCGGATCGAAGCCATTACGGCAGCCGTTCGTTTAATGGGACTTCGCAGCCAAGCAGAATCACCGGCAAAAATGAGCACTCATTTGAATTTTAAAGATGCGGCTAAAGTTCCTGCCTGGGCTGTCGGATATGTAGCCGTTGCCTTGGAGAACGATTTGTTCTCGGTAACCGATGATTATGTGCAGCCACAAAGAGATGCGGACCGATTGTGGGCCGCCACACTTTTAGTTAAAGCATTGAAGTTAGATGCGCAAGCAAAAACAAAAATGAACACAACCCTTCCTTTTAAAGATGCTAATCAAATTCCTGCCGGTTCTGTTGGTTATATTGCGGTCGCCTATGAAAAAGGATTGATAGATGGCTTTGAAGACAATACTTTCAGACCTAATCAGTTGGTAACCCGAGCTCAGCTTGCCGCTTTACTGGATCGTACAGGAGGCCAAATACCGAATCAGGGAGAGAACACTATAACCGGTACCGTCTTTGCGGCTGTGATTAACAACAATCTTAAAATAACAAGATTAGGCACAACAACGGAATATACCCTGCATCCCGATGTTTTCATTTTTCGAAATGGCGCAAAAGTCAGTGCTGCAGCCTTGCAAGCAGGTGATGAAGTAAATGTCCGCATTTATAATAATCAAATTGTATTCATCGAAGTGACAAAACCAGTGCAAGCCTTTATAACCATCGGCACCATAAGTTCTAATATTTACAATAATACACTGACGCTTACAAAATCAGGTGTAACCTCTACATTTACACTTCATCCGGATATAATCGTATATCGCAATGGTGTTAAGGCTACAACAGCTGACCTGAAAGTCGGGGACGAAGTGAGCATTCGCTTCTCGGATAATAAAGTGATCTTTATCGAAGTCACCAATCCCGTGCAAGTCATAATAAACAGCGGCATTATAAGTTCGAATATTTACAATAATTCGCTGACGCTTACGATATCCGGTGTAACCTCTACATTTACCCTCCATCCGGATATAATCGTATATCGCAATGGTGTTAAGGCTGCAATAGCAGACCTGAAAGTCGGGGACGAAGTGAGCATTCGCTTCTCGGATAATAAAGTGATCTACATCGAAGTCACCAAGATGGTCGTTCCGGTTCAAACTTTGGATATTTTTGGAATATTAAAAGCAACAACAGTAGATGCCAGGGGTGTGCTTGCAACAATTTCCATTGCTCAAACTATCAATGGCATCGAACAAACGACGATTTATAATGTGTCTTCCAATGTCACGCTTTCCGGCAACCTGGCCTTGTTCGTGCAAGGGCATCTCATTCAACTTAAAGGGATGAACTGGCTGGTAGCCTCGATCACTATCTTATAAATTTAAAAAAGCTTAGCCAATGAACCGCGATCGGGACTTGGCTAAGCTTTTTTTATGTCGGAAGGATTATACATGCCAAAGTATCATAGAAGCGAAGGGTGGACAATCGTCCCGCCGCTTTATTTGCCGATCCAAAAAGTAACATTGTCCCCTTTTGAAATATTCGATCCCGGCTGAGGGTCTTGTTTAAATACTGCCCCTTGGGCTTGCCCATTGGGTTCGATGAAATACTTATAGTGCAATCCTGATGACAAAGCTTGCTTTTCCGCTTCTGCCTGGGTCAATCCAACCAAGGTGGGCGTGGTCAATTCGTTCTGCGGCGGATTCGAGGGGATATCCTTTGCGATCGGTTGGTTCTGTGGTACCGGTGTGTTTGTTGTATTCACAGTCGGTTTAACAATATCTTTTGTAGTTAAGGTTTCATTCCGATTAAGAAATGATGAGGACGACAAAAACCAGATCATCAAGCCCAAAAAAACAATTGTAAACACACCTGCACCTACAAACTTGTAAAAGCGTGCAGGTACAGGTTCTTTTTGTATATCAAACGGGATTTGAGCTTCTTCCGATTCGTAGGCTGCCGGCAAGCTTTGCAGACCGAAGACCAATGCGGATAAAGAAGCCTGACCTAGGCTGACGCGTTTGAAAAGCTTGACTAAAGCGTCCTTCTGTTCCTTAGATGAAGCTATCTGAATATTCTCCAAATGAGTGTGAAGGGCCTCATACGGACCAAATCTCACAGCAGCCCGGGAAAGCATTTGGAGCAATAATCCGCACAATCCAACTGCTCCTTGTTTTTGCGGTTCCCCTTCATCCCAATAATTTAGGATCGATAACCTTCCGTCAGCGGCCACCCATACATTTTCAATACCGGTAGAAAAGCCGGTGATTTGCCGTTCCATCGCATCAAGCATGGAAATACCCAGTGTTGCGACAAGGCTGACTGCCTCTGAGAAAGTCCAATGCTTTTGCTGGATCTCCTCAAGAAGCAGCCTACCCGGCTTTGATTCTTGTACGATCAACACGGAATGCTCTCCAAATGCCGTATCGAGGATATAATGGAACCCCTCATGCTTAAAGGCAGCAATTTTGCTGAGCTTGGAAACATATTCCTCAACTGATTTCGTCGTTTGACCTTTTATTGTATATAGAAGCACTTTCCGATTTAAGTAAATGTCTTCACCTTTTTGTAGAGCTCCATTGGAAAATGAGCGGATCAAAGTACTGGGTACATATCTGGTTTCAATTGATTCAGTCATGGATGGAATACTTCCCCTTCCTTAAATAAGGATGACTTTTATAAAATCCATTCACTCTATTATATACCCAAAGGCGGATAAAATGAAAAAGTGCCAATTTTCCTAGTCGTGAATTTATATATAAAATGTCGCTAATTTGTACTAATATTAACTAAAAGGTTATGATACATTTAGCAGGTGATGTCTAAATTTTATAGAATGAGGAGCGAATGAATATGACACTTCGTATCGGAATGATCAGTTATTGGCATGTACATGCATGGGACTACACGAAAGAAGCACAAGCGCATACGGATACTGAAATTACGGGAGTTTGGGATGAAGATCCCATTCGCGGAAAGGCAGCGGCCGACAAGCAGGGTGTGCCATTTTATGCTTCGTTGAATGAACTTTTGTCCAGCGATATTGATGGAGTCATTGTCAATGCTCCGACCAGGCTGCATGTTGATGTTATGGTGGCGGCGGCTAGAGCGGGTAAGCATATTTTCACAGAAAAAGTGTTAGCGCCTACATTGCGCGAAGTCAATGAGATTATGGCAGAAGTGAAAAAAACAGGTGTGAAACTGACTGTTTCTCTGCCGCGTTTAAACCATGGATATACACTCACGATCCTTGACCTTCTGGCTGAGCGAATCCTTGGGGATATTACACTCGTTCGTTCGCGGTTATCCCATAACGGGGCTATTGCTGACTGGCTTCCGGCTCATTTTTATAACCTGGAGGAATGTCTTGGGGGCGCTTTGATTGATCTTGGGTGTCATCCCATGTATTTGACGCGACTTTTTTTAGGAGAGACTCCTACCCAGATCTCAGCTCAATTTGGTTATATAACAGGTAAGGAAGTGGAAGATAACGCAGTATCCTTGCTTTCAACAGAGTCTGGCGCTCTTGGAGTTGTGGAAGCGGGATTTGTCAACAGCTACTCTCCCTTCAACATTGAGATTCATGGTACTTTGGGAAGCTTGTTATTTGGAGTTCCGGAGGAAAAGCTGCTGCTGAGAACAAAGGCCAAGGACGGTCAGTTTGCTGATAAATGGCATGAAATTCCATTGAAGCCAAACAGGGAGAGCGCCTTTGAGCAATGGGTGGTCCATATTCGCAACCATTCAGAAGCTGATGAAAACATTAACATAGCCATTGAGTTAACGAAATTGATGGAAGCGTCCAATAGATCTGCCCAAGAAAAGCGTGCGATTCGTTTGGATGAGCTTAAGGGTTAATTGCATGCAGCCATTTCCTTATGACGCGATGAGGGAGCCTCAGGATGCTTTGGAAAGGCTTGATCTTACCGTCCGATGGGGGAACTATGAGATCAGGGTTCTTCGTTTTCATCTGACCTCATTTGCTCCTGGCAAAACCATAGGTTTTCATAATCATTCCGAGTTCGAATTCCATTTTATCCCAAGGGGTAAAGGGAAGGTGATCCTCGTCGATATGCCCTTCGAGTTGACCGGAGGAGATTTTTATTTGACAGGCCCCGGTATAATGCATTATCAGGAAGCGGATGCGCATGATGCCATGGATGAGCTGTGCCTGCACATCGATATCGTCGATCGCAGCAGCCATACCCTTTTGAACATGAACGAATTTGCAGCGGATCCATGGGAAATTGCCGAAGCGAAGAACTGTGTGGAGCAACTTCAGAATGTGCCGCTTAGACCCGTACGTGATCTTTACATGGCGATGCCCTTCTTTCTGGAAGCCTACAAGGCGTGCATGGAGAACTTCGTTGGCTCCTATACCACTATCAAGCAGTGTATCGTTCAAATTTTACTCCGTGCCGCCCGTGCCTACGACCTCGAGCATGAACGGCCCGAGCTTCCCTCCAGGGATTTGAGTGTCAACCGCTGCCGCTTTGTCCTTCAGTACATTCGAGCGAATTATACGGGAACGCTGACCTTGGAGGATATAGCGGAAAAACTGCATATCAGCTCTCGGCAGCTGCAGCGTATTCTCAAAACGCATCATGGCGATCGTACCTTTGTCAGGATCGTCGAGGATATCCGATTGGAGGCAGTTTGCCGGAGGTTGGAGGAAAGTGAGCTGTCCATTGAAAGAATCGCCGTTTCGGAAGGTTTCTCCAACGGAAACTATTTGCACACGATATTTCGCAAGCGGTTTGGCATGACGCCTCTTAATTACCGAACACAGAAGAAACAAAAAGCCAGAAAGGATGATGCTCAAGATGAGTAAATCCATAAGGATTGGCATTATTGGAACCGGGGGCATAGCCGGACAGCATTTACGAAGCTATCGAATGATCGAGGATGTGGAGGTTGTCGCAGTCGCGGATATCGTTCCGGGAAAGGCTGAGAACTTTGTCCGGCGATGGGAAATTCCTCATGTAACAGCTTTTGAAGATTATCGCAAAATGCTGGAATTGGATTTGGATGGAGTCAGTGTCTGTACGCCTAACGCCGCACACTTTCATCCAACCGTCGATGCCTTGCGTGCAGGAAAACATGTCATGCTGGAGAAGCCGATGTCGGTCACTTTGGAAGAGTCGATCGAGATGGTCGGGACGGCCAAGGAGACCGGCCTGCTGTTGAATGTTGGTTTTCAGCCCAGATATGATCCGAATATGAAGACAATTCATGATTTTATCCAGTCGGGCCAGCTTGGAAAGGTATATTACGTCGAAACGGGCGGAGGACGCAGGCGCGGGATGCCCGGCGGTACCTTTATTCGTAAGGAGCTGGCAGGTGCAGGAGCGATGGCGGATATCGGATGCTACTCTCTCGATTTGGCCTTGCATGCGCTCGGGTATCCGAAACCATTGACGGTATCCGCTTCTACAACGAATCATTTCGGGACAAACGCAATTTATCATCCGGAAGCGGCTTCTTTTGATGTGGAGGATTTTGGAACCGCACTCATTCGTCTTGAGGGCGATCTTGTGCTGAATTTTAAAATATCATGGGCGATGCATATGGATACCCTTGGCGGAACCATGTTCCTGGGAACGGATGCAGGACTCAAGGTAACTCCATCTGGAAAAGGCCCCTGGAGCGGCGTCTTCGACGGTGGTGTCGGCTCGATGACCTTGTATCATGACGTTCGTGGTCATCATGTGGAAAGCTCGATCCCCATTATCGAGCATAAACTCGATTTGTTCGTGGAAAAGGTGCGCGACTTCGTTCGTGCCATACGGGACAACGCTCCGGCACCTATCTCCGGAGAGCAAATATTGCGCAATCAAGCGATTATTGATGGATTCTTGCGCTCGAGTCAGCTGAAACGGGAAGTGGAAGTACACATTCCAAACATCTAAGCAATTAGTCTAATATCTGCGCCTACTCGAAACCGTCTTCATTCAAAAAATGATTGTACTCATTCATTATCGGTCATTTACACGTCATTAAATCTGACATACGATAAGGGAGAATATACAATGAAGCGGAGGTAGAGAGTATGGGAAAAATGAGTTGGAATGATTTTCTCACCGATCAGGACAAAGCTCACGATGAAATGTGGGGCAAAAAAGAGTTGGCGGGATTTGGTGAAAAGCCGGCTTTGCTGTTGATTGACATCTATTACAGCGTCCTTGGATTCAAGCGCGAGCCGATCCTCGAGTCGGTCAAAACTTGGCCGATGAGTACAGGCCTTGAAGGCTGGGAAGCTGTTGATAAAGCAGCTGAACTCCTGGCATCTGCCCGCAAAAACGGAATTCCGGTCATCCATGTAAAAGGCTTGCATACAGGCGTGAACACCTGGGCTAGAGGTTCAAAAAAGAGAAAGCCTTCGAATTTATCCGAAGAAATGCTCTTGAAAGGCAATGAGATTGTTGATGAAGTAAAACCGCTGCCAGGTGAGCTTGTTATCGAAAAAGCTGCCGCCAGTGCATTCCATGGCACTCCTCTCTTGTTTCAATTAATCAGCCTAGGCATTGACACGGTTATAGCTTGCGGCGAAACAACGAGCGGCTGTGTGAGAGCTTCTGTTGTAGACGGTGCAACGTACCGCTTCAAAATGGGAGTTGTGGAGGAATGTTCATTCGACCGCACCCAAGCTTCACACTATATGAATCTATACGACATGCATCAAAAATACGCCGATGTGGTTGACTTGAATTATGCATCCGCATATTTCGATTCCATTGGAGCAAAGAATAAAGTTGGCGTTTCTGTGTAACTTGGAAAAAATGAGAACGGCCCTGTAGCTTTAACGCAACTGGGTCGTTTTTCGTTTCTGCCTTTTATAGTACAACTGCTTCTCCATTATGCTGCGCTGCAGATTCAAGAGATTCAAGCGAATTACTCTTGTTGTTGATCTGTTCCTCAAAATGCTTGATGAACAAGTGATCCAGGCTGTTCAGCTCCCCATCGCGATAAGCGACAAAAATCTGGCTGGAAGGAAACGGGTTATTTTCAATTTCCAGCTCGATTAGCTCTTTCTCCATAATTTCCTTACGCATAAAGAGGCTGCCCGAGAAAAAAACGCCGGCATTCCGTTTTAGAAAATGCTTGATCAATTGCAAATTGTTCGTTTCGCATTTAGTCTGGTAGGTTAAGTTGCACTGGTTTAAGACGACATCGATGATTTTACGGTACTGCGTTTCTTTGGGGTAGGTGATGAGCGGTTCTTTCAGAATTTCCTCGATGCTCACAGATTTCCTCCTGGCGAGGTGATGCTTGGGGGATACATAAACCATCGTCTTCTCTTTATGAATAAGGCGATAGTCGATTTGGCTGTCGTTGCTCGTATATCGGGTGATCCCTAACTGAATAAGCTGATTTTTCATCAGGGTTACAAGTTCATTTGAGTCATAGCAGTAGACCTTGAGGGAAATGTGCGGATAATATTCGGAGAAGGAGTCCATGACTTCAGGAAGCACATGCGCTGCAAACGAATTGTTGCAGCCAATGGCCAATTTCCCTTTCGCGCCCAGTCCAACCTTTTCGACAGCTTCTTGGCCTTCTTGTAATGCCGCCAGTATTTTTCGGGCATGAGGTAAGTACGCTTTTCCTTCTTCAGTCAGCTTCACTTTTCCTTTGCCCCGAATGAGCAAGGATTTGCCCAAATCCTTTTCCAAATGGCTGATGCGGTGAGAAATCGTCGGTTGAGGCAAAAACAGATGCTCTGCCGCCTTCTGATAGCTGCCCAATTTATACACGGTCAAAAATGTTGTGATCTGATCCAAGTTCATAGAGTTGACCTCCGATCAAGATATTTGTCATTTTAATTAACGCAAATATAACATTTAAAGCGGCAAAGAACAATAACTCAAAGTAGTAAAAACACTAATATATAGAAATATGTATCCGATTCCATTAGCGATATGAATCTCATCATTCAAAAACGTGTATTTACTGAATCCCTATAACCACATAAGATGATTTCATACAGCATTGTTATGTTTATGTTATTTTAAATGACATTGAGATCGGGAGGAATGAACATGTACGGTTGGGAGAATTATTTGAGCGAGAGGGACAAGAAGCACGATGAGCAATGGGGCAAGAAGGAACTAAGTGGATTTGGCAAGAAACCGGCGCTCGTTTTAATTGACATTTATTATAGCGTGCTGGGCCTGAAGCGGGAGCCGATTTTCGAATCCATGAAGATGTGGCCGAGCAGCACGGGACTCGAAGGCTGGGAAGCGGTTGACAAAACGGCCGAATTGCTGGCTGTAGCAAGGGAAAATGAAATTCCTGTCATTCATGTCAAAGGGCTGCATACAGGTGTGAACCATTGGAGCAAGAACAAACGCAAGAAGGTGGAAATGTCTGATGAGCTCAGGTTTAAAGGAACACAAATTGTAGACGAAGTGAAGCCGATCGCTGGAGAGCTTGTTATTGAAAAAGCTGCTGCCAGCGCATTTCACGGAACTCCTCTTGTCTTTCAATTAGTAAGCCTTGGAATAGACACCGTAATCGTTGCCGGCGAGACAACCAGCGGATGTGTGAGGGCTTCTGTCGTTGACGGGGCAACAAACCGTTTTCAAATGGGAGTTGTAGCTGAATGTGTATTCGACCGCACGGAAGCAGCGCATTACATCAATTTATACGATATGCATAACAAATATGCGGATGTGGTTGATCTGGACTACACTAAAAACTATTTCAAGCAAATCGGCGCAAGTAAAAAGCAAACCATGAATGTTTAAAAGGAAATAGAAATTTTCTGCTAAAAAAAGGGGGGATCCATGTGAAAAGATGGTCATGGACATTCAGTATCTTGGTGGCTTTTGCTCTACTGACTTCATCCTGTACGAACAGCAGCAATAACGGAAGTGCATCGCCATCCAGCTCAGCAGCACCTAAAGCAAGCACGCCTGTAAGCGTGGATCCCAAAGTGCTGAAAATTCGTTTTTACGACGATCCAGCCGGGTATGACCCAGCTTCTATTTTCCGGATTGAAAACGAAAATATCGCGTTTAACATTTTTAGTGGATTAACGACTTATGATTCGGCAAGCGGCAAAATCATTCCCGACTTGGCGGAGTCCTGGAAAACAACGGATAATAAAACCTGGACCTTTCAATTGCGCAAAGGGGTCAAATGGCAAAAAGGATACGGTGAATTTACCTCGGCCGATGTGCTTTATTCGTTCAATCGGATCTTGGATCCCAAGACGGCATCACTCTATGCAGCAGATTTAAGCAATATCGCAAGTTTAACTGCTCCTGATGCTTATTCAGTGGTCATCACTTTAAAGCAGCCCGATGGCAACTTCCTTCATCAGATAGCCAACTATCATCAAGGCCAAATTATGAAAAAAGAGGTCGTCGAGAAATTCGGTGACAAAATCAAGTGGAATCCTGTAGGAACAGGCCCCTATGAAGTGGAAACTATCGATCCTAGTTCGCAGATTGTGCTGATCCGCCATGAAGGCTACTATAAAGGACCTGCGCCGATTCAGAAGCTTATATTCACCATTATCAAGGACGAATCAACAGCAACGATTGCTCTGCAGAAGGGAGAAGTCGATGTTGTGATGCGGTCCAGCCAGGATCAAAATCTAGATGCCTTGGAAAAAGGCGGCTTCAAAATGAATCACACGGATAATTATGCCGTTTCCCTGAGGATGTTCAACCTGAAAAACCCTATTCTGGCCAACATTAAAATCCGCCAAGCCTGGGCCTATGCAGTTGACTTCGCAGCGATCTCCAAAGCTGTTACACCAAAAACATCCTTGGCCGCAAAGAGCATGCTGCTCGATTGGATGGACGGCTACAGTACAAATACGGACCATTATTCCTACGACCCGGCCAAGGCTAAACAACTGCTTGCTGAAGCGGGTTATCCAAACGGTTTTTCCATTATGCAAGCAGCCACCTCGGCAACCGGTATAACCGAACAAATGCAGCTGGAGCAGGAGTATTTGAAAAAGGTAGGCATCAAATTGGAATACGATCTGATGGATACTCCAACTTTTAACAGCAAAAGGAATAAAGGAGAATTTGAAACAGCCACAAGGCTGCTGCCTGCCATCAATCCAGACATGATACTGTTCAGCTACCTGCATCCAGTCAACATCGCTCCAAAAGGCTTGAATGGCTCCGGCTACAATAACCCTGAACTGACGACAAAGCTGGAAGCTGCGCGAGCTGAAGTGGATAAAGATTTGCGTCTGAAACTGTATGAGGATGTTCAAAAAATTGTAATGAAGGAACTTCCCTATCTGCCTACTTTCGCAAACAACGTATACTGGCCAAGTAAACAGAATGTGAATGGAATCGTCATTAACAAGCTGGCCCAAGTGGACTTTTACCAGGTTTCATTAAAATAAAGTCTATGAGGAGGTTTAATATGCTGTCTCCTGATTTTTACCGAAAATTCGGAATATACGGAGGCGGATTGTTTTTTACAGTCACAGGTATGGCGCAGCCTTTTTTCACGCTTTACGCCCAAGAGGTAGGGGCTTCAACGGCCGCCATCGGATTCATGGTCACTTTACGGTCGCTGCTGCCCATCTTTGTAGCCATGCCGGCCGGACAGCTGATAGATTCGGTCGGACCCATCAAAATGTTGAAATTCGGAAGCATCTTTCTGATTTTATCCTTATTCTTCAATATGATGGCCACCGATTTCTGGCTGCTGTCGCTGTCGCAAATATTTATGGGCTTATGCATCATCATTATGGCTTCTTCCTTTCAGGTGCTCGTGTCCGATGGCGAGAAAAATGCAAGGAACGAGAACATTAAGAAATTTTCCATGTGGATGTCGGCAGGTGGCATGCTCGGTCCGTTAATCGGGGGAGCGCTGACTTCTCAATTCTCTAATCCATTATTTGGATACAAGTTCACATTTGGAGCGGCCTGTACGGCGTCTCTGCTGTTTTTTATCCTGTTGCTTTTAGTTTCGCGCGGATATCAGCATACGGGGAATGAAAGCCTCATTAAGCCTAAAGAATTGCTAAAGGTCAAGGGGATCATGGACAGCTATATCAGCGGTATTCACTTGACCAAAATTCGTTCCGTACAATTTGGCTTGATCGGCACGTTCCTGATTATGTACATTCAATCGATGTACATGAGCTTTATGCCGCTTTATTTAAACCGGCTTGGATATTCAACCCTGATCGTTTCTCTCATCATTTCGCTCAATGGACTTTCGGGTATTCTGTCCCGTTTCGGTCTGGGATGGTTAATGAAAAGAACGCACATGGAGCGGATTTTGATAACAGCGGGCTTAATCGCCTCCATATGCGTCGTATTGACTCCCTTAGCTGGGCTGAATCTAACAGGAATGATCCTGCTTGTGCTTGTCATGGGTGGATCAGTCGGCATCAATCTGCCGGTCAGTATTATGATAGTGGTCAATGATACGAAGGAAACGGATCGCGGCAAGCTGATGGGTCTACGTTTGATTATGAATCGCTTCTCGCAAATCCTCAGTCCGGCTGTGTTCGGGATACTGGGACAATCGCTTGGATTAACGGCGGCGTTTTACGCGAGCGGTGGATTTCTGATCGCGTCCATGCTGGGATTCTCGTTATTTACTTCCATGAAATGGAAGCTGAAAACCGTCGGCGTCGACCCTCAGGAGAAAGCGAAGAAGGAAAATCTTACTCTGCCAATAGCCAAGAATAAACCGGCGCCAAAATGAAAAAGACGGATACGTCCGAGACGAACCCGTCTTTTTTAGTTGATCAGAAACCGTTTATCCTTGGTGATGTCATTTATTAACCCAGCGGAAGCTCATTTATCCGCTGTCTGAAACCAGTTCCAAATCACATTCATCGTTTTGGCGAGGTTGGAGACGGTACCTTTTCCTTCGCTCGGCGAGAAATAGTTGAGTTCCGGCCCGCTGATATCGATGGCGGATATATGCTGCGGTGCGTAAAAACGCCTTCCTTGCTCACGCGAATTAAACAGCAGGCCTGGATATCGGTGAGACGTAAACCGATATTTCGCATGAGACCAGCCGCCATACCAGGGACTGGGTTCTAGCTCGGAGCCGTGTCCTTTTCGGGTAAGAAACCCGACCCGGCTGCGGAACTGGAGTCCGATCGGCACCTTCGGCGAGCCTACCTGCACGACAAAACGAACATCACAGCCGTCTTGCTTTTCCAGCAGCTCGGCTGCATGATAAGCCGCGGGGCCTCCACTGCCATAGCCAATAAATAGGAGCTTATCTTTCGCACCCAGCGTTTTCACCATTTGCCGCACCCTCTGGCCGCCTGATGATTGACTCGCTTGCTCCGGATAAAGCTGTATATCCCGGCCTAGCTGATATAATTGCTTCACCTTATTATGGCTTTCCTCCCCGTAGGGATGCAGTATGCGAATCATAACGCTGCCTTTCTCGGTGCCATAGCGGCCCCGCAGAGTATCAATCAGCGGTTTGAACATATTCTCATTCGTTTGAATTCCGGCTACAATATAAATGGTGACCATGAATATTCTCTTCTTCCGTTATCTATTGGAATGAGTATACCATAATTTGCAAGGGGGAAGCCGAATATGCAATTTTTCAAAGCCTATATAAGCAGCTACTGGAAGCTTTTTTTGATTTCCTTTCTGTTCCTGGCGTCAGAAGCCGCATGCGACCTTTTACTGCCTGCCATTATGGCGAAAATAATTGATGAAGGCGTGTCCGGCAAGCAAATGAATATCATTTTGCAATTGGGCGGACTCATGCTTCTGATAACAACAATTGGCGCGATTTCCGCTACGGGCCGCAACATATTAGCCAGTCGAGTTTCACAAAATTTTGGCGCTGACCTCAGATCGGACCTGTTCAGAAAGATTCAATCGCTTTCTTTTGAAAATCTGGATAAATTCAATAGAGCTTCGCTCGTCACGCGGCTGACCAATGATGTGACACAGGTTCAGGTATTTGTGAACGGAATGATGAGAGTTTTTGTCAAATCTCCGATGATTGCCATCGGAAGCTTGATCATGGCGGTGAGATTGAATCCGCAGCTCTCAGTGGTGTTGGTTGTAGTTGTGCCGATAGTGGCATTATTGATTGTGATGAATATGAAGGTGGGTTATCCGTTTTTTATGAAGGTGCAGAAGGCGCTGGACCGGGTTAACAGCATCATGAGAGAATATTTGTCGGGAGTCAGGGTCGTCAAGGCATTCAACCGATTTGATTACGAAGTGGATAAATTTCAACTGGCCAATACGGAATATCAGAATCGTTACACAGTTGCATTGAGAGCCATGGCGATATTCAGCCCGGGAATCACGTTAACGGTCAATCTGGGCATCGTCGCTGTCATTTGGCTTGGGGGCATATGGGTAAGCACCGCACAGATGCAGGTAGGGCATATCATTGCTTTTATCAATTATATGACGCAAATCCTGTTTTCGCTGATGACGATTTCCATGGTATTTACGATGTTTGTAAGAGCAAAGGCTTCGACTGGACGGATTATAGAAGTGTTATCGCAAGAAAATAAAATGAGCTGGGAGCCAGCTGCAGACGAAACCGGAACCCAACAGGGAAGAGTGGATTTTGAAAATGTGGACTTTTCCTATGAGGGCTCTTCAGGAGCTTCGGTTCTCCGTGATATCACCCTTACCTGCATGCCCGGGGAAACAGTAGGGATCATAGGCTCTACAGGTTCGGGCAAAAGCAGTTTGGTCGGATTAATTCCGCGTTTTTACGATGCGAATGCAGGTTCTGTGAAAGTAAACGGGCAGGATGTCAAGCATATCGACCCCAAGCAAATTAGGGAAAAAGTGGCAATTGTCCCGCAGAAAACCGTTTTATTCACGGGGACTATAAGCGAAAATATCCGTTTTGGCAAACAAGATGCCACTCAGGAAGATATGGAGCAGGCGGCCAAAATGGCAGATGCTCACGAATTTATTTCTTCGTTCCCTGAAGGGTATGAAACCCGCTTGGGACAAGGTGGGGTCAACCTTTCGGGGGGTCAGAAGCAGCGGATATCGATAGCCAGAGCGCTCATCCGACAACCGGAGATTCTTATCCTGGATGACTGCACAAGCGCCGTAGATGCAGCAACCGAAGCCAATATCAAGAAGGCGTTGAAACAATACGCTAAGGGTCTTACCTGTATCCTCATAGCCCAGAGGATTTCATCGGTGATGGACGCCGACAGAATCGTAGTCATGGATAATGGACAAATTGCAGGCATGGGCAAACATGATGAGCTTATGGAGAGTTGTGAGGTTTATCGGGAAATATTCCAATCCCAAATAGGGAAGGAGGCGCATCACAATGTCGGAGCGATCTGAGCAAGATCAACCGGTAGGTGGTATGGGCGGCGGCTTTGGCGGTCGATTCGGCAGAGGCGGTCCCGTTGTCAAACCCAAAAACTTCAAGGGAACCCTAAAAAGGCTATGGTTTTATTTGGGTAAGGAAAGAAAATGGCTCTCCATCATTTTTCTGTCTATTTTGATCGAATCCGGGCTAGTTCTAATAGGTCCCTTCCTGATCGGAATTTCTATTGATGCCATGACATCGTTAAATGGGGGTGTCGATTTCAAGCTTCTACAAATCGCAATACTTGCTCTCATAGCTGCCTATATGACAGATGGATTTCTGATCTTATGGCAAGGCTGGCTGGCGGCAGGTGTCTCGCAGAGAACGGTCATGAACCTTCGGCAAGCCTTATTCCAGAAGCTCCAAAAGCTGCCCTTATCCTTTTTTGATTCTCGGCCCCATGGGGAAGTCATGAGCAGACTCAGCAATGATATCGACAACGTCAGCACTACACTCGGCCAGTCCATCACTCAATTCATGTCAGGCACCATTGTAATATTGGGCTCGCTGGTGATGATGATTGTTCTGAGCCCTGCGCTTACTTTAGCCAGCATCATTACGATTCCGATGGTCTTTCTATTGGTCAAAAGCATAACGAAAAGAACAGGTAAAATGTTCAGGGATCAGCAGGAACAGCTTGGAAAGCTGAACGGGCATGTGGAGGAAACCATTACGGGAATCGCTGTGGTAAAAGCATTTAATCATGAGGAAAAGGCCATTCAAGAGTTTGATAAGGTGAACGTCCAATTACGCGAGACAGGCCTCCGGGCACAGATCTGGTCCGGCTTTCTGATGCCGATTTTGAATGTGATCAATAATGCAGGCTTTGCTGCGGTAGCCCTTGTTGGGGGCATTCTTGCAATACAAGGCCATGTTACAATTGGAATCATTGCCGCTTTTTTGAGCTATTCCCGGCAATTTGTAAGGCCCATGACCGAGGTCGCGAATATATTTAATCTGCTGCAATCCGGGCTGGCGGGAGCGGAGCGCGTGTTTGAGGTGATCGACGAACAAGAGGAACTGGCCGATTCAGCTCAAATGCGGGAATTGAAAAATCCGAAAGGGCATGTTGTTTTTGACAATGTTACATTTGGTTATCGCCCGGACCGGCCGATTTTAAAAAATGTGAGCTTCGATTCCAAAGCAGGCAGCAGCACCGCCTTGGTAGGTCCTACGGGCGCAGGGAAAACGACGATAGCGAATCTCGTAACTCGATTTTATGATGTAACCGAAGGAGCTATTTACATCGACGGCATCAATATCAAGGAATATACAAGGGACAGTTTACGGCGGAGTTTCGGGATTGTGCTGCAGGATACGTATTTGTTCTCGGGTACCATCAGTGAAAATATTCGCTACGGTAAACCGGACGCAACGGATGAAGAAGTTGAGGCTGCGGCCCTTATGGCCAATGCGGATGGCTTTATCAATCAGCTACCCAAGCAATATGAGACGCTGCTATCCGAAAATGGCGGTAATTTAAGCCAGGGGCAGAGGCAGCTTCTAGCTATCGCCCGCGTGATATTGGCTAAGCCGGCAATGCTTATTTTGGATGAAGCCACCAGCAGCATCGACACCCGCACGGAGCTTCATATTCAGGACGCCATCTTAACCATCATGAAGGGTCGTACGAGCTTTATCATAGCCCATCGGCTTAATACGATACGTGATGCAGATACGATCATGGTGATTGATGATGGTGAAATCACTGAGAGAGGCAGCCATGATCAGCTCTTAAAGGTGCAAGGAACGTACAATCGCATGTTTGTTACCCAATTTACGTAATCAGGGCCTTTTCAAATAAAGCAGCCCGTCCAAGCTGCACAACAGGATCATGGGAGCAAAATTGATCAAATACCGCGACCGTGCTTCCCAAACAAGCAAAAATAAGCCCAATCCAAATAGCGACAGCGCACATACGGAAATTAAGGTAATTTGTCTGGTTCTCAATTGACGCCAGCCTGACAGCACGATGAGCGAGAGCAAGCTTAAATTGACGATTTGACAAAAGTAGATGTATATATAGTTTTGATTGGCTTTCATAGGCAGCAGGTAGGAGTGCAAAGAAGTGTACTTCTGCACCCCCCGGTCCAGCTTGACCGGGGCAAAATAGGTTCCATCCCCCCATGTGAACAGGTTTTTGGTAGAAAATAGCTTGGCAATCCCCATGATGCCATAATTGTGAAGCCGTGTTTGGATGATTGCCAAATTGGCTTGTTTTCTCCTTTCTTTCGTAAGAAAGGATTCCGTGTATTGGACATCACGATAATCATAAAATCCATAAGGACCTTTAAGACCCATCATGATCCAATGGGTATATGGATAACCCGTCTGTTTGTAGGGAAGAGGAAGAATGCCGCTTGAATCGATCAAGGCGGCATATATTTTAAGTCCGATGAACAAAACGGCAATAATCAATGCCCCCTGTTTCATAAAGCTTGTAAAGCGTTTGGTCCAAAATAAATGAATCAGCAAGGCTGCAAATAGGATGTCTACTGTCGGTTTGATCAATACCCCCAAAGTTCCGAAAAGCGCCGCGATTAATAGGAAGATCAGCCTCTTTTTCTTCCTGCCATCTTGGCTAAGCGAATAAAAATACAGCATCCCAATACTCATTGGCAGTGAAATGGTATCTGTATAATAAATGGGCACATAAGTAATGAACGGAGAAAATAGCAAACTAAGAACCAATATCAGGGTGGCCTGCTTCAATCCGAACAATTTTCGGGCTGTCAGGTAGAGGAAAAGCAGCGCCAAGTCGATCATAAACATATTAAAGAGCAAACCCACCTTGTGGGGATGATTAAAATCCAGGGAATTAAATAGCTGAAATATCCCCGAAATCAACAGCGTAATCGGCAGATTATTGGGGTAATCCTGAAAATAATAGCTATAGCCATTGCTTCCTTGCGTAAATTCTATGGCAGCATGGTAGACGACAGCGAAATCCCATAACTTGGGTTCAACCTGATATATGGCTGTAAATGCAAATTGGGCGGCCGGGATTAATACCGCGAAAACGAATGGAAGTATAACGTGGATTCTGTTCTCCATGCGGCTGCATACTCGGTTCAATATGATCAGAAACAATACGAAGCAGACTGCACCGCCAAAAATGATCAGCGGATTGAGCGGTTTATCGTAAATATGGGGAAACAGGAAATAAGGCTTATTATGTTGAAAGCTGTAAACGCTCCAGAACAGAATGAGCATCATGGACCAACTAAAAAAGACAAGAAAGCATACAAAAAAAATCTGGTTCAACAGTAATTTATAGGAATAAGACATGGGGATCTCCTTGTTTTTGGAAGAGAAACTGTAGTTAAGGTTGCACCAAAATCAAGGAGTTTATTCCAAATGTCAGGTAAACCAAATATCCCGAAATCGCACCCAACCGAGGGATTCCAATGAAATTCCGCGAATGGAAGGGTGATAAGCCGTTTTCAAATGTTTACGATATAGGAAAAGTAGGCTGTGCCTTTCTTTTAACTGATTTTCAATTTGTGCGAATCGCTTCTCTCTTTCTTTAGCGTCAGGCTCTGCCAATATCTGCCCGATCACGCGGTCCAGCATGCTTTGAAGGTCTGACGAAGCATGCTGCTGCATGCTCTTGTACAAATCGATGAGCCGGAGCTCGCGATGCTCATCCAGCATGATAGCAAAGAGAAGCATATCGGCAGACATGCGAGCTTCTCCCTTGAATTCCTCTGCAGGGATCAGCACGATGTCGATAGAGATGCCGGCTCTATCGCAAACCTGCCGGATCAATTCGGCATCCGCTTCATACTGCGGTATCGTAGCCAGCTTTATACGCTCGCCGTGATATCCGGCAGCTTGCAATTTTTCCTCTATCTCCTCCAGCTTTGCGAGCTTCGGTATCGATGGAGCTTCCATCCGGGTCGAGAAGCTTTCTCCGGATTCAATGACATCGCCTGAGAGCTTGTCCCGCAAATAGGCTCGATCAATGGCAAAATTCAATGCTGCGCGCAGGTCAGGATTGGCTGTCGGTTCTCCTTTCATTTCATTAAAAGTTATGAATTTGCAGGTCATGCCCAACTGGCGTACCTGCTGCCACTCAGCAGCGTTCAAGTCCGAGATGCGCACATTATGCATCACCTGAAAGGGCAGCTGCCCCTCTTCAATTCCTCGATTTTCCCTCTCCGGCAGGGTCCAAACCTCAACCCGATCCAGAAATCCGCGTCCCTGGAAATAAGCGGGGAATGCTTCCAGAATCCAGATCCCTTGTTCGTGCCCATTAAGACGAAAGGGTCCGGTACCGATTGGCGTTTTGCCAAATTTCCGACCCGCAGCTTCGCAGTAATCCTGAGGGACAATCGATGCTCGATTGGTAGTTAAAAATGCCAGGAAAGCTTCGTTTCGTTCCGATAATCGGATGTGTATCGTAGTGTCATCCGGGGTTTCCATCGAAACAATAGAGGCATAAGCCCAGCTGTAAAGTCCCCTTGGAGCAAGCTTCTGAAGCCGCTCCAGAGAATATTTGACATCGGATGACACCAGCTTCCGGCCATGATGAAAGAAGACACCTTTTCGCAGATAAAAGGTCCAGACCGTTCGAGAATCATCCACCTCCCAGGCATGAGCCAGGTGAGGCAGAACTTGCTCACCCTTCGCATCCATGCGGACGAGTCCGTCAAACAGCTGGTTCACCAAATGGGATTCTCCGGAATAATGAATGGCGGCAGGATCCAGGGTATGGATCGTTTGAGGGAGAGGAAAGCGCAATATATCTTTTCGCTGCTGGCCGCTCACCTCGGAATGAAAGCCGAATTGGCCCGATAACCAATCGTGAAACAGCTCGCGCATCGAACCGGAGCTCTCCTCGGCTTGCATCAGCTCCAAAGCCGAGCGCAGATCCTGTTTGCTTACCATCTCTTGAGCTTCCTGCAGAAGCATATCTTCCGGCCGCGCCAAAAACAGCAGGCTGGATCGGTTCCCGCGGCCTCTTCTGGGAGTCCAGGAAAGCCATTTTTCCTGCTGCATCCTTTTGAGAAGGATCACCATATTTCGATGGGTGCATTCAAGGATTTCCGCCAGCTCCTCTAAGGTGGTCTCTACCGGTATGCCTTCCGGGAGCTTTGGAAAGGAGCGCCGTAATGCTAAATAATGCCGCCGAATTTTCATATTCAACTCTCTCCTGATTAATATATGAAATTATGAAAATGAATCTTGCACTTTTTCTTCTTATTTTCTAAGGTACAATAAAATTGAAGAAAATACAAATTGCGGTACCAAGGAGTGAAGGTAGATGAGAGATCCTGCGCCATGGCTCAAGAAATACAATAGAATGCTGCTGTTTGCCTGCCTGTTAGGCTTGATCAGCCAATATTTATTTGTCGGTAAAGCTGCAGGGATTTCTGTTGTTTTATTCGTGATTGGCTTTTATGGCACTTTTTTTTATGCGGTTAGAGGGAGGCTTGGCGGATTCGAAAAATGGAAAGGTCAAGCCAACATTGGCTGGCTGCTGCTGCTTCCTGTCGGATTGCTCTCTATGACCTATACTCTGTATGCCAATGATTTTTTCAGAGTATTAAATGCTCTAGCGCTTCCCCTTTTGGTTGTTGTACAAACCATGTGGATCACTCGAAACAAAGTACATAATTGGCGGGGGCTTCATTTTTTCCGAACTATCCTTAGTCAAAGTGCAGCCCAGCCCCTAAAGAACCTTAACATCCCTTTTAGCTTGATTCGCAGCTCGATGCCAAGCACACCAGAGGAAAAATCCAGTTCAACGTGGAGCCGGATGCGCAAGGTTTTGATCGGCTTAATTCTTGCTCTGCCCTTCCTTTTTATCGTGGTTGCGCTCCTCGCCTCAGCGGACAGCATCTTCCAATCCTGGATTGAAGGGATTTCAAATTTATTTAAGGGAGTGTCGTTTGGGGACTTGATTCTGCGTGTATTCGTGGCTCTTCTCGTCAGCCTGTACACATTCACTTATTTATGGGGCTTACTTTTTCCCAAAGTTGACAAGGTAGAAAAGGTACCCAAGCCAATAGAATATCTGGATTCCTTTCCCGAAGAAGGTGTTCAAATCGAGAGGGTCAAGATTTCGCTGGACCCCATTATTGCCGGTACACTGTTTGTGTGCGTCAACGTCGTTTATGTTCTCTTTGCGGGGATTCAGTTCTCGTATCTGTTTGGAGCCGCCAAAGGCTTGCTGCCCGAAGGTGCAGCTTATGCGGAATATGCGCGCAGAGGATTTGCGGAATTAGTCATGGCAGCCTTGATTAATATGGGTTTGCTGCTTGTCGGTCTGCATGGGATCCGTCGATCCGGAGCCATGGCGGAAATGATTCGAAAGCTGCTTATGAGCATATTGGTTGGTTGTACAGTCATCATGCTTGTCTCGGCTTACAGCCGCCTTTCCTTATACGAATCAGCCTACGGATATACACTGACCAGGCTCTTGGTTCATGGTTTTATGCTCTTTCTCGGCGTTTTGTTGATCATCACCTTGTTGCGTATATGGTGGGAGCATTTCTCCTTGTTAAAAGCATATCTCCTTAGTGCCGTCGTCGCTTATGTGCTGATGAATTATGCTAATTTGGATGACCGCATTGCATCGAACAATATTGCGCGGTATGAACAATCGGGAGTCATCGATATCCCATACCTGGGCATGCTTTCCACAGATGCGTATCCCGCCTTGCTCCAGTTTCAGGCTAAACATCCGGAAATACTCTCATTAAAGCCCTATTTGGACGAAATGAGGGATCATCAATCACAATATGAAGCTAAATGGCCTTCATGGAATTTGTCGAAGATGAGGGCGAGATAAACGAAAAAACTTGAGTCCACCTCCAACTATCTTTATATTGATAAGTAGACGTTGAATAACGGAGGGCAAAGGAACATGAGTACTCACGATGAACTTAATGGTTATGGGCGGCATTATCTACAAAATGATTCGTACGGGTCTGCAGCTTTTTTCTTTTACAAATCGATTCAGGAGCATGCTGAGAATAATAATGCCTGGAATGGCCTTGTGCTTTCGATAACGCTGATGCGCAGAGAAGGCGATGCACGATCGATGTTAGCCCGATTCAGTCTGCAGCCAGGTCTCGATTATGACCGCGATATGCTCACATTTGCCATGATGCTGTGGCAGCAAAATCCGCTTGCGCTAGCTCAGTGGCTGGAGGCTGTGGCCCAAATGAAGGACATTCTTCCACAGGATAAGCAATCACTTACGGAATTAGCCGCTGATTTGCATAAGGGCTACCAGGATTTTGTGAACCAATACGGCGAAGATTCCGAGCAAGTGAAAGCCATGCCAAGCTTGCGAGAGATAGCCAGTCAGGCTACAGAGCTGGATTGGCTCTATGGACAACCGATCGATCAAGTTTACGAGGTGATTAAACCTTGGCTGGAGGATGATGATCTCGTCATGACGGGTGTCCGCATGCTGTGCATGCTTCCTGATCCGAGAAGCGAAAAGCTGCTGAGAAGAATTGCCAGAAGCGAAGAGGCAGAGTCCAAGGTGAAGACACAGGCACTGATTGCGCTCCGATGGCTGGGGATTCGGGGGAATGCCAAGATCAACAAGTTCTCTGAATCCTTTACGATCAACCTGGATGATCCGCAGCGTGAGCTTACCATTTCAGTCCCGCAAGCATTTAAACCTGCATTGGATCGCATGAAGCTCTGGCTCGCCAAAGAGCAGGACATTATTACGATCGAGGAATATGAAGAGTATGCTTCCGATGACAGCCTTCAGCTTACTGAAGCTATGGGTGAGAAGCTGAATGCTAGTGATTTTCCGTCCATTTGGCAGGAGGTTGTTCACGCGCTGATTCGTGCCGCTTATGATAAATACTATCCGCTAGTGCCGACCGTTACAGGATATCGGGACTGGAGCGCAGCTTTTTTGATGCTGCTCCAGGATTATGCGTCGGGGACCGGACAAGCGTGGAATTACGGCAACCCCGAACAAATCGAAACGGCTGTCCAGCACAAAAATTGGCTGCTTAGCGGGTCACCAGACTTTTATCAGGCCATCTCCGGAGCTTAAATAATCGAATGTCAAGATTCTGCCTTTTGACGGAATTTACCCAGAAGATCGTTTAAAACAGGTTAACGGCCATACCCCATTGATTCCGGGATATGGCCGTTGGACTGTCATTATGTTTTATGCAGGAGCTGAATCAAACGATCAGGATGATTGGTAATGATGTTATTCACACCTAGATTCAGTAAGTCCGACATGATTTTAGGGTCATTTACCGTCCAGGCAAACACTTCTTTATGGTTTTCCTTGGCCAATTTGATAAAATCTTGATTTATAACCGTATAGTTAATACTGATAGCTTCGTAATCCTGGCTTTTTAGAACATTTTCCAGGGTTGCCGGTTTATCGCCGATAATGAGTCCGGTCTTGATCTCTCTATCCAGGGATTTGACGGTTTTTAGCAGTCCGACATCAAACGAGGTTACTACGCAGTCGTGATTAAAGTGCTTTTGCTTCAAAATTTCAACTGTTTTTTCAGCAAGGCGCTTTTGGTGGCCGTTATTTTTCAGCTCAATATTCAGTTTAATATTTCCTTTGGCTGTATTCACGACTTCTTCGAAAGTAGGCACCTTTTCTTCATGAAATCGGGGATTGAACCATTCGCCGGCGCTAGCTTGTCTAAGTTCCTCGAACCGAATCTCCCACATATTTTTATTGATTCCTGTGGTGCGATGCACATTATAGTCATGCATGAGCACAACAACGCCATCCGCGGTCTCCTGCAGATCGATTTCCGCATAACCTGCACCATCCTGAATGGCCTTGCGGATCGAGCTGACGGTATTCTCCGGAGCTGTGCGAGAGCTGCCGCGATGAGCCATGACCCTGTTGTCGCTGTTGCCATGAGAAGTGGTTACTGATTCGGCCGTTGCAAAATTGCTGAGGAATAATAAAATAAGAATCAGAAAAAATTTTTGCATGTAGGCCTCCCATGATGTGATAAAATCGGATCAACTTTATTTTGATACTATCAAAATATATCATAAAATAGTTAAGAGATTGTTAGAAATTAATCATATTTAAATTTAAAAATATGAACTTGCTGAACACTAGACGATATATTAATTAAAAAGTTACACTTCCTGTTAAAAAAGAAAGAGTCATCTTGTTATGTATTTGTAACACAAAAGACACGCCATTTTCAGGTTTCTTTAAGGTTCGCCCACTATACTACAAATAGACCCCCTTTAAATATAAACAAAAGACCCATACCTTAATGGTTATGGGTCTTTTGGCGTCTATATCGAAGGGAAGGGCTATCCTAAACTAGCATTATAAGATGTATTACACGTCTTAATACTTACTTCCAACCTCGCTCATACTGTTTGGGAGGTGTGATCTCGGTGCCGAGCTTCTTGGCAGCGGTCCGAGGCCAGTAGGGATCACGCAGCAGCTCGCGTGCCAGAAAGATCAAATCGGCGCGGCCGTTTTGCAAGATTTCCTCCGCTTGTACGGCGTGGGTAATCATCCCGACAGCACCTGCAGAGATTCCGGCACCATGGCGAATTTTCTCGGCAAAGTTTACCTGATAACCTGGAAACATCTTGGGTAGAATGGGGACGTTGCCACCAGAGCTGGTGTCGATTAAATCCACGCCTTGCTTCTTCATCCATAACGCAAATTGGACATGATCCTCGACCTTCAACCCTTCCTCGTGATAATCGCTGGCTGAAACTCGCACAAACAAAGGTCCATCCCAAATCTCGCGTACGCCGTCTATGACCTCCCGCAAGAAACGGTATCGGCCTGCCGCATCCCCGCCATATTCATCTTCCCTCCGGTTGCTTAATGGAGAAAGGAATTCATGGATTAAATAACCGTGTGCGGCATGGAGCTCCAGGCAATCAAATCCTGCCACAACGGCTCTTCGAGCCCCTTCTACAAATGCGGCTGCAGTTTCTTTAATTTGTTTCAGCGTCATCGCTTCGGGTGTTTTCATCTTATCGTTAAAGGGGATTGCCGAAGGTGCGATAATCGGTACAGGCAGAACCGCTTTGCGGCCTGCATGGGCAAGCTGGATTCCGGCTTTGCTGCCTTGCTCTTGAATGAGCTGAACCAACTCCCTTAAACCGGCAATGTGAGCGTCATCCCAAATGCCGAGATCCTGCTCGGAGATCCGTCCTTGCCTGGTCACGGCTGTGGCTTCTATTATGACCAAAGAAACACCCCCCACTGCGCGAGTCGGGTAGTGGATACGATGCCAGTTATTGACCATACCGTCTTTATCCATGCAGGAATACATGCACATGGGCGACATCACAATACGATTCTTAAGCTCCATTCCGCGAATGGTAAAAGGGGAAAATAACAATTCTATCAACTTCCTTTCATTCATCTGTCACATATTATATCACAGTTATTAAAATGGAATAAACTTCTCCTCATTGACAGGGAGCTTACACCTGTATTCACTTCCATGAATAGGATATATAGCTCGAAGAAAATTACCGTGAGGCGCTATGAAAAGTAAATACAGCGCAGCTCTAATCTTTGATTTATAGACTGGCAGGTGATAAACCCTTGTTCGGTTTAGATAAAATGACACTTATCATTTTGATATTATTCATTTTACTCGTGCTTTTGTTATGGATATTGATCTGATTCAATAAAACAGCCCGAGCGCAATGTTCCGCGCTGCGGGCTGGTTTGATGTTAATTTAAAGTCCTTTAAACTGAGGTTCTTCATTTTCAATTTGCTGGACTCTCGCTGAAACCTGATCTACGATTTGCTGGGTAGATTGAGCCGCATTCTCAAACATCATTTTGGCATCCTGATTTTGTGTGCCTAAAGCGAAAGTTTCCAGACTCGCTTGGGCGCTTTTTAATGAGGCCAGGCATGTTTTAACTTGTGTTCCTATGGTCACGGATTTTCACCTCCTCTAAAATTACTTACTTAATATGCCCTCGCAGCAGCGATCTACAATTACCTTTTTCATCCAGAGCCTCGCTGTCATAATAATCAGCCGTTTTGCGCATAATGCCTCTATCCAGTTAATAGGGAAGGAGGCGTCCAAGCCATTATGCCAGATTGGTTACATATTTTGGTTAGAGCCCTGGGTGCATTGATTGCCTTGTTTGTACTCACGAGAATTCTGGGTAAAAAGCAAATTTCCCAATTGACCTTTTTTGAATACGTAACTGGGATTACTTTAGGTGATTTGGCAGGCATGATTTCAACGGATGTGGAAAGGAACTTTTTTCATGGAATTATCGCTTTGCTGGTTTGGGGATTTGTTCCCTTCTTTCTCGAGATACTGAGCCTCTACAGCAAAACGCTGCGCACGTGGCTCGAAGGAAAGCCTACCATTATGATGAAGGACGGACATATACTTGAAGATAATCTCAAAAAAGAGCGTTATACGGCAAATGAGCTGCTGGAAAGGCTCCGCATTAAAAACGTTTTTAAAACTGCGGATGTGGAATTTGCCATGCTTGAGTCTAACGGCGACTTGAGCGTGCTGCTTAAAAAGGAAAATCAGCCATTGACGGCTAAACATTTGGGAATGAAGCTGACCAATGAAAAGCAGTCCGAAACCGTCATTATGGACGGAAAGATACAGGATGAGCCGCTGGCGTCCGCGGGAAAAAGCAAGGGATGGCTGCACACGGAGCTGGATAAGCTAGGGGTAACCAAAGAAAATGTGTTTTTGGGACAAGCCGATTCTTATGGAGAGCTCACGGTGGACCTTTACGATGATAAAATCAAAATTCCGGCGCCGCAGCAGAAGCCGCAGCTACTCGCTGTGTTAAAAAAATGCGAAGCCGATCTCGAGCTGTTCTCACTCACGACCAAGGATCAGAAAGCCAAGCGGATGTATGAACAATGCTCGGCCAAGCTGCAACAAGTCTTGCAAGAGCTTACTCCGATTTTAAAATCCTGACCACTGTGGAGGATCATGATGGCTGACAATAAAAAGAAAAACATGACGATGACCCAGCAGGAATATCAAGCCTTGGCCAAAAAAAACGAACCGAAAAGGCCAGTATTCATCAACTGTGTGCGCGCATTTCTGGCAGGTGGGATCATCTGTATCATCGGGCAATGCCTGATGGAATTATTTATTAGGGTATTTGGCTTTACCGAGAAAACAGCCGGCAGCCCAACGGTAGCTGTGTTAATATTTATATCCGTAGTTCTGACCAGCTTCGGCGTTTACGATAAAATTTCCCAATGGGCGGGAGCGGGAAGCGCTGTGCCGGTCACGGGTTTTGCCAATTCCTTATGCTCTGCTGCGTTGGAACACCGTGCCGAGGGCTTGGTGCTTGGAGTTGGCGGCAACATGTTTAAACTGGCAGGTTCCGTTATTGTTTTCGGTACAGTCGCCGCGTTCTTTGTAGGCATTGTGCATCTCATTTTCGGAGCCGGGAGGTAAGCCAATGCTCAAAGGATATCAAAGCTGGGTATTTGAAAACAGACCGGTCATCGTTTCCTCTGCAGCCATCGTCGGACCGGATGAGGGCTTAGGTCCTCTTAGCGAAGATTTTGATATCGTTCATGGCGATTCAACCGTCACACAGAAAACGTGGGAAAAGGCCGAGAAAACACTTATGGAGGAAGCAGCCCAGCTAGCCATGCATAAGGCGGGTATTACCGGCGGTCAAGTTCAGTTTTATATCGGCGGTGATTTGATGAATCAAATCATCTCTAATACATTCGCTGCGCGGACACTCGCCATGCCGTATCTCGGCATCTTCGGGGCCTGCTCGACTTCGATGGAGGGGCTGGCATTGGCTGCGCAGCTTGTCGATGCAGGCGCGGCAAATTATGCCATGACCGGGACCTGCAGCCATAACAGCACAGCCGAGAAGCAATTCCGATATCCGACGGAGTATGGATCCCAAAAGCCGCCAACAGCACAGTACACAGTAACAGGTGCGGGCGCAGCTGTTCTTGCCAGGGAAGGTGACGGACCCGTTGTTACCGCGGCAACGATTGGCCGAATCGTTGATATGGGCATCAAGGATCCGTTTAATATGGGAGCAGCGATGGCACCTGCCGCTGTAGATACCATTGAAGCTCATTTTCGAGACTTGCACATAGAACCCGGCTACTATGATCTTATCGTCACAGGAGATTTAGCTGCCGTTGGTTACGATATCGCCAGGGAGCTTTTCCACAAACATAACATCCCGATTGAGCAAACGCGTTACGATGATTGCGGATTGATGATCTTTAATCGCGAGAAGCAGGGAGTCCAAGCGGGCGGGAGCGGATGTGCCTGTTCTGCGGTGGTTACGTATGGGCATCTTATGAAGAAACTACGCAGCGGTGAGTTGAAGAGAATTTTGGTCGTAGCCACGGGAGCGCTGCTTTCTCCTTTATCGTTTCAGCAGGGAGAGAGCATACCCTGTATCGCTCACGCGGTTGCTATTGAATCCGGAGGAGGGATCGAGCTATGATCATGCATTTTATCTGGGCCTTTGTGATTGGAGGAGCTATATGCGTGCTTGGTCAGCTGCTGATAGACATCGGTAAGCTAAGTCCGGCGCATACGATGAGCACTCTTGTTGTGCTTGGCGCCATTGCTGATGGATTCGGCGTGTACGATCCCTTCATCAAGTTTGCTGGCGCGGGTGCAACGGTGCCGATCACAAGCTTCGGCAACTCTCTGGTTCACGGCGCTCTGCAAGAGCTGCAGCAGGACGGCTGGATCGGCATCATCACCGGGATCTTCGAGGTGACCAGTGCCGGGATCTCGTCAGCTATCGTTTTCTCCTTCCTCGCCGCATTATTCGTCCGGCCCAAAGGATAGGGTAAAGGCGGACGCTGTCTTTAATATCCTGAAGCCTCGAATCTACTCGAGGTTTTTTTGGCATTCAAATATAAAATGAACCAAAACTTATATGAAAACGTTTAATAGTTAAGTGCGCCTTGCCTCAAGGCAACCCTTTCGATTATGCTTATGTAAGAGCATTCAAACGCATTTATTCTCACAAATAAATTTAGAGGTTTTGCAAGTATACGAATAATTTCAATTCTTGTAAAATAGAGTAAAGGTTTTCCAAAGCAAATTAGGTTCATTTAAGGAGGAACACGTGTATATGGAGATTGCAACTCAGCACGATAAGGAAGTTCTTACCCGATTAAAGGCCAATTTAGAGGCTTGTATCCTCGGAAAAAGCGATGAAATTACGCTGCTGTTAACGGCTATGCTCGCTGGAGGCCACGTGCTCCTGGAGGATGTTCCCGGAACCGGCAAAACTATTTTGATCAAGGCTTTGGCCCGTTCTACTCAAGGACAATTCCGCCGTATCCAATGCAACCCCGATTTGCTGCCTACGGATATTACCGGTGTTTCCATTTATCATCCGAAGGATGAGAAATTTATATTTAGACCAGGCCCGATAATGACCCATATTTTGCTCGTCGATGAAATCAACCGGGCAACAACCAAGACGCAATCTGCCCTTCTGGAGGCAATGGAAGAACGCCATATTACCGTGGACGGAGATCTTCATGAATTGCCTTCGCCTTTCTTGCTCCTTGCGACCCAAAATCCGATTGATTTTGAGGGTACCTACATTTTACCGGAAGCGCAGCTTGACCGCTTTATGATGAAGCTGAGCCTCGGCTATCCGGATGAAATTACGGAACAGAGAATGATTGCTTCACAGAGTAAAGCTCATCCGATAGATTCGCTGGAGCCTGTAGTTGATATGGGGCATGTACTGGACATGCAGAATCAAGTCAAACAAGTCCATATGGATGAAGCTGTTGCCGGTTACCTTGTTTCCATTACGCGGTTTACCCGTCAGCATGCAGCTGTTTTCCTAGGCGCAAGCCCTCGTGCAACACTCTCGCTGGTGCATGCCTCCAAGGCTTACGCATTTCTAAACGGCAGGGATTATGTAATCCCTGATGATATTAAATACCTGGCTCCTTTTGTCCTTGGGCATAGGATTATTCTACATGCCGAGGCCCGTCTGGATGGAGCGACCGTCACCTCCGTGCTGCAATCGATCTTTGAGCAGGTTCGTGTGCCGGTCCGATTGGAGAAGTGACCTTATGAACACTTCGTTCATCAAGAGAATGGAAGATCGCCCGAGAATCCAGTCGGCCTTCTGGTATGTGCTTACCTGCTTTTTAGTCTGTTTTTTCTTTCTCATGTTTCAGGGCGGCAAGCTCGCAACCATGCTATTTATAACGGTTTCCATCATTTCCATATATTTGGTGCTTGGCAATTGGAGCGGTATCAAACGAACTCAAGGTGTGCGCACACTGGCAAACACGGAACAGGATATCCGCCTTGATGCGGGGCAATCCTTGCAAGTGCAGCTTCAGGTGCAAATTCCCGGCGTTTGGCCGATCCCTTATATTATGATAAAAGACCGGCTGATTCGCCTCAATGGTGAAGAGACGGTTTTTGAAGGCTCCCTGGTACCGGACTGGCGAAGACGGGGAAAGCTGACCTACTTGACAACGCCGCTAAAAAGAGGCTTTTACACTTTTGGCGCAACAGAATGTGCAACGGAGGATATTTTTGGGCTGTTTCAGCACAAGGGTAAATTACAGCTGCCCCAGCATGTATCCGTATTCCCCCAGACAATAACGATTAAGGATTGGGTACAGTTTCATCAAATGCTCAAAGGTATGCAGCATCACTCCACAACCACGCGTGCGCAACGGGAAACAACTCAAATTAACGGAGTCCGCGAATATATTTATGGGGATCGCTTATCCAGAATTCATTGGAATGCGACCGCAAAAACAGGAACCTGGAAATCCAAGGAATTCGAACGGGAATCACTGCCTAAGACTGTCATTCTCTTGGACCGTACCTATCGGACTTACGGGGATGCTGCTCAATTCGAGCTGGCTGTATCCGTCGCTGCTTCCTTATTTCGATATGGAGCAAGTCGTGAATTGGCACTGGGTCTGCTGTCTGTTGGAAGCCATGCTGCCTATTACGAGCCTAGACAAACCTATAGTCAACACAAGCAAATCATGAGTCATTTGGTAAGTGTGGAAGCTGATGGATTTCATCCATTGTTTGAGGTGATCAAGGAAAGGGCTAGACAACTCCCGTCAGGCGGCTTCTTTGTTATTATTTCCCCGCAAAAGGGCCCTGCCATGATGCAAATTCTCAGTTGGCTGAATCAGCATCAAATGAACCCATGCCATATTTGCATCAACCCCGAAACCCATGGGCCGTTCACTTCTCCTTCTGAAGGTACGAGAGCGAGTGAGGACTGGATCAAAAAGATTCGTGCTCAAGGCTATATGGGTTATGAGCTGTCCAATTTAACGGAGCTGCCTAATATATTGGGGGGAGCGAAGCGGTATGCATTCGGAGACTAGACCCTGGAGAAAAATGCTCAACACGGATTGGACGCGAAGGCTGACCGCATTACTGATAGGCGTCGTTCTGCTCCAATATGTGAACTGGATTACTGAAGAGGAAGTCATCTGGCGCTTGGAAACCATCGTGCTGGTAAAGTGGGTCTTGCTTTTGGTCGGCATGTCGTATCTGATCCCGAGGATCCACTGGGTCATGCGCTCATTTATACAGCTGGCGCTGATCATTTTGGTACAGATGAGACTGTTTGGGCTTCATTTTAGTGCGATTCATCTGCGTCCATTATCAGCCTTTACGCCATCCATTGCGGCGAATTTCACTCCATTTGAACCTTATATTTGGTTTGGCTTATCGGCTTGGCTTTGCTATGTAGCCATGATGTGGTTTGTTCAATCCAAGCTGAGAATTTATTTGATGATTCTGATGAGCGTGCTGTTCTTTGCGGTAAGAGATTCTTTTTCAACCATTGTCCTGTGGCAGCAAGTCGCCATTGTTCTCTTTTGCGGGCTGTCGCTGTTAATCCTCCGGCACTTTGCGGAATTGAAAAATCGGGCTCCCAAAAGCTGGGAGACGCTCACAGAATATCCGGCGTCCCTGGGTGTACCCATCACGCTGCTCATTGCAGCTACAGTTTTAATAGGCGCGCTCGCACCCTCGATCAATCCTATCATGACAGATCCTTATACAGCATGGAAAGTGAGCCGAGGGGAGCCGTTTACATTATCCGGTAAAGGCTTGCCCGTCTCCATTCCCCTCAGGGATGGATCCTCGGGATACAGCCGGGATGATCGGCAGCTGGGTGGCGGTTTCAAGTTTGATTATTCCGCCGTCATGACCGTCACTATGGAGTCCAGAACCTATATGCGCGGCGAAACAAGGTCTTTCTATAACGGTTCTGGCTGGGAGCAGAGCGACACGGAAAAGAAGCTTCCTTTGAGCGGAGTCAGCGGCGCTGATTTGCCTCAGGATCCCAGGTTTAACACCTCCTTGTTGAAAACCAAGGAAGTTAAACAAACCGTTGTAATGGACGAACAAAATAATCAAATGTACCCGGTTCTGTTCGGAGGCTATGCGATCAAGAGACTTGAGGAATTGGATAAAGGAGACAGCGGCTTTGAATCCTTGAAATGGTCTCCAAGGCAGTCCGAGCTGCGATACACAGCCAAGAATAAATACCCGAATCAATATACAATTATTTCTCAGCAGCCGGAATACAAAGAAGATGAGCTTCGGCAAGCGACAGCTAACTTTACAGGCAAACCGGAGTGGAATGAATATTTGCAGCTGCCTAAAGATCTTCCGCCAAGAGTCAAGCAGCTGGCCGCGAGCCTCACCCAAGACGCCGGGAATCCTTTTGATAAAGCGAAGATTATTGAAAAATATTTAAGCCAAAGTTTTCCCTATACAAATGAACCGAATCTTAGTAAAGGCAGCAGCAAGGATTTTGTCGACCGCTTCCTGTTTGAAATTAAGGAAGGCTACTGCGACTATTACTCATCGGCGATGGTGGTTTTAACGCGGTCTATTGGCTTGCCTGCCCGTTGGGTGAAAGGTTATTCTTCGGGGCAATCACCCATCCCTCCGGAGCTTGAGAATTTGGGAATCATGTCATCACAGCTTGGTTTGGATGCTAACGGAGGCGGATTGTATACGATTCGCAATTCGGATGCCCATTCATGGGTAGAGGTTTATTTTGACGGTTGGGGATGGATTCCGTTTGAACCAACCGCCGGATTTACCATGCCAACAGTAGTTACACCTGAACAGACAACTCCAAATACGACTTTACCGAATGTCTCTTCTGGTGTCGATACGACAGCTACAACGGCAAAATCAGGCCTTTCGTTATTTCAATGGATGACTGTCATCATATTTGCGATTATGCTTGTCGTGATGAGTCTGTTGCTCCTTCGAAGGTTCGGTTTGCTTGCCGAATGGAAGGAAACGATGAATAAGAAGCAGGGAGCGAATTTTAATCAAAAAATCATTGTTGAGTTTGAAAAACTGCTGCGCTATGGAAAACGAAAGGGCTACAGGCGGCAAGAGTATGAAACGATGCGAGAGGCTGTAGATCGTTGGGGTAATCAAAGCAGGTGGATCAAGACCGAGCTGGAGACGGTTCTGCAGCTCTTCGAGAAGGCCAAGTACAGCCAGTTGACATCGTCTGAGCAGGACTACATGAGCGTAAACCAAGCTATCCAGAGGCTGCGAACACAGATGAAATAATAGGGGGAGCCATTCGTCCTGGACGAGTGGCTTTTCAATATGCAAAAAAGCTTTATGCAAAAGCTTTTTTGCACGCAAAAGGTCAATTATGGTATAGTTTCGTATATATCGAGCAACATTTGGAGGGAATTTGTTTGCTGCAAAAGCTGGTGCCCAAACAGTCCGTAAACACAATTTACGATATTGACGTTCAGCATTTATGGAATTCCGGCATCCGGGGAATTATAACCGATCTTGATAATACACTTGTTGGCGCTCGCGATCCGCATGCTACACCCGAGCTCGTGGAATGGTTGAAACAGCTGCAGCTGCTCGGCTTCAAAGTCGTGATTGTTTCCAATAATCATCGAATGCGGGTTTCAACATTTGCGCAGCCTTTGAATGTTCCTTTTATCTTTAGGGCCAGGAAGCCGACCAACATCTCCTTTCACCGAGCGCTCAAACTGATGGAAACGGAAGTGCAGCAAACAGCAGTAATTGGAGATCAAATGCTCACGGATGTGCTCGGCGGCAATCGGATGGGGCTTTTTACGATCCTGGTCCTGCCGATAAATGCCAGGGATGAAGGCTTTTTTACCAAGATCAATCGTCGAATTGAAAAGCTGGTCCTGTCCAGATTGAAAAAGATAAATAAAAAAGCTTGAGCAAAGAGTGTCCAATAGGGTTATCGGGAGGATTCATGATCAAAGAAGAAACGATTTACTGCACCGGATGCGGAGTGACATTACAAAATGAAGCCACTGGCAGTTTAGGATATGTACCTGCCGAAGCCATGCAAAAAGAGCCCATTATATGCCAGAGATGCTATCGCATAAAGCATTATAATGAGTCATCAAGCATTACCCTCAAGCAGGATGATTTTCTAAAGCTGCTCGGTTCTATCGGACAGGCCAAAGCGCTTGTTGTCAATATCGTTGACATTTTTGATTTTGAGGGAAGCATGATCAGCGGGCTGGCCCGATTTGTGGGTAATAACCCGATTGTGCTGGTCGTTAACAAAATCGATCTGCTTCCCAAAGTGACGAATACGAATCGAATCATCAACTGGGTGCAGCGCCGAGCCAAGGAGCAAGGGCTTAAAGTCGTGGATGTGGTCCTCTGCAGCGCGAAGAAAAACATGGGCTTTGACCGTGTCATAGCCTCCCTGCAAGAGCATCGCGGAGACCGTGATATTTATGTCGTGGGAGCGACGAATGTCGGAAAATCAACGCTGATCAACCGATTGATCGCTGATTTCAGTGACTTGGAAGCGGAGCTTACGACGTCCCATTACCCGGGGACAACGCTGGATCTTGTCAAAATTCCACTTGATGATGGAAAATCTATCGTCGATACGCCTGGAATTGTCTACGAGCATCGTCTGACGGAGCTTGTATCCAAACGCGATTTAAATCGCTTGATGCCGGACAAGCCGCTGAAACCGATGGTCTTTCAGTTAAATGAAGGACAAACCCTGTTTTTCGGCGCTTTGGCCCGAATTGATTTTATCAAGGGTGAGCATCAATCGTTCACTTGCTACACCTCCAATGCGATACAAATCCATCGTACCAAATTGGAAAGGGCTGACGAGCTTTATGCGGAGCATAAGGGCGAGATGCTGGCTCCTCCGAGCAAGGCCGACCTCGAAGAGCTGCCCAAGCTGGTCAAGCATCCTTTTCATATTCCAAAAGGCAAGAAAATGGATGTCCAGATTTCCGGCCTCGGCTGGATCAAAGCGGGCAGCGATCTCGGCGCCGACCTTGCGGTCCATGCTCCCAAGGGTGTCAAGGTCGTTCTCCGCGAGTCCTTGATATAATCTTTTTATTCGGAGGACAATAATGATAAGCAATCGGAATCTAGATAGTCACACCACGCTTTACGGCGTCTTCGGCGATCCAGTCCGCCACTCACGTTCGCCGCTGATGATGAACCGCGCTTTTCAGGAAATGGGCATCAATGCGGCTTATGCAGCGTTTCATGTGAAGCCGGACGAACTCGGTAATGCCGTCGCAGGCATTCGTGCTCTTGGCTTTCGAGGTGTGAATGTAACGATTCCGCACAAAGTCGAAGTGATGCGGCATCTGGATGCGATTGACGAAGGAGCCAGAAGGATCGGCGCTGTGAATACGATCGTGAACGAGAACGGAAAGCTCACCGGTTTTAATACGGACGGGATTGGATATGTGCGTTCGCTGCAGGAAGAAACGGGCATAGAGCTGGAAGGGATGCGCGTACTGCTGCTCGGAGCAGGCGGAGCTGCAAGAGGAGTCGCTTTTTCTCTGGCGAAGGCAGGAGTGAGGCGCATTGTGATAGCCAATAGGACCATAGATAGAGCGATAGAACTTGCTACCGCAATCGGTGAGTTTACCGATACCGAAGGCACTGGATTGGATGATCTGGCTGACAAGATGGGGAGCGTCGATATAATCGTCAATACTACATCCGCAGGGATGCATCCACATGTTGCAGAGCTGCCGATGAATTCAGAGCTGATTGAATCTGAACATATCGTCAGCGATTTGATCTATAATCCGCGGATCACCCGCTTTTTAAAGGAAGCCGAAGCCCGCGGCGCCAAAATTCATGGCGGTCTTGGCATGTTTATTTACCAAGGAGCTTATGCTCTCGAATATTGGACCGGAAATGCAGCACCTGCAGCTGCGATGAGGCATATCGTAGAGCAATCCTTACAAGAACAAGAATAGAGGGACTCACATGTTAACTGGCAAGCAAACCAGATATTTACGTTCGATGGCACATAACCTCAACCCTATTTTTCAGGTAGGTAAAGGCGGGGTCAACGATCACTTGATTCGCCACATCGAAGAAGCGCTGGAAGTTCGGGAGCTTATTAAAGTAACCGTGTTGAACAACAGCGGCGAAGACCGTAAGGAAGTTGGCGCAGAGCTCGCGGAAAAAGCCCATGCAGAGCTGGTTCAAGTCATCGGTAAGATCATCGTGCTGTATAAGGAATCTCGAGATCAGAAGAAGATCGTACTTCCGGAGTAAGAGATTCAGTTTATTGAAAGGTCTAGAGGTGGTAGCATGCGGGTAGGCATTATGGGAGGCACCTTTGATCCCATTCATACCGGTCATTTAATCGCCGGGGAACGGGCAAGGGTTGGCGCTGGACTGGATCAAGTATGGTTTGTGCCAACGAATGTCTCGCCTCACAAATTGGGAGCGCCCAAAGCCACGACGGCTCAAAGGTGGGACATGGTATGCCGCGCGATCGAGGGAAATCCCTATTTTTTCCCATCTGATATCGAAATACAAAAAGGCGGCGTATCTTATAGCATGGATACCATTGAGCTGTTAGTGGAGCGCCACCCGGATGTTGAGTTCACCTATATCATTGGGGCCGACATGGTGCAGTATTTGCCCAAGTGGCATCGGATTGAAGAAATCGTGCGAAAAATTCGCTTCGTCGGACTGGTAAGGCCGGGCTACAAGCTGAAAACGGAATTGTTGCCTGCAGCCATACAGGCCGTGCTGCAAATGGTCATTATGCCTCAGATTGATATTTCCTCATCCATCATTCGTCAGGAACGTCAAAACAAGGGCTCCATCCGCTACTGGGTGCCGGAACGAGTATACGAGTACATTGAGGTGAATGGTTTATATGAATCGTGAGCAGCTGATCGAAGCAGTCAGATCGCAAATGCCCGAGAAACGCTGGCTTCATACCCAAGGCGTGATAGATACCGCGGTACAGCTGGCAAATGAATTTGGCGCTGATCCGGGAAAAGCCGATTTGGCAGCCATTTTACATGATTATTGCAAATATTGGCCTATTCAGGAACAAGCCAGAATCATCAGCGAGCATGATTTGCCGCAAGACCTGCTGGACTATAACAAGGAGCTTTGGCACTCGCATGCTGGAGCCTATATCGCTCAGACCCGGTTCGGCATTGATGATGAAGCCATTTTGGACGCTATCCGTTACCATACATCAGGGCGGGAGCATATGACAATGCTGGAGAAAGTCGTATGCCTGGCTGACTATATCGAACCGGGACGTGATTTTCCCGGAGTGGACAAGATCCGAGAGCTGTCCAGGATCAGCTTGGATCAGGCATTAATTGCAGGCTTTGATACGACTATTGGATTTCTGCTCAGCCAAGGAAAGCTGATTTATCCATTGACGATAGCCGCACGCAATAATTTGCTGAGAGAAGGCAAAGCTGTAGATAAGACATTGCTGGAGAAGGAATGAGTAAAAAGGAGCTGGATGAGAAGCATGAGTTTAAACCCGGAAGAAGTTATGGCTTTGGTCGTTGATGCTGCAGAAGATAAAAAGGCCATGAATCTGATTACCTTGAATTTGCAAGGGATTTCCCTGATAGCCGATTACTTCGTGATTTGCCACGGAAACTCGGAAACTCAGGTACAAGCCATTGCCTCGGAGGCAAGAAAAAAAGCGCAAGAACATGGAGTTCATATCAGAGGGTATGAAGGCATTGATACGGCAAGGTGGGTACTGCTTGATCTAGGAGACGTCGTCATGCATGTTTTCCATCGGGATGACAGGGAGTATTACAATATTGAGCGGCTTTGGTCCGATGCCAAAATTGTGGAGCATGTATGAGTATGGAAGCGGGAACGCTTGTAAATCTTGAGATTGCCAGAGAAGTCCCGCCGAATGGGTTCTTTTTAACGGACGGTGAGGAGGATGTGCTCCTCCCCTATAGTGAAATCGTGAGTGAAGACCGGATTGCGGTCGGCGATCATGTGGAGGTATTCCTTTATTTTGATACGCTGGACCGATTGACGGCCACGATGAAGACCCCGCTGATTATTCTGGGCGAGGTAGGCCTGCTGGAAGTGGTCGATGTACATCCGCGGTTTGGTTATTTTCTGGAAATGGGGCTGGGCCGCCATCTTTTGCTGCCTTATAGACATGTTCCGGAAATGGAGGAGCTGCGGCCGCAAGTGGGTGACCGTCTTTATGTAACCTTGTCTCATGATAAGCAAGGTCGTTTAGTCGCTTTACTCGCAGGTGAAGAAGAGCTGGAGCAGCTGTGTATGAGAGCACCTGTCTCATGGAAAAACCTGTGGGTGGAGGCTCGAGTATACAAGCCGCTGCAAATGGGTTCTTTTGTCGTATGTGATGCTGGAGTGCTGGGGTTTGGGGTCATCGGCTTGATCCCATCCCATGAAAGAACAAGACTGCTGCGTGTAGGTGAACAAGTGAAGGTGCGGGTCACCTTTGTGCGTGAAGAAGACGGCAGGGTCAATCTATCTATGAGACTGCCCAAGGAGCTGGGGCTTGACGAAGATTCACAGCGCATTCTTGAGATGCTGAGGGAACGCCAGGATGGGGGAATGCCTTACTCGGACCAAACACCGGCAGATATCATCAATGACCGGTTCGGCATGAGCAAATCTGCATTCAAGAGAGCACTCGGCAAGCTTATGAAAGAAAATAAAATTGTTCAAAAAGAAAACTGGACTTATCTGAAGGAAGACGAAGAGGGGTCTCAATAAGGTTAAATAACCCAGAGGACCAAAGCATACCAAAGCAACCCGCAAAAAAAAGTTCAGGAAATGGAGCTGTCGCATCAATGAGCTACGAACGATTTGCCTATGCATATGACCGCTTGATGCGAGAAATGCCTTACAGTGATTGGCTTCGTTTCGCTGGAGAAGCCTGGAACCAGTACGGACTAAAGCCGAGAACTATCGTGGATCTGGGATGTGGAACTGGCAATATCGCTATTCCTCTGGGCTTGGCGGGGTTTGATGTAACGGGTATTGATCTGTCTGAAGATATGCTAGCTGTGGCCCGGCAGAAAGCAGAACAACGTTCATTGCTCAAAGGCGGCCTGCTAACGTGGGTTCATCAGGATATTCGAGAATGGCAGCTGGTGGAACGGGTAGATGCTGTTATCTCTTTTTGTGACTGTTTGAATTATTTGCTGGAGGAAACGGATATCGTTCAGGCATTTCAACATACGTATCGGGGCCTTAAGCCAGGTGGCTTGTTCCTCTTTGATGTCCATACCCCGAAACAATTGCAGAATTACGCGGATGATCAGCCTTTCTGCTTAAACGAGGAGGACATCGCTTATATCTGGACCTCCGAGTACGATGAGAAGCGGATGGAAATCGATCACGCACTGACCATTTTCGTCCAAGATGAAGAGAAGAAAGATTCGTTCCAGCGTATTGAAGAGCATCACTCGCAGCGGGCCTATCCGCTCAAATGGCTGGAGCAGCAGCTGCTTGCCGCTGGGTTTTCCGAAGTTCGGCAGGCCGCTGATTTTCGTTGGCAGCTGCCGATCCCTTCTACGGAACGTGCCTTTTTTGCGGCGCTGAAATAGCTATAGCCGATGACTTGACATCGCAGCCATTTTTTACATATAATCAAAAGAAAATCAAGCAGCAAAAAGGCAGCGAAGAGGAATAGTAGCTCTTGCAGCATCTTGCAGAGAATCGGGCAGTGGGTGGAAGCCGATAGATGCAGCTAAGTGAACTCGCCTCAGAGCCAAATGGTGAACACTGAATCGTTCATGGTCGCTCCGAGATCATCGAAAGATACGGGAATAACCGGATCGTTTCGCCCGCGTTAAGGGTTAGAGTGAACACAGGCAAAGTATGCCGCGTGTTAACTAGGGTGGTACCACGGGAATCCAAACCTCTCGTCCCTAGCGATATCCGCTAGAGATGGGAGGTTTTTTAGCGTCAATTAAAATGTGTGAAAAGCTCAGGAGGAGTCAAACATGTCACAGGAAACTAAAGAAACGAAAGAAAATCAGGGCTATAATCCACTGGTCGTAGAGCCGAAATGGCAAGCGTTTTGGGATAAAAATAAAACGTTCAAGGTGCTGGAAAATTCGGAAAAGCCGAAATTTTATGCGCTCGACATGTTTCCGTATCCATCAGGAGCAGGGCTGCATGTAGGCCATCCGGAGGGTTATACGGCTACCGACATCGTGTCGCGTTTTAAGAGGATGAGGGGCTACAACGTACTTCATCCCATGGGATGGGACGCGTTTGGGCTTCCTGCTGAGCAGCATGCCCTGAATACCGGTGAGCATCCGCGTGAATTTACAATCTTGAACATCGACAACTTCCGCCGCCAGATTAAGTCGTTCGGGTTTTCATACGACTGGGACCGTGAAATCAGTACGACGGATCCGGAGTATTACAAGTGGACTCAGTGGATTTTTATCCAGCTCTATAAGAAAGGCCTCGCCTATGTAGATGAAATCCCGGTAAATTGGTGTCCTGCTCTTGGAACTGTACTCGCTAATGAGGAAGTTATCAATGGCCTTAGTGAACGAGGTAATCATCCGGTTATCCGCAAACCGATGCGCCAGTGGATCTTGCGGATTACCGAATATGCAGAGCGGTTGCTGGAGGATTTGGAGGAGCTGGATTGGTCCGAAAGCATCAAGGATATGCAGCGCAACTGGATCGGCAAGTCTAAAGGCGCTGAGGTGCGATTTGACATCGAAGGATATGCGGGGAGCGGACTTACCGTATTTACAACGCGTCCGGATACGCTGTTTGGAGCTACTTACTGTGTGCTCGCGCCTGAGCGTGAGCTTGTCAGCAAGATAACTACTGCGGATCAAGTCGCGTCTGTCAGTGCCTATCAAGAAAAAGCATCCCATAAAAGTGATCTGGAACGGACGGATTTAGCCAAGGACAAGACGGGCGTATTTACTGGAGCATATGCCATTAATCCAGTAAATGGCGCTAAATTGCCAATCTGGATCGCCGATTATGTATTGGCTGGATACGGCACAGGGGCTATTATGGCCGTTCCGGGCCATGACCAGCGCGACTGGGAATTCGCCAAGCAATTCGATCTGCCCATTGTAGAAGTCGTGCAAGGCGGAAACATTGAGGAAGAGGCTTATACCGGAGATGGAGAGCATGTGAACTCCGAGCTGCTGAACGGTATGAAGAATGAAAAGGCAATAGCCGCGATGATTGAATGGCTGGAGCAAAACGGCAAAGGCCGTGGCAAAATCACCTACCGCTTAAGAGATTGGCTGTTCAGCCGTCAAAGATATTGGGGAGAGCCGATTCCGATTCTCCATTTGGAAGACGGAACCATGACTACCGTTCCAGAGGATCAGCTTCCACTCTTACTTCCGGATTTGCAGGAAATCAAACCGTCGGGTACGGGTGAATCACCGCTTGCCAATGCAGCAGACTGGGTCAACACCGTCGATCCGGTAACTGGTCTTAAAGCTCGCCGTGAAACGAATACGATGCCTCAATGGGCGGGAAGCTGCTGGTACTATCTGCGCTTTATCGATCCTCGCAATGACAAAGAGCTTTGCTCACAGGACAAACAGCAGCAGTGGCTTCCGGTTGATCTGTACATTGGCGGAGCCGAGCATGCGGTGCTTCATCTGTTGTATGCGCGTTTTTGGCATAAAGTGCTTTATGATCTTGGCATTGTTGCAACCAAAGAGCCTTTCCACAAGCTGGTCAACCAAGGCATGATCCTTGGCGAAAATATGGAGAAAATGAGCAAATCCCGCGGAAACGTGATCAATCCGGACGATATAGTCGGAGAGTTCGGAGCGGATACACTGCGCATGTATGAAATGTTCATGGGTCCGCTTGAAGCAACGAAACCATGGAATTCGACGGGTGTTGAAGGGATTTATCGTTTCCTCAACCGAGCCTGGAGATTGATTGTCAATGAAGAAGGCGGATTGCAGAGCAAAATCAGCCCGGATGAATTACTAGGCAGCGACGCCTTCAAGCGCACTTGGCACCGGACGGTCAAAAAATTGACCGAGGATTATGAAGCTCTTCGCTTTAATACCTCGATCAGTCAATTGATGATTTTTGTCAATGAGGCTTATAAAACCGAGCGTCTTCCGCTGGAAGCTATGAAGCATTTTGTCCAACTGCTTTCACCTATCGCTCCTCATTTGGCCGAAGAGCTGTGGCAGAAGCTTGGCGGAACAGACAGCATCACATATGTGCCTTGGCCAGCTTATGACGAAGCCTGGACAGTCGATAACGAAGTCGAGATCGTCGTTCAAGTGAACGGCAAGATTGTGGATCGCGCCTTGATTTCCAAGGATATGGAAGAATCCGCCATGCAGGAGCTTGCGCTTGGGCTTGATAAAGTCAAAGAGGCGAGCACTGGGAAAGCCGTTCGCAAAGTCATTGTGGTCAAAGGAAAATTGGTTAATATCGTAGTCGGTTAATCACTTATACCTTAAAGCCAAGTGAAATTTCGGACTTGTCCAGGTCCTCTTTGTATTTGGTGTGAGTGGCCTGCACAACACGGTTAAACACACCTTGCAGCTCACTCTGCAGAACGCTGATGCCTTCAGCGGTAACCCCGCCAGGAACGCTTACGCGCTGCTGGAGAGCTACAGGTGTAAAACCACCGGTTGTGAGGAGTTTTCCAGTACCCAGTATCATCTCACTGGCTAAAAGCCTGGCTTCAGCATAGGGAATCCCGGTTTCCTTCACAGCAGCATCAATAAAGCACTGAATCAAAAAGCTAAAAAAAGCAGGGCCGCAGCTCGACAAATCCGAGCATATGCGAGTGTTCTCTTCAGCTATACGGATAGGCGAGCTAATGTGCGCCAGGAGATGTTCCAGCAGCACTTGATCATCGTTGTCTATTCGGCTTCCGTACATGCACAGCGCGGCCCCGCTTAATACATAGTTCGTTATGCTTGGAATCACCTTGCTGATTTTGGCCGGCAGCAGCTGTTCCAATTGACTGATTGCTACCACGCTTGTAATCGAAACTACGATTTGACTGGGCAGCAATGCCAATTGAATCTCGTCAATCACCTTTTTGTATTCTCCGGGCTTGATGCAAAGGAAGATCAGGTCGCTTTTACTCACCACATCTATATTGGATTGTGCCCGCTCCAGCCCCGGATATAGCTTTGCAAGCTGATCCACCTTATCCGGAGTTCGATTGCTGGCGATAATTTGCTTCGGATCCAATGCTCCAGATTGAATGAAAGCCTCGATGAGTATACTCCCCATGCTCCCGGTACCAATGAATCCCGCTATCATCATGAAATCCCCCTCGAAAAAGTCAAACATTTTATCTCATTATCAAATGGGTCTGGCCTGTGACAATATATATGAAAAAGTTAATTTTTATATGCCAATGGAAGGAGGGAATTTGTGATTTTATTCCTAAAAAAGAGCAGGAATACGATGCTGGCATCGGCTGCAGTTTTATTTCTCATTGTACTTGTTTGGCGTTATGGACAGGGTAGGAATATTGCTTTACAGACGGGCTTTAAGCCTGTAAATGAACAGATGCAGCAGTTGATTGACCAGGGGAAAGAACAAGCCCCAGTGCGATCCAACAGTGATAAAACATTAAACACCCCAGGCGCATCAAAAAGTGAATCCAAGCCGACTTCTACCCCAATAGCATCCAAAAGTGAATCAGAGCAAGCTGCAATCCCAGACGCATCAAAAAGTAGATCAAAGCCAGCTGCCTCCCCAAAAGCGTCCAAATCGACAAGTCCATCGAGTGCTCCGTCATCCATTCCTAAAACAGCTGCCAAAACAACCGACAAGATAGACTTGAACTCGGCAACCTTGGAGCAACTGGATGCTCTCCCCGGAATAGGAGAAAGCAAGGCAAAAGCCATACTGGCCTACCGGAAGGAAAAAGGAAGCTTTACAAAAATCGAGCAGCTGCTTGAGATTAAAGGAATCAGCGAGAAAATGCTGGCTGCATTAAAATCCTCGATCTATATCGGTCCGCGTTGAGACAGCCTTTTCAATTCGAAGGTTTTATGAGAAAATAGCGAGGAAATGATTTGAATGTCAATCGGAATCTAGAACATGGACGACATCTGTTATGATCTGAATCAGGCCATTGCAGCAAGCCAAAAATAACGGAGGAAGTCAATGACAAACCGTAAAGATTGGGATACATATTTCATGGACATCGCCTACATGGCTTCCACCCGTTCGCAGTGCAACCGCAGGCATGTTGGAGCCGTATTGGTACAAGGCAAAAAGCTGTTGGGAACCGCCTATAACGGCGCACCCATGGGCATCCCGGACTGCTCGGAAGCAGGCTGCATGCTGGTCGAGGAAATCGAGCTCAAAATAGTGGACGGCCAGGAAGAAGTTATTCGCAAGCAGCGCTGTATCCGCACGATTCATGCTGAGCAGAATTTGCTGCTTTTTACAGATCGAGAGGACCGCGAGGGCTCCACTGTTTACGTCACGGACCAACCGTGCTGGACCTGTGGCAATATGCTGGCCAACAGCGGAGTGACGGAAATAGTGTATCACCGCCCCTACCTCAAAGACAGCGACAAGGTCATTTACCTCATGAAGCACCGCGACATTTCTTTTCGCCGCATGGATGCCTATGTGCCGCCTCCAGGAGTTATAGAGCAAGTTAGCAAATAGATTATGGGAGTAGAAAAAGTAACAGAAACAAGACACAAAAGCAATAAAACATGAGGAAGAACCTCTTTCAGCACGGTGTTGCCGTGAGGAAAGGGGTTCTTTTATTTTGTCTCATGCTGGAACGATGAAAAATATACTTCTTCCAGCATGAGATTTAGAGAGGAGGAATCTCTGGAAAGATCTTTTTCATCGTTCCAGAGGCCAATATGCCTCCAATAAAGCCCAACCAGGGGCTGCAAAGATGGTTTTCATTCTTGTGGAGAGATTGGCGATGTAGCTCCAATGTGGAAGAATGTTTTTCATGCTTCCACAAATTCTCACGATGCTGCTTTTGCAAAACTAACTAGTTTGAGGTCGTTAAATTGAAATTACAAATTTGTGAAATGAAGGGACTTACGTAATGTATAAGATAAGCGCAGCGTCTGAATGGAGTTACCTGAGTGGAGGGGGAGCAGCATGAAGCGTCCAATCGTGCTTTTCGTGTGCCTGTGGATAACAGGCTACGTGCTAGCGATCTACACGACAATCCCGTGGCTGTCGCTGCCCTCGAGCCTGCTTCTGGCCGGAGCCGCAGCAGCCTGGTTCCTGCTCCGGCTGCCCGCCGGGCTGCCGGTCTGCGCCCTCCTGCTGGTCGCCGTATCCTGCGGATACTGGCAATGGGCCGACCAGCGTAACGTCACCGCTCTGCCACAGCAGCAGCAGCGGCAGAGCGAGCCCGCGGCCGCCGCGCTGAGCGGCCGGATAGCCGGCCCTGTCACTGTCGATGGCGACAGGGCCAGCTTCGCTGTGGAAGCGGAATCCATCCGCTTCCCGGAAGAGAACGCGCTCCCCATGCGGGGAGAGCGCGTTCAGGTGTCGCTGCGCCTGCTCCGCCCGGAGACCGCCCGCAACTTCGGCGGCTTCGATTACCGCCGCTACCTGCGCCTGCACCATACCCATTGGCTGATGACAGCCAAAGGTACGGACCAGGCTCAGGTCGAGCCCGCCGCGCTGCGCTTCGGAGTCGCCTTGCTGCTGCGCTGGAACGACGAGCTGCGCCTGGCTTTGGACGGGCGCATGAACAGCATCTTCCCCGAGCGGCAGGCGGGGATGATGAAGGCGATGCTGATCGGCCTGCAGGACGATCAGAACCCGGATCGCTTCCAGCAATTTTCCGAACGGGGCTTAACGCACATCCTGGCGATTTCGGGACTCAATGTAGCCGTGTTTTTGGCGGTATTCATAGGAATCATGCGCAAACTCGGATTGGCCAAAGAAACTTACCTGCTGTACGCCATGCTGCTGCTGCCATTTTACATTCTGATTACCGGAGCTTCGCCCTCCATCGTTCGTGCCGGACTCATGGCCATGATTGCCCTTTATGCGGCCAGGCGGGGGCTGCTAAAGGATGCCTTCCACATAACCGCGCTGGTCGCATGGCTGATGCTCCTTTGGAATCCATATTACTTACTCGATGTCAGCTTTCAGCTGTCCTTTCTGGTTACGCTTGGCCTCATCCTCGGTGTTACCCGAGTGAGTAATTTGCTTCCCGTCTCATCCCCGGTCATCAGGAATGCTTTAGCGATAACGATCGTTTCACAGCTCATTTCTTTTCCGATTTCGATTTATTACTTCAATCAATTTTCATTGCTCTCCTGGGCAGCCAATACGGTTCTCGTTCCCCTGATCAGCCTTGTGGTTTTTCCGATGGGATTTAGCAGCCTTAGCTTTGGGCCTCGTTTATGTGCCGCTTGGGAAAGCAATCGCCTTTCTTTTATCCTTTTTGAATGACGGGATCTTCGCTGTTACTGATTTTCTGCAAAGTCTTCGCTCCCTTCAAACTATTTGGCCTTCCCCGGACATAACCTGGATCGCGGCTTATTACACTTTTCTGGCTCTTCTGTACCTCCTATGGAAAAAAATAAAACAGGCTAAGGCAGCCAAGCTATACCTTGACTTTTTACATGGAGATTCCGCCCCATCAGAGCCAGCCGCTCCTTTTGACCCGAATCAAATTTCATTAACCGCTGATCCGATCCGGCAGCTGTTCAGGCTACGGATCTTTCTTCTCTTCACAATATCCGGCTTTGCTTTGCTCCTGTTTATCGGCTACACTCCGGACCGCTTCAGCAGGAATGGACTCGTCCAGTTTATGGATGTAGGGCAAGGGGACAGCATATTGATCCGCACACCCGAAGGGAAGCATATCCTGATCGATGGCGGCGGTACGCTCAGCTTTCACAAACCAGGCGAAGATTGGAAAATCCGCAGAGATCCTTATGAGGTAGGCCGCAAGCTGCTGGTTCCATTATTGAAAAAGCGCGGTGTCCACCAGCTCGATACGCTGATCCTTACACACCAGGATGCCGACCACAGCGGCGGGCTGCAGGCCGTATTGGAACAAATACCCGTCAAGCAATGTTTATTTAACGGAACGCTTAAACCGAATGAGGGTCTAAAGAAATTATTCAGAACGGCATTAAAACGAAATATCCCTTTGATAGCCGCTGATCCAAGCCACATTATGTCCATGGATGCAGGAACCCAAATACAGTTTCTATATCCGTTTCTAGCCGAGAACAATCAAATCCGGGTTGAAGCTCAGCAAAACAATCAATCCCTTGTTTTTCTTTTGCAAATGGAGGCTACAAGGTGGTTGTTTACAGGAGATATGGAGATGAGCGCGGAGGCGCTTTTATTAAAAGCATGGAAAGGAGAGACTGAAAGGCCACCCTCAGTTGCTGCGAATGTTTCTATTGATGTATTAAAAGTAGCGCATCATGGAAGTAAAACCTCAAGCACTGAAGAATGGCTTAAATACTGGAATCCACGTTATGCGGTTATCTCAGTTGGAGCTATAAACAGCTATGGTCATCCTTCACTCGAGGTGATCGAACGCCTCAGAGAACATCAGATAGGTGTATTTCGTACGGATCAAATGGGAGAGGTTCAAATTGGGGTTCGAAAGGGTTCTCTGTTTCAACGCATAAAACTGCAGTGAAGAACAGTACTATAAAAACATAGTACTAGGTGACAAAGCTATCCATGTCTACAATGGTAGTTAGTCGGGAGGCCCGCTTTCGAAGAGGCCGCTTATATGGAGCTGATTCATTTGAAACTTTTTGAATCGTCATTCGTCTACTTACAAAGGAGCTGTGACGGTGGATTTGGCATGCTTGCATGTATACCTATGTCAGGTTTTTTGCTATTCTTATATAGCATCCACAGTTTTACTATAAATGTGCAACATTATGAGCGGCAAGGCCGTCTATATGGTTGCAAGAGGGAGGGATCCCAATGATAGCGCCCGAACTGGTCAGGAATGCCAAATCCGGTGATCGAGAAGCTCTCATTACCCTGTTGCGCGAAATGGAAACACATGTTTATCGAACCGCCTATTATATCTTGGGGAATGAACAGGATGCCATGGACGCTTCTCAAGAGGCGCTTATCCGCATCTATACAAAAATTGATTCCTACGAAGAAAAGGCGCTTTTTAAAACATGGGTACAACGCATTGTAACTAATATTTGTATAGATAAATTTCGCAAAGCCAAACCGACAATTTCCATAGACGAGCTTGAGATGAGTTTTACTTCGCACTCGAATGTCGAAGATGAAATTATGGGTGATTATTTGGCGAAGGATATCCGTGAGGCGATCGACAAGCTGCCGGAGCATCATCGTTCCGTAGTTGTGCTTCGCTATATGCAGGATTTTTCTTACCACGAAATCGCGGAGTCCCTTAATTTACCCTTAAACACGGTTAAGTCATATCTTTTCAGAGCAAGGCAGCAGTTGCAAACCTTACTCCAAGAATATCAGAAAGGAGGTGTTCGGGGATGAATTGTCAAGAGGTGATCGAGTTCATGCAAAGACAACTGGACGGAGATTTGGATGCTCAGGAAGAAGCGCAGTTAGCTGACCACCTGAAGCTTTGTTCAGAATGCGCGGAAATGCATCAACGGCTTAAGCAATTATCCAGCGAGCTGACAAATTTGCCTAAAGTAGTACCTGCCTACAGCTTGGTTGATGCCATTTTGCCCAAGCTCGTTGAAATCGATATGCAAAATTCGGTTAACAGCCCAAGTAATCCAAATACAAATTACATACCAACTGCTGCTCAGGCGCCTCATTCAATCCCTAGGACACGTCGTTTCGGTTCGAGTTTTTCTTGGAGAGTAGCAGGGGGCGTAATTGCTGCTGGATTGGTGCTGGGTATCTTTTTATTCCAAACCAACCATTCAAGCTCCGATCAAGCTGACGGGTTGCTTGCTCCGCGCAACAAAGACCAAACGGCTTCCAGTGCTGCCGGCACTCAAAGTGCAGACAGCAAGAATCCGGAAACCAAAGGGAAACTTAACGCGGACTCACCCAAAGCGTATGGGCCTGCTGCTTCCGCGTCAAATAAATTGGATAACTCCGCGCAAAGCGGGTCGAATTCAGCGGCACCCCATGCAACTGAAAAATCAGTTCAGCCTTCACAGAATCCGACTGCTAATAATGCTGCTAAACCTGATCAAAAAAGTACAGGGACAACAGGAGCCTCAGGAACTACAGGAGCTACTGAAACCTCGGGAGTTGCAGGAGCTGACAAGTCATCAGCAACTCCAACGGCATCGGCACCTGCCAAAGGTCAAGAAAGCTCAGGTACCCAAGCAACTGCATCGCCGGCAATCGCCGTCGATCCGAAGGTTACGGATAAGCGAGGATCGACAGTCCAGCCTTCTCCTTTGCCTGCAGCTGCGGCAATCGCCTCACCAACTCCTGACCCAACAGGAAACCGAACGATGTCTATAGCTTCGCTTATGCCTGAAGAGACACTCCAATCGAAGGACGGCAAATATTTGGCAGCTATCGAGCAGCATAAAGTGACAATTAAGAATCAAGATTCACAGGAAATCATTTTCACCTCCGAACGAGTTTGGAGAGAAACGGACAAGGTTACTTTAATGGTATGGTCCGAAGACGGAAAACTGACCTATCAGGTTACTAATGATACCAGTACACAGAATTTTGAGATCGATGCTGTTCATAAATCGGAAGCTTTACTGAAATAATTCAGCAACACCCAGGCACCATTTGTAATCCTTAGCGTATGCTAAGATATGGATGAGGAAAGCTCGGTGTTACGGTCACTTGGCACACGGTTTCTAGAGCCTTGCTGCCGGTGTTTAAATAAAGCAAAGGGATTGCGGCCAAAATCGGAATGATTTTGACGGAATCCCTTTGTTGTTGGTAAGATGTAGTTGAGGTGGAATCATGGATCCGAAGAAAGCATTAAAAGACATCAAGGCCGGTAAGCCAGAGCCTGTTTATTTGTGTTTTGGACCGGAAAAATATAGAAGACAGGGCTTTGTTCAAGATTTAACCGAGGCTATGTTCGAGCCTGGAGACAAAGAATTTGCGGTCAGCAAATTCGATTTGAATGAAACCAGTCTTGCAACTGTACTGCAGGATGCCGAGACCCTGCCTTTTATGGTGCCTCGGAAGCTGGTTATCGCTTCCAATGCCACGTTTTTTACAGGTGCCAAAGACAGCAGCAAAGTAGAACACAATCTGGACAAATTGCTTGAATACATGGCCTCTCCGGTGGACTATACAGTGATTGTTTTTACAGTTGACGCTGATAAGCTTGATGAACGAAAAAAAGTAGTAAAGGCGCTCAAGGAGCGCGATGCAGCCCTTCCGTTTCTTTCCTTGAATCCGGACGAGCTGAAAGAGTGGGTTCAGCGGCGGGCTGATCAAGCAGGCTTTGTCTTTCAAAAAGAGGCCGTGGATCAAATCATTCTTTACACAAGCGGCCATTTGCAGGCACTTTCTGCGGAAATTGAAAAGATTTCCCTGTATGTTGGGCAAGGCGGAACAGCCACTACGGATGTGATTGATCAACTGGTAGCCCGCAGTACAGAGCAAAATGTGTTTATCCTTATCGAGGATATCGTGCAGTTGCGGCTCGACCGCGCATTTGTCATTCTGGAAGAGCTGCTTAAACAAAAGGAAGAACCGATTAAAATTGTTGTTCTGATCGCCAGACAGTTTCGCATCATGCTGCAAGTCAAGGAGCTCAGTAAGCAAGGGTATTCCCATCCGCAGATGGCCTCCCAAATCGGTCTGCATCCCTTTGCCGTTAAGGTCGCTGAAGGGCAGGCCAAAAAATATGATACGGCCAAGCTTGGGCAGATTTTGTCGCAGCTGGCGGATCTCGATTATCAGATGAAAAGCGGACGGATCGATAAGGTGCTGGGACTTGAGCTCTTTTTGCTGAAGCTTGGCGCATAAAGCCTGGAGCATGAAAAAAAGTCCATCCTCTGCACAAGAGAGTGGACTTTTGTCGTTTATGTTTGGGGTTTAAATTAAGCTTGAGCCGAAAGTGCGTTCAACCTTTTGGCTAAACGAGACTTTTTGCGGTTAGCGGTATTTTTATGGATTAAACCTTTGGAAGCTGCTTTATCCAATTTCTTGGATGCCACAACTAGAGCTTCCTTGGCGGAATCAGCATTTTGACCTGCAACCGTAGTTTCAAAAGCTTTCACGGCTGTACGCAGTGCGGACTTTTGAGAAGCGTTACGAAGACGGCGCTTTTCGCTGACCTTTACTCTTTTGATAGCGGATTTAATATTTGGCATTGACGTTCACCTCCTACTTCATAAAACACGTTCAACGTTACTTTCGCTGACAACTTTAAGTATTCTACCATGATGGATGTGAAATTGCAAGAACAATGCATCATCCTCTATGTTGACATTGAGTGCGTCCACACTCATAATGAATGCATAGCTGGCGACCAATATTGTCAATAATGCGAGGGAAAAAAATAAATGGAACTCCGCGATAAAATAATCGAAGCAGCCGAGCAGGTCATCCGAACCAATGGGCTTTCCAAGACGACAACCAAAGAAATTGCCCGAATCGCCGGTTGTTCTGAAGGATCTTTGTATAACCATTTTCAAAGTAAAGAGGATCTTTTCATACAGATCATGAAAAGGCATTTGCAAGTTTATCTTGCCGTCTTACTCAAGCTTCCCGGCAGAAAAGGAACCAGAACCGTTAAAGAAAATCTGGAAGAAATAGCACTTGCCGCGCTCAATTTTTTTCATTTGTCAATCGTAATGACAGCATCCATGTTCACAGAGCCCGATTTTCTCGCCCGCCATAGGCAGGACTTCCAGCAGCGGAATGAAGGCCCTCACCGATCTAACGAAATCGTAACGATTTATGTTCTTGCCGAACAGAAGATTGGCAGGGTGAACTCCGACATTAATCCTCGCAGCATGGCCGATCTTCTGCTTGGAGCTTGTTTTCAACACGCCTTTCACCTGCAATTTTTAGGTGAGGACGAGCCTGAAGAGGCGAGGAAACAATTTGTTGAAAATATTTTGAAGGGGCTCATGAAAGGACTTTTGCCTTGAACGCTTTCGTTCTTGACAAAAACAAATCATGCTTTTATAGTAGTAAGTGAGCACACACTCAGAATGATATTTATGTGCTTTAATGAAATAATTGTATTTATAATGTATTATGGGTGAGTACCCACTCATAATACATTAAATCCAAATGAAGAGGTGAAGAATGGTGGTTTTCATTACAGGTTTAACTGGTACGGCGGGTAATCATGAGGTATCATCTATCTATTGGAAAGCAGAGACTTACATTAACACACAACAGCTGAAGGTATGGCCACTACTCAAATGTTGTGGCATTATGCGAAGCAGAAGGAGATGTCTATAATGTATATCGCATATATCGTTATCACTGTCCTGAATATCGCCTATAACGTATTCGGAGCCGTATGTGACTTAATTCGCTATAAGCCGATCGTCACAGCCATGGAGAAGGCGAAAGTACCGATATCTTGGTTGCCTACTCTAGGCTGGCTCAAAGCAGCGGGAGCGCTCGGACTGCTGGTAGGCTTCGTCTTACCAATGATCGGGACGGCGGCAGCAGTTGGAATTGTTCTGTTCTATGTCTGTGCTATCATCACTCACTTGCGCGTAAGAGACTACTCGTTCGGTTTAGCAGCTGTGTTCCTTCTGCTGTCCGTGGGGGCGCTGACATTGAGATTAGTCAACGTCTGAAAGAATATTCGATTCCGCTATGGCACCGAGTTCGGCGATGCTTATCAGTATGTTATGGGTGCGTACTCACTCAAAAATGGAAATCCAATCTAATGAAGAGGTGAAGAACATGATTTTAGTTACAGGTGCTGCGGGAACAGTTGGCAGTGAGGTTGTTCGGCTGCTGCACATGGCCGGCTGCGAGGTGCGGGCTTTGAGCCGCAATCCGGAGAAGTTGAGTTTACCTGAAGGTATAGATGCAGTATATGGGGACCTGGCGAAGCTGGAGAATATTGGTGCGGTTCTGGATGGAGTGGAAAAAGTATTTTGGATGCTGCCGATGGACGCCGACTTTAATTTCCCGCAGCTGGCCCGGCAGTCCGGGGTTCGGCATATCGTGCTGCTCTCTTCGCAAGCGGTCGATATTGGCCAGGAAAACGCCATAGCGCGCCTCCACTTGAACGCCGAGCAAGCAGTCCGGGAATCGGGCGTGTCCTGGACATTCCTGCGCCCCGGAGGCTTCATGACCAATTCACTGCAATGGGCAGATTCGATCCGATCCGAGGGTATTGTCCGGATACCCTTTGGCGATATCAGCAGTCCAGCGATTGATTCACGGGATATTGCCGCCGTTGCCGCTAAAGCTCTAAGTTCAGATGGGCATGAAGGAAGGATTTATACATTATCCGGACCGGAAAAGGTTACTCCCAGACAACAAGTGGGCATCATCGGCGACATTTTGGGCCGCAATCTCGGTTTTGAAACGATCCCGGACGACATCGCTCGTGAATTCATGCTCAAGCGAATGCCTGTGGAAATTGTCAATGCTCTCTTTGACCTGAGTAGTCGAAGTCAAGAATTTTCGGCTGTACTTCCTTCGGTTGAAGAAGTAACAGGTCGTGCTCCTTACACCTTCAAGAAATGGTCGGTCGACCATATTGACGCTTTCCGGTGAGCTCCGGAATTGAATCTGTTTTATGATCATTTAGCAAAAGGATTTAGGAGGATTTGCTCATGAAACTGAAATCACAAAATTACGCTAACCACGTTTCCCGTTTTATGCGAAAAAGCGCTTCGGGAACAGCTGTCGCCTAATGCCATCAAGCGTGCGATCAATAATTGGAAAGCCGATTACGACCGTGTATAACGTTAGATTTTAAGTGAATATGTTTGTTTGGTATAAGACGTCTGTAATCTTTGCACACTAAGCCAATGAGTACCATGAAAGGGGCTTGTGCATGGATTTAACTTTATATGAATTGAGAACCGACCTTGCTTTGGAAGCGCGCGACATTGCGACGGCTGCTAATAAGGGGCAGGAAATTCCCGGAGTTCACTCTGAAACCACAAGAGACAATGGAGTCAGAATAACCAAGATACATGTCATGAATGAGGAAGGCTCGCGTGCGATTAACAAGCTTCCGGGTCGTTATATCACCATTGAAGTACCGGCACTCAGACAAAAGGATTCCACTTTGCAGGATCGGGTTGCCACGAAAATGGCTCAGGAATTCGAGAAATTTTTAACGGAAGCGGGCATACCCAAAGACGCCAAAGCGCTCATCATCGGGCTGGGCAACTGGAATGTCACTCCGGATGCGTTGGGGCCTTTGGTGGTTGAAAATGTGATGGTGACGAGACATTATTTTGAGCTGATGCCTGATGATGTGGGCCCGGGGTATCGTGCTGTCAGTGCGGTAGCGCCGGGTGTCCTGGGAACAACAGGGATCGAAAGCAGCGAGATTGTGCTGGGCATTGTCGAGAAATCAAAGCCGGACTTTGTGATTGCTATTGATGCTTTAGCCTCCAGATCACTGGAGCGGGTCAACACAACGATACAAATTTCGGACACCGGCATTCATCCCGGTTCCGGGATAGGCAATAAGCGTAAGGGCTTGACACAGGAAGTTTTGGGCATACCCGTAATTGCCATAGGCGTTCCGACTGTGGTGTATGCCTCGACGATCGTCAACAACAGCATAGATTTGATGCACAAGCATTTCAAGCAGCAGACGAGCAATACCGGACAAATTCTCGGGCTTTTGGACAGCATGGGAGAAGAAGAACGGCTGATGCTGGTTCGAGAGGTACTGAGCCCGGTCGGTTATGATCTACTGGTCACTCCCAAAGAGATTGACGAATTCATTGAAGACATTGCCAATATTATTGCAAGCGGCTTGAATGCAGCACTGCACGAAGCAGTTGATTTGAATAATGTGGCAGCTTACACACATTAGAAACGAATGCTCCTTCCATCCTGGCCTTCCATAGGAAGGCTTTTTTGCACGTCCATCGACAGCATCATCTATTGATAAAATTAGAATAAGGATTTGATAGAGAAGACATTTGTGGCCAACAAATTATCAAATTCGCCGTAAAACCCCTTGCTTTAGCCATGGGGATATAAGGCACTTTGCTCTGCATCCCTTTAGGGATGACATGTTAGATAAACTATATTAAATTAACTTTTTGTGGTACAATTTACTGTAGGTGATGACATTGAGTAGAAAAGTAGAAAGTAATCATAATATCGTTTTTGATTGTAAATATCATGTTGTTTTTTGTCCTAAGTATCGAAAAAAGGTACTCAAAGAACCAATTGATACAAGGCTAAAAAGTTTGTTTTTAGAGAAGTCTAAAGCGTTAAACACAGAAATCGTTGAAATGGAAATCATGCCCGATCATGTTCATTTGCTCATCAAATGCGATCCACAGTTTGGAATCCACAAAGTAGTGAAACATTTGAAAGGGTACACGTCAAGAGTGCTAAGACTAGAGTTTAGCCATCTAAAAAGTAGACTCCCTTCCCTATGGACAAACTCGTATTTTGTTGCAACCGTAGGTACAGTTCAACTGGATGTAATCAAAAAATATATTGAAAGCCAAAAAGAACGAGGTGAATAGTATTGCTTGTTGCCTACAAATACCGAATATACCCAACAAAAGAGCAAAAACAGAAGATACAATTTACTCTTGAACGCTGCCGTTTGTTGTATAACCGGTTACTAGAAGAACGTATTCTTGCCTACAAACAAGAAGGGAAAACACCGAACTACTACGATCAAGCAAACACGTTCAGCGAGCGTAAACAACACATTCCGGCATTAAAGCAAGTGCATTCGCAAGTGTTACAGGATGTTGCGAAACGATTGGATAAGGCGTATCAAGCATTTTTTAGACGAGTGAAGCAAGCCGAGACTCCAGGGTTCCCACGTTTCAAACCACAATCGAGGTACGATTCGTTTACCTATCCGCAAGGCGGGTACACAATCCATGGCAATAAAATAAAGCTATCCAAGATCGGTGAAGTGAAAATAAAACTACATCGAGAACTGCAAGGCAAGATGAAAACCTGTTCCATCATTATCAAAAACGGAAAATACTATGCTTGTTTTTCGTGTGAAGTTGAAGCCAAACCTTTGCCTATAACAAACATGAAGGTTGGTATAGACTTAGGACTCAAACACCTTGCAATACCATCTGAAGGAGAACCGATAGAATCACCCAAATATCTTCGTCTAAGTGAACAACGATTGAAACATCTACAACGTGCCGTATCCAAAAAGAAGAAAGGTTCGAAACGTAGAAGCAAAGCTGTACATCAATTGGCGAAATTGCATGAGCATGTAGCCAATCAGCGAAAAGATCATGCGCACAAAGTTTCTCGTAAACTCGTAAACCAGTACCAATTGATTGCTTTTGAAGATTTAAACGTATTAGGGTTGGTTAAGAACCATCATCTTGCAAAAAGCATTGTCGATGCAGGATGGCAGCAACTCGTACAATTCGTGATGTACAAGGCTGAAAGTGCCGGTCGTCAAGTAGTGCAAGTGAATCCATACAACACATCTCAACAATGCTCCAACTGTGGTGAAATCGTCAAAAAAACACTATCCGAACGAACGCATCAATGTTCTTGCGGATACGTTGCAGATCGGGACGTAAATGCGGCGATTAACATACTAAACCTAGCTTTGAAAAACGTATCGTAACCTAAAAAAGACTAGGCTTGGATAGAGCCTCCAAGGAGGGGAAAGGATACGATCCCCGATGATCTGAGAAGCCCCTGCCTTTAGGCATGGGAGCATGTCACGGTTTCTAGCATCAACATGTACGAAGGTAAAAATAAAGCCCATTAAGCTATGATCCGACTCTGGAACAATGAAAAACATCATTCCAACACTGGTTTTCTTCATCTAATATATCTAGTAGAATGAAAAACATCCTTCCAGAGCTAAAAAGAAGCCCAGCGGGCCATGACCGGACGCTGGAACGATGAAAAACATCTTTCCAGCTCTGTTTTTCTTCATCGTAATCTGCTAGAAGAATGTAAAACATCCTTCCAGCAAAGTACATGGGATTCAGACACGACGTTACAAGGAACTTTTCAGAGGGGTTCCTTTTTCTTTTTCTTTTACTTCAATCTCCTACTATTTATGGTTCTATGGAACGCTCCAAATTCATAGAGTTAAGTAAGATAGATTAGGAGGAATCATAAATGAAATGGACATCCGCAACGCTGAACCTGAGCCCGATTCGCAAAACCTTCCAAAGCGCCGGAGCAGTTGGGAAAACCTTCTTCTTACTTAGTATGGCTTCTGTTTTGTTTTTTGTTTTACTCTCCGTTGGCAGCTATTTGCAAGCGGCTAAAGTGACAACCTCTCCAGTATCTTCAATGAAGGGACTGGCCGCTTCGGTTTCCAACCTGTTTTTTATCGATATGCTGGGTATGGAAGTCCCCCATTTGAATCGCGATTTTCAAAAGTCTACTTTTTCACAAGGGAATGTGGTTCATTTCGCTTTTCGGTTTTTGACGGATATTAATCCGCGTGACCCTCAAAGTCTGATCGCGAGCGAGGTTCCCGGCTTGGAGCTCGACAAAACTACTGTGCTGAGAACGAGCAAAGCGACGAATCCGAGTGAACCGGTCGACTATGTACCCAGTCCTCAGGTTTTGCAAATTAACAACAGTCCCAGCGAGACTCCCGTGTCTACCCCAAATCCAACGAAGGAGCCTGCTTCGACCCCTCAGCCGCTCAAATCAGCGGGCAATAATGTAGCTTTTATTTATCAAACACATAGCAATGAGTCCTTTTTGCCAGAGCTAAAAGGGGTGACCAATCCGGATGAGGCCTACAGCGACAAGATCAATGTCATTCAAGTCGGTGAGAGGCTTGCCCAAAATTTAGAAAAAGTAGGCATCGGAGCTGTTCATTCTACGACTGTATATCCGGGTGTTGTGAAGGACTTCAAATATCCATATTCCTATAAATATTCGTTAAAAACACTTCAGGAAGCCGTATCCGCTCATCCCGATCTGGACTACTACTTCGACATTCATCGCGATTCAGCAGCCCGCAGCCGGACTACGGTAACGATTGATAACAAGGATTATGCGCAGGTGTATTTTATTATAGGCGGCAAAAATCCCAACTGGAAAAAGAACGAGGAGTTCGCCAATCAAATTCATCAAATCCTCGAAGCCAAGCATCCAGGCATATCCAAAGGGATTCATGCCAAAACGGAGAACGAAGGAAACGGTCTGTACAATCAAAATTTCTCTCCGAACAACATTCTTATTGAAGTAGGCGGCCCGTTCAATACGTTAGAAGAATGCTACAGGACGACCGATTGGCTGGCTGAAGCCATCTCTGAAGTCATTCTCAATGCGAAAAAAGTAAATGCCCCGGCAGTTGCTTTAAAGAAATAGAAGGGAGCAGGATGGATGTGGCACGATTTTATATGAAAATGGTGTGGTTTGGCCTCATGCTGATATTCTGCATATTCTTTGGCGTCAGTTTGGCTACATCCGGAATTGAACGCATCCAAGGACCTATCTCTTCTCCGGCGGCCCAAAAGAGCACGATTAAGCCAGTGACAGCCGCAGTTGCCGCTTTACCTTCACCCTCCCCTTCTTCCATCAAGAAGGAACAATCGATAGCCAAGGCACCCCCGGTAAAGGAAAAAAATCCGGAAGACATCGAAGGCAGATCGTTAAATTTGGTTGGAAATAAACTGGGCGACCTGCTGCAAATTGTATCCCACCACGGCATCAAATGGTTTGTTTCGATCTTTGATACCGTACTTGGCCGGGGATGACGCAAGGTCAAGGCGGCAACCAGCATTGATGCTGCTTCCTACAACTGCTATAATGAAACTTATTTGCAAGTTGTGGGGGTAAACAGGAAGCAATGACGGACATTCGAGCCAGACAAGAAAAAATACGTAACTTTTCCATCATCGCTCATATCGACCATGGTAAATCTACCTTGGCTGACCGCATATTGGAATTTACCGGTGCCCTATCCTCAAGGGAAATGCAGGAGCAGGTGCTCGATCAAATGGATTTGGAACGCGAACGCGGGATCACGATCAAGCTGCAAGCCGTTCGCTTAGGTTATAAGGCTGATAACGGAGAGGAATATATCCTTAATCTGATTGATACTCCCGGACATGTCGATTTCACATATGAAGTATCGCGAAGCCTGGCTGCTTGTGAAGGCGCTTTGCTGGTTGTAGACGCTGCTCAGGGGATCGAGGCGCAAACGCTGGCCAATGTATATTTGGCTTTGGACAATAATCTGGAAATTCTACCTGTCATTAATAAAATAGATCTTCCCAGTGCAGATCCGGAGAGAGTGCGGCAGGAGATTGAAGACGTGATCGGGCTGGATGCCAGTGAAGCGGTGCTCGCTTCGGCAAAGGCCGGGATCGGGATCAAGGAAATTCTTGAACAGATTTGCGAGAAGGTGCCTGCTCCTAAGGGTGAACCTGATCAGCCGCTGAAGGCGCTTATTTTTGACTCCCATTATGATCCTTATAAAGGAGTAATCGTGTACGTCAGGGTCATGGATGGCATGATCAAGGCCGGCTCCAAAATTAAAATGATGGCCACAGGCAAAACCTTTGAGGTGATTGAAGTAGGTGCGTTCATGCCGAGAATGTCGATAGTGAATGCGCTGAATGTTGGAGATGTAGGCTTTGTTGTTGCCGGAATCAAGACAGTTGGCGATACGCGTGTAGGCGATACGGTTACAGATGCCTTAAAGCCAGCTGCTGAAGCATTACCGGGATACCGGAGAATCAATCCGATGGTTTTTTGCGGGCTGTATCCGATTGAAACTACGGATTACAATGATTTACGCGACGCACTGGACAAGTTGGAGCTCAATGATGCATCGCTCCGTTATGAGCCTGAGACCTCTACCGCATTAGGATTTGGCTTTCGCTGCGGCTTCCTCGGTCTCCTGCATATGGAAATCATCCAGGAGCGCATTGAACGTGAATTTAACATTCCGTTAATTACGACAGCGCCAAGCGTTATCTATCGCATTACCCTGACTAATGGCGATGTGATGGACATTGACAATCCTTCCAATTATCCGGAGCAGCAGCGGATTGATTTTGTGGAGGAGCCTTATGTAAAGGCGTCAGTCATTGTTCCCAATGATTACGTCGGAACGATCATGGACCTTTGCCAAGGCAAGCGCGGCGAGTTCATCAACATGGAGTATCTCGACACGAACCGTGTTACGCTCAGCTATGATATTCCATTATCGGAAATCGTCTACGATTTCTTCGATATGTTGAAGTCCAGAACGAAGGGCTACGCCTCCTTCGATTATGAGATTTCCGGCTACAAGAAATCCAATTTGGTTAAAATGGACATTTTGCTCAACTCTGAGCAGGTGGATGCACTTTCCTTCATCGTCCACCGCGATACGGCTTATCATCGCGGCAAAATCATTTGCGATAAGCTCAAGGAGCTTATCCCGCGGCAAATGTTCGAGGTTCCGATCCAAGCCGCAATCGGACAGAAAATCGTCGCCCGCGAAACCGTCAAAGCGATGCGCAAGAACGTTCTCGCCAAGTGCTACGGAGGTGACATTTCCCGTAAGCGTAAGCTGCTGGAAAAGCAAAAGGAAGGCAAAAAGCGCATGAAGCAGGTCGGCAGCGTCGAAGTGCCGCAAGAAGCCTTCATGGCCGTCTTGAAAATCGACGACTAAAATCGTTGATGCAGCTTTATTTGGAAAGGAATTTCCCGATGATCACAACTTCTGCGGCTCCAAGAGCCGTTTATCTGCATATACCATTCTGTACAAATAAATGTCATTACTGCGATTTTAACTCCTATGTACTCAAAGGCCAGCCAGTGATGGACTATCTCGATGCGCTCGAAAGAGAAATGGAGCAGACCGTCAAGCTGCACCCGCCTGCGGAGGTGGAAACGATCTTCGTTGGCGGGGGAACGCCAACCGTGTTATTGCCAAAGCAGATGGAGCATTTCCTCAAGCTGGTTGCCGCTTATTTTCCTTCGACCCATCAGCAGTTGGAGTTTACGATGGAAGCTAATCCGGGTACGACCGACGAAGATAAGCTTGCCGTTATGAAATCAGGCGGAGTGAACCGCATCAGCTTCGGTGTGCAATCCTTTAACAACGAGCTGCTGGCCGCCATCGGACGAATTCACAATACGGATGATGTGTATCGCAGCATCGAAAACGCGAAGAAGCTTGGCTTTCGCAATCTTTCGATTGATCTGATGTTCGGATTGCCGAAGCAAACCATCTCGATCATGGAAGAAACACTGAATGCGGCGCTGGCTCTTGATTTGCAGCATTATTCAATCTACGGCTTGAAGGTTGAAGAGAACACGCTGTTTCACACCTTGTATAGCAAAAACCAGCTTCCCCTCCCGACCGAGGAAGAAGAAGTAGACATGTATGCTTTAATTATGAAGAGCCTCAAGGATTCGGGTTACACGCAGTATGAAATCAGCAACTTCGCTAAGCCGGGCTATGACAGCAAGCACAACTCGATGTATTGGCGCAATCAGTTTTATTATGGTCTGGGAGCCGGTGCTCACGGTTATATGAGTAACCACCGCCATGTCAATGTCAAAGGAATCGAGCCTTACATCAACAGCGCCCGTACAGGGCTGCCTGTTACGGAACGTTTTGAAGTATCGCAGAAAGAAGCGATGGAAGATTTTATGATGGTAGGCTTGCGGCTTTTGAAGGGTGTTAAAGAAGTAGATTTCATGGAGCAATTCGGTGTAACGATGGAATCCATATTCAAACCTCAGCTCGATAGACTGCTAAGAATGAAGTTGTTAGATCGTATCAATGGAGGATACCGCTTGTCTGATCAGGGTGTGTTCCTGGGAAATGAGGTTTTTGGAGCTTTTATTGAGTAAAATAACCCTTGTGCAAATATACGGTTTGTTGTATATTTATTCATAAATTCACTCGTGCATGGGCGGAAAATCCTGCTGTGGCATATGTGGATTTTATGCTTTTATGTACGTGAATGGTGGGATCAGCAGATGGAAGCAACAGTAACTGTCAGAAAAGCATCCGCAGATGATGTGGAGAAGCTCTATCATATTATACACGGCTATGCGCAGCAGGGAATAATGCTGCCGAGATCGCGCGAAACACTTCATGAGCAAATCGACACCTTTGTGGTTGCCGAGATGGACCATGAGTTAATTGGATGCGGGGCGCTCACAAGGCTGGGATCGGAATTGGTGGAGATTCGCTCGCTTGGCATGACCGATGGCCACAAGGGTCAAGGTATTGGTCGGAAGCTTGTCCAATTTCTTCTGGAAGAAGCGCGTATGATGAACGTAAGCAAGGTGATGGCGCTCACCTATGAGGTTGCTTTTTTCCTCAAAAATGGTTTTGCCATCGTGCCCAAAGAGGTTTTTCCCGAGAAGGTTTGGAAAGATTGCATGCACTGCAAAAAACAGTATTGCTGCGACGAAATCGCCGTGCTTAAACGACTGGATTGACTTGACAACAGACCTTCGGGTCTGTTATTTTTGTATTAGAGTTTAGCACTCATCAAATAAGAGTGCTAACGAAATCATTAGCGGGAGGGCTTATATATGCTTTCTGAACGTCAGCGCATGATTCTTAGCGCCATTATTGATGATTATGTTCGCTCTGCAGAGCCCATCGGTTCCCGCAGCATTTCCAAACGGGGCAATGTAAGCTTCAGCCCTGCGACTATTCGCAACGAGATGTCTGACCTGGAAGAGATGGGCTATTTGGAGCAGCCTCATACTTCTGCGGGCCGGATACCCTCGCATAAAGGCTACCGATATTATGTCGATCATTTGCTGCAGCAAGAAAGCTTGGGCAGTCAAGATCTGGATGCGATGAAGATTACTTTTGCCCAAAGAATTCAGGAGATGGAAGATGTCATTCAGCACGTTGCGGGAATGCTCTCGAGTCTTACCAATTATACATCGGTTGTTCTTGGCCCGGAGGTTTTCAGCACGACGCTGAAGCACCTGCAGATCGTTCCATTGAACGAAACCACTGCCGTGGCTATCATTGTCACGAATACGGGACATGTTGAAAATAAGACGGTCACGATTCCCGAGGGCATGGCTATGTCCGAGATTGAAAAGGTCGTCAACATTTTAAATGCGCGGCTGAAGAATGTGCCATTACTGCAGTTTAAAAGTAAATTGTATAACGAGATTTCCACTGAGCTCAGCAAGTATGTGAGCGGGTATCAGGATTTGATTTCCGTTGTGGAAAGCGTGCTTCAAAATGATGAGAAAGATCGCATTTTTCTAAGCGGTACATCGAATATGCTGATTCAACCTGAATTCAAGGATGTGGATAAAATCAAAAACATCCTCGATCTGCTCGATGAGTCGCCAACACTCATCCGGTTATTTACTCCTTCTATAGAAGGAGTGGAGGTCAAGATCGGATCGGAGAACAGCATTGCAGCCATCCATAACTGCAGCTTGATTACAGCTTCCTATTCAATAGGAGATAGTCCGATAGGTACGATAGGAATCATAGGCCCGACTCGAATGGAATATGCAAGGGTGATCAACTTGCTGAATGTTGTGTCCAAGCATCTGGAGGTATCCCTCAGCCGTTGGTACGGCAAATAAAACTTATGCTTAGCGAAGAAGGTGCTTGATCGATGAGTGGAGCAGGGCAGGGAAGCAGCGACGGAGAAGAACGATACTCTACGCTCGTCAATAACGCATCGGCGGTTCGGGCGATTTGTTCAGCCGTCGAAGGCACACTCGGTCCCAAGGGTCTCGATACGATGCTCGTTGGTTTACAGGGAGAAGTCATCATCACGAATGATGGAGTCACGATTTTGGAGAAGATGGATGTCACCCATCCGGCAGCCAGGCTGCTGATTCAGGTGGCTCGATCCCAGCAAAAGCAGATCGGTGACGGTACTACAACTGCAACCGTGCTGGCAGGGGCTCTGGTGGGCGAGGGGGTTGCGCAAGTAACCCGTGGTGTTCCGGTTGCCAAGGTCGTAAGCGGGATGCAGGAGGGAATAGAGCTTGCCATCCAGAGCTTGCGATCGCGAAGCAGAGCGATTCAAGGGTTGGATGATCCCAATCTTCGGCGGATCGCCTTCACGGCCGGCCGCGAGCAAAGCGAGATCGCTGATCTGGTGATTGCGGCGGCCCGGCAGCTGGGTGAAGATAAGCTCCGGGAGCCGGGCAGCCGTTTCTCGGACTGCATCATCTCCCATGATGAAGCGGACAACGAGGTGTGGCCCGGCATCATATTGAATCAAAAACCAATAAATCTGCATATGGTTACAGAAATTCACGCAGCCAACGTTTTGGTGCTGCAGGATGCTTTTGAGCCCGAGTCGGTCAGCGAGGAATCGCTGGTTACGGAGGCCGGCTTTCAGCGCTACATGCAGCTGAAAGAGCAGTTCCGCAACAGCCTTGGCAAGCTGCTGGAGCTGCGGATCGGCCTCATTGCGGTAGATCGCGGAGCCGATCCGGAGGCCGAGCAGTTTTGCTCCGATCATGGCATCCTGATCGTACAGCGGGTACCCCGCAAGGATTTGCAGCTGCTCTGCGAGCATACTGGAGCCAAGCCGCTAAGAAGAACCGCGCTCAAGAAGAGCGCGCATGAATTGGAAGCGGCCCTGGGCCATGCCGGCCAAGCCGTCTACGATGAGAAGCTGGCTCGAATCCGCATCTCCAAAGGACGCGGCGAGCCGTTCGTCACGGTCATTGTCGGCGCAGCTACGCGCGAGGTCATCGGCGAGCGGGCACGCATTGCCATGGACGCCGCGGCGGCAGTGCAGGCCGCCATCCGCGGCGGGTATTTGCCCGGCGGCGGCGCGGTGGAGATGGCCGTAGCCCATGAGCTTGAGCGGCATCGCGAAACGCTCAAAGGGCTGGAAGGCTTCGGCGTTGCTGCTGTAGCCGGGGCGCTGCGCAGGCCGCTTTCGCAAATCGTCATCAATGCGGGATATAATCCGCTGGAGAAGGTTGAGGAGCTGAGGGCCGCTCAGCTTGCCGAAGACAATGATGCCATGGGTATCGATTGCGACACCGGCAAAGTGACCAACTTCCTTGAGGCTGGCATTCTGGATCCAACGGATGTGAAGATCCATGCCCTTCGGGCAGCCGGTGAAGTGGCCGCTGCCGTGCTCAGAATTCATACCGTGATCAAAATGAAGCAGCCTTTTGAAGAAGTATAAAGATGGGCAAACTTACGCCTAAAGAGATGGATGCGCGGCCATTTGTAACAGGCTGCGTAATACCTGCGGACTACGTTAAGGAGGTGAAGGAGATTGAATACTGGAAATAACAAATCGGAGGGTACATATACAGCCGCCGAAGAAAAAAATGATCAGCAAGATGTACCGATTCAATCGGAAGAGCAGTTTGAAGAAGCGGTTATCATTGACGAGCAGGCTGAACCCATCCAATCCGAGGAACAGTTTGAAGAAGCTGCGGCAGACACCCAGCTCGAAGAGCTGCGTAAGCAAGCAGAAGAGAACCAACAACGTTATCTGCGGGTTCAAGCGGATTTTGATAATTTTCGGCGCCGCTCGAGACTGGAGAAAGAGGAATTTGCCAAATACGCTTCATTGAAGCTGATTGAGCAGCTTTTACCGGTAGTCGATAACTTCGAACGCGCATTATCATCCAGCAAGGATACGAAGGATTTTGAAGCATTGGTGAAAGGACTGGATATGACCTTCCGCCAGCTGGATCAACTGCTTGCACAGGAAGGCTTGACCCCTATTGAAGCGGTCGGCCAGCCTTTTAACCCGGAATTCCATCAAGCCATTATGCAGGTTGAATCTGAAGAGCATGAGGAAGGCATCGTGGTTGAGGAGATCCAAAAGGGGTATCTATTGAAAGACAAGGTCGTTCGCCCCGCTATGGTGAAAGTAAGTGTATAAACGTGGACAAACGAAATGATAAAACACATAAAAGGAGGCTCATCATATCATGAGTAAAGTAATCGGAATTGACTTAGGTACAACCAACTCTTGCGTTGCCGTTATGGAAGGCGGAGAAGCCGTTGTTATCCCTAACGCGGAAGGCAATCGTACAACCCCTTCTGTTGTAGGCTTCAAAAAGGACGGCGAGCGCGTAATCGGAGAAACGGCAAAGCGTCAATCCATCACGAATCCGGATAAAACAATCAGCTCCATCAAGCGCCACATGGGGACCAATCATAAAGTGAAAATTGACAATGCGGAATACACTCCGCAAGAAATTTCCGCCATGATTCTGCAAAAGCTTAAAGCTGATGCGGAAGCTTATCTAGGTACCACAGTTACACAAGCGGTTATTACTGTTCCTGCATATTTCAATGACAGTCAGCGTCAGGCGACTAAAGATGCGGGTAAAGTGGCAGGTCTTGAAGTACTGCGTATTGTCAACGAACCAACGGCAGCGGCCCTGGCATATGGCTTGGAAAAAACAGAAGATCAAACGATCCTCGTTTTTGACCTTGGCGGCGGTACCTTCGACGTATCGATTCTTGAGCTTGGCGACGGATTTTTTGAAGTCAAAGCAACAAGCGGGGACAACCGTTTGGGCGGTGACGATTTTGACCAATTGATCATAGATTATTTGGTAGCTGAATTCAAAAAAGAACAGGGCATCGACCTGAGTAAAGATAAAGCTGCGGTACAGCGTCTGAAGGATGCAGCAGAAAAAGCTAAAAAAGAGCTTTCCAGCGTGCTGACTACAACCGTATCCTTGCCGTTCATTACCGTTTCTGATGGAGTTCCCCAGCATTTGGAGATCAATCTGACTCGCGCCAAATTTGAAGAAATTACCGCTCCATTGGTTGATAGAACACTGGGACCCACACGTCAAGCATTGAGTGATTCCGGTCTTTCGGCTAGCGACATTGATAAAGTTGTATTGGTAGGCGGATCGACTCGTATTCCGGCGGTTGTGGAAGCTATTAAGAAATTGATCGGCAAAGAACCCCATAAAGGCGTTAACCCGGATGAGGTTGTTGCTCTTGGAGCAGCCGTGCAAGCAGGTGTCTTAACAGGTGATGTGAAGGACGTAGTTCTTCTTGACGTAACTCCACTGTCCCTGGGTATCGAAACAGCCGGTGGTGTGTTTACGAAGATGATAGACCGCAATACAACCATTCCTACAAGTAAATCTCAGGTGTACACCACTTATGCGGACAGTCAAACAAGTGTTGAAATTCACGTGCTTCAAGGTGAGCGCGCCATGGCTAACGATAACAAGACGCTCGGTCGCTTTATGCTTGGAGATATTCCTCCGGCTCCGCGCGGGATCCCGCAAATCGAAGTTACCTTCGATATCGATGCGAACGGGATCGTGAATGTGTCTGCACTCGATAAAGGCACAGGCAAAAGCCAAAAAATCACGATCACTTCCTCCAGCGGTTTGACCGATGCGGAAATCGATCAAATGATGAAGGACGCTGAAGCGCACGCTGAAGAAGACCGTAAGCGTAAAGAGCTTGTAGAAGCTCGCAACAATGCGGATCAGTTGGTCTACTCCGTGGGTAAAACGATCAAAGATCTAGGAGACAAGGCCGACCAAAGCGAGGTCGAAAAAGCCAACGCAGCCAAGGAGAAAGTGAAAACAGCACTTGAAGGCAATGATCTGGAAGCTATTCAATCAGCTACGGCTGAGCTGACTGAGATCATTCAACAGCTTTCTGTGAAGCTGTATGAGCAAGCTGCTCAAGCCCAAGGCGGTAATGGTGCTGAGGGCACTGCTGATGCTGGGAGAGCCAAAGACAAAGTGGTCGACGCAGACTATGAAGTGGTTGACGAACCCAAGAAGTAAGCTTATTCTGATAGAAGCAATAGGACAGGGAAGTCAAAGCCAAAAGGGGTTACCCTTGGCTTTGACTTTCCCTATGTAGTCTTGAGCATGGGAGTGGAACAATGAGTAAACGTGATTATTATGAGGTGTTGGGGGTAGGCAAGGGGGCATCCGCGGATGAGATCAAGAAAGCTTACCGAGGCATGGCTCGTCAATATCACCCAGACGTGAATAAAGCTCCTGACGCTGAAACGAAATTTAAAGAAGCGAAAGAAGCCTACGATGTTCTAAGCGACGACCAGAAAAAAGCCCAGTATGACCGTTTTGGCCACGTTGATCCGAACCAGGGAATGGGTGGCGGCGGCGCTGATTTTGGCGGCGGCTTTGGGGACTTGTTCGATATGTTTTTTGGCGGCGGCGGAAGCGGTGGCAGACGTAATCCGAATGCGCCGCAGCGCGGTAATGATCTGCAGTATACAATGACGATCGAGTTTAAGGAAGCGGTCTTCGGCAAAGAAACCGATATTCACATTCCGCGGACTGAAACCTGCGACAGGTGTGATGGATCTGGGGCGAAACCCGGAACCAAACCGGAAACCTGTTCCGTTTGTCATGGCAGCGGACAGCAGGAAGTGATTCAAAACACAGCATTCGGCCGCATTGTCAACCGTCGGGTTTGCTCGGCTTGTAATGGGCAGGGGCAAATCATCAAAGATAAATGCCCGACCTGCCACGGTGCAGGGAAAGTGAAGAAACAACGCACGATTCATGTTAAAATTCCGGCTGGTGTCGACGATGGCGCTCAGCTTCGTGTATCTGGAGAAGGTGAAGGCGGCACAAAGGGCGGCCCTTCAGGAGATTTGTATGTCGTCATTCGCGTTAAAGCTCATGAATTTTTCGAGCGCGAAGGTGATGATGTTTACTGTGAGGTGCCGTTAACCTTTGCCCAGGCTGCTCTGGGTGATGAAATCGAGATACCGACGCTTACGGAAAAAGTTAAGCTGAAGATCCCACCTGGCACTCAAACGGACACTTATTTCCGTCTCAAAGGAAAAGGAGTACCCCGGCTGCGCGGCCATGGACAGGGAGACCAGCATGTCAAGGTGGTCATCGTAACTCCGACCAATATGACGGACGAGCAAAAAGATTTGCTTCGTCAATTCTCCAAGCTGAACGGAGAGGACACGCACGAGCAGCAGCAATCGATTTTTGAGCGTATGAAAAAAGCTTTCTTGGGTGATTAAGATTGGAACCGAACTGAACTGAGCACACTTTGCGAAAGCAGGGTGTGCTTTTTTTTCCTTCGATTCTGGTTTAATAAGACCATTTAAGGAGTAATCAACGAGGAGATGAGTTAGTGAACTTTGTCTTACTATTAGTAAGTCTGGTATCTCTAATCCTTGGAAGTAAAAAATAAAATGTGAGATAGTGAGCCAAAGTTCAGTAATAGCGAATATAAGTTCGCGAGTAAGGAGTTTTGCTTTACTAAATTGAAAACTGGGCAGATTTCAGGATAAATTAGGAGTTTGTCCTTACTTTTAGTGTGTTTTGACTCATTAATTTTCATTATGGCAAATAGGGAAAGGTTATACATCTCAGGTGGGAATGAGTGGGCTCCATTGTGAGAACAATAGGGGTAGATCAAGCCCGAGGAGGAAATTACATGACATCGAACCAAAAGAAAGAAGAGCGCAAGCTGCCCATTGCCAAAAATGAGCAGGTGGAATTCTCGTCAGAAGCAGCAGACGTTGATGATATCGAAGCGGTGATCCGGGCAGATGAAGCGGATAACCGTCAGGAGAATTCATAGGAGGACAATCAAATGGCAGAGAAAGGCATTCTTGCTAGTTTCAACGATCCGGCAAAAGCGGAAGCTATTGCTTCCAAGCTTAAAGCCCTGCGAGCCGTCGATGTTCAGATAGACCGTATCAGTCGCTTCCCGGAAGAGATTGTAGAAGATACGCCATTTACGCCCACTGACAGGATAAACAGTTTGGCTGCGCTAAACCAGAATGCCAGTATTCCCAGAATTGATGCTGGAATTCTCGTTTCCGCAGATTCTGCCGCAAGCGGACTAAGTGATGGTGTAAGCGGGCCGGTAGCAGGGGTAACCGGAAAGGATATTTTACTTTCAGCAGTCGTCGACGAATCGATTTATGAGCAGGCGCTTCGCGTGATCCAAGATGGCGGCGGGGAGATTTAGCAAGTGGATGACCTCTGAGATTCAATAATTAACGATGATGACGAATGGGTTGGGGATGGCAACGAATATTTGACTTAGAGATAATCGCGTAAGTTCCAAAAAGCATCTGCTGACCTGGCTGCCTTGAGGCCCTGGTTGACAGATGTTTTTTTTCTACGACGGCACAATCAACAAACTAACACTTGATCCCATTGATTCTCCAGTTGTTGCAGAAAATTGTGGGGATTGCGATTAAACCGTCTTCGTTGAACGCTTTCGGATAGTCGTTCGCTCCATTGTGCTTTGCGCTTTGTATAGGTTTCATAGCTCACGGTTCGTAAACGGGCGACGACGTGCTTCTGACGAAGCGCATCATCAACAAGTACAATCATTTCTCCGTTACGTATGATGTAACTATTCCAATTCCGAAGACCTGTGATCCGACGATGGCAAGATTTCGTCCGCCGAAAAAATTGCTCCAGATCGTTGTTCGTTCGCGGGAGGTAATAATGGTCGTAGCAGGTAAACAACCCTTTCCAGAACCCGCGAGAGTAGCGGATCACATTGTCGACCATGGGAGCATCGGTCTCGTCGGAATACGTCTGTTTGAGCCAGTTCAGCACATGAGTCATTTCCCATTCAGCCGTTTCGCTGGTCTTGTCTACTTCCGGCTCCAACGCCGCCGCTATATGTGAAATCGGCTTTGCCCAGCGACATACGGTTTCATAAAGGACCCCAAGTTCGTCTAGTTTACTGAAAATTCTGACCATACCCTGAAGAAGATGAGGCTCTTTTTTTAGTCAAGCATCGCTGTAGCGACGCCTGTATGGCCTGGGCTCGTTCATAGATCAGCATACCGGGCAAATCAAGTGGTGGTTCGCCATCTTCCAGGAGTAAAGCGCGCACTGCAGCGGCATAACCCTTTGCCACCTGGACCTCCTTGTACGAGGGCGCTTCTGGTGCATCGCTCAATGCAAGGGGACTCGCTTTTGCGCTTGCCTGTGCTTCCGTGATTGCTTTTTTCTCGGTTTGCTCGATTTTTCGCTCTATATCCCGCAGGCCGCGCATGCTCTTTTTCAGTTCCATTTTGAGTTTGCGATCGGCATCCACAACAGGCTTTGCGATGTCTTTCAGATAATGATATTGGCAGTACTGATACGGTACATCAGGCAAGAGCGATTCGAAAGCCTGCCGGATGGAAACCTGCCCGTCGCTGACAATCCCTACGATGGGATAACCCAGTTCAATAATCGGATCGATAAGTGTCCGTAATTCGGCGGCGGCTCCGCTCTTCATGTTCTGAGCCGCTAGAATCGTGCCGCTAAATACTTCTCGGATGACGTATAACATCTCGTTTCCTTTTTCGGGTTGGACGCCATCCATGGAAAGGATGATGCCGCCATTCTGTGCTGTGGTTTCCGCCAAGATTTGTTTGACGTAATCGTCAAGGCTTGCAGCTAGCAGTGTTTGATACCGTTCATATAAGGTTTGTGCGTATCTTTCACTCGTCACTATACCGCGCTCATTTAGCGTATCCGCAATCTCCTTGCAGGTGCGATGCTGTTTGAAGCGCAGTTCGCCGACGAGACAGAGCACATCGTAACTGTATGAGGAGTGCTTCATACTCAGCGCTTCCGCTTCAGCTGATTTGTACGTGACACCAGCGTGCGGACAGTCTACGTTGGGACAGGCATAAGCCATGCTCCAAGCGTGAATGACGCCGCTGAGTGTTGAAATTTTCTTGTTCCATGCAGTGTGGGAACGCTTTAATCTGATCCCGCAATGCGGGCAGTTTTTCATTTCGGGTCTGAAGTAAATTTTCGGCGCGGCGCCGAGGCGATTTTTCGAAAGCAAAAGGGTCAACTCCTACAAAAATTGTTGTCCCTTATGTATTCGACAAAAGAAAGGAAAATCCTGTTTGTTAATTGTGCTATCGTAGTTTTTTTTGCCGGACCTGATTTTACCCACAAAGAGAAGTATAGTACAATAGGCTTTGTGCGATTGCATAGTAACTGGTAAAAGCAGTTTGCCGCTGCAAACGACTGGAGGAAGATAACGCGATGCGTTGGCATGAAATAACCGTACATACAACTGAGGAAGCAATCGAAATGATCTCTAATTTCATTCATGAGCTGGGAGCCGGAGGCGTTTCAATTGAGGAATCAGGCACTTTGAATAAAAAGCGGGATACATCCCTGGGTCAATGGTATGAGCTGCCGATCAATGATATACCCGAAGGGCGAGCTGTCATAAAGGGATATTTTTCCGAAGGCAGTGATCTGCATACGATCATGGATCATCTCCAAGCATCTGTCGTTCAATTAAGCGAGTACGATATCGACACAGGAAACCCGACTTATGAGCTTAAAGAAGTAGATGATGAGGACTGGGCGAACGCTTGGAAGCAGTATTTTAAACCGATCCGCATTTCCGAGCGACTGACAATTAAGCCGACGTGGGAGGAATACACGCCTACAGCCGGCGAGTTGATCCTGGAATTGGATCCCGGTATGGCTTTTGGTACGGGAACGCATGCAACAACATCCCTTTGTTTACGTACATTGGAAAAGGTTGTTCAGCCGGGTGATGATGTGATTGATGTTGGAACAGGTTCAGGCATTCTTGCCATAGCTGCTGCCAAGCTCGGAGCGAACCATGTGTTAGCTTTGGACCTCGACCCCGTAGCCATATCAAGCTCAATGGAAAATGTAAGATTAAACGGACAAGAGCAGCAGGTTACAATTAAGCTAAGCGATTTGCTTGGTGTCCTCAATGCGAGTGAGACGGGAGCAAACTCTGAGTTTGGAATTTCGATCCCTGTACAGGTCGTGGTAGCAAATATTTTGGCCGATATCATCATCATGTTCGTTGAAGATGTTTATGAGGTGCTCAAAACGGGCGGCTACTATCTAGCATCCGGAATTATTACCAGTAAGGAAGCAGATGTAGAAAAAGCGCTGTTAGCGGCCGGATTCACGATCATAGACAAGAGCTATGATTCGGATTGGGTTGTGATCATAGCCAGAAAGCTGTAGGTGACGCTCATTGAGTGGACTATTATTTTATGATTGGAACATTCTTCCCTTTTATATTCTTGTATTGATTATTTCACTTACCCTTCATGAATTCGCCCATGCGTACAGCGCTTATAAATTTGGAGATCCCACAGCTGAACAAATGGGCAGAGTCACTTTGAATCCGATGGTTCATTTGGATCTTTTCGGAACCATCTTGCTGCTGATTGCCGGATTCGGTTGGGCAAAGCCTGTACCCGTAAATCGCGGAAATTTCAAAAATCCAAGATTGATGGGGATCGTCGTATCAGCGGCCGGACCTGTAAGCAACTTGATTTTGGCCTTTATCAGTGTATTCTTCATCTGCCTGATTAATTATTCGGGATCGTTGACTCACATGACCCATGGAAGTCAGGAAGCGATCCAGATCTTTCTCGGACTTCTTCTTCGCACAAATTTAATGTTGTTTATATTCAATTTAATCCCCATTCCGCCGTTGGACGGTTATCGGATTCTGCAGGACATTCTGCCATTTAGAGCCAGTCTAAGCCTGCAAAAATTTGAGCAGTACGCAGCCTTGGCTTTTTTGTTGATTGTCTTTCTGCCGCCGCTGCGAAAGGTAACTCTGGACCCTCTTTTCGGATTGGGCGTCCATATCGTAGAGCTATTCAACATTCCTATGAGATGGATTTTTGGATTCGGAGTATAAAGGAGTTCCAGTTGCTGGACAGGGTAGCTTTTCACCGATTTTAGAGGTATGATGAAATGTGCAAGATTTATAGTAAATTGCTTAAATTGATTTTAGAGGGGCATGCCGCATGCAGCGTTATTTTTTACGTCCCGACCAGTTTCAGGGTCAAATCGTGACCATCGAAGGCGATGACGCACACCACCTGCAAAGAGTGATGCGAGCGGAAGTCGGAGATGAAGTGATCTGCAGCAATGGCAAGGATCGCGAAGCAAGGGTACGCATTACATCTTTGGACAAAAGCTCGATAACGGGAGAAGCCGTTGAAGAACTTCCGATGAATGCGGAGCCGGCAGTTAAAGTATGGATCGCACAGAGCTTGCCCAAGGGCGATAAGATGGAAATTGTGATTCAAAAAGGGACCGAGATCGGGGCAGCCCGGTTTCTTCCTTTTTTATCGGAAAGAACAGTTGTGCAGTATGATGCCAAGAAGGAAGCGAAACGCACGGAGCGCTGGCAGAAAATAGCCAAGGAAGCCGCCGAGCAAGCGCACCGCAACCGGGTGCCGGAGGTCGAATCGGTGCTCTCCTGGAAGCAGTTGCTGAGGCAAGCTGATCAAGTGGATGCAGCCTGGATTTGTTACGAGAAGGAAGACGGCAAGCAGCTGAGAACGGCGATACAGGAAGCTTTGGAAACTGAAAAAGCAATGAGCTTTTTATTTGCTGTAGGTCCGGAAGGCGGCTTTACGGAGCAGGAAATTCAGCAAGCTGAAGCGGCCGGATTTATATCCGTGTCCTTAGGAAAACGAATATTACGCACAGAAACCGCCGCCATGGTGGGATTGACGTGTCTTTTATATGAAACCGGAGAAATGGGGGGCAGCTAGGATGCCAACAATAGGATTTCACACGCTGGGTTGTAAAGTGAATTTTTATGATACGGAGGCCATCTGGCAGCTATTTAAGAATGAAGGGTATGAACAGGTGGATTTTGAGCAGACCGCCGACATTTATGTAATCAATACGTGCACGGTTACGAATACAGGCGACAAAAAAAGCCGCCAAATGATCCGCCGAGCCATACGCCGCAATCCTGAAGCGATTGTAGCCGTTACTGGATGTTACGCGCAAACTTCACCTGCGGAAATTATGGCTATACCCGGTGTGGACCTGGTGATCGGAACACAGGATCGGGACAAGATTATTCCGCTTATAAAACAATTTGAACAGGAGCGCCAGCCGATTAACGCCGTGCGCAACATTATGAAGACACGCCAATTTGAGGAGCTGGATGTGCCTGATTTTGCTGATCATACGAGAGCTTTTCTGAAAATACAGGAGGGCTGCAATAACTTTTGCACCTTTTGTATCATCCCGTGGTCCCGCGGTCTTATGCGCAGTCGGGATCCAGAAAGCGTCATTGGGCAAGCTCAGGGGCTTGTCCATGCGGGCTATCAGGAGATCGTCTTGACCGGCATTCATACCGGCGGCTATGGCGAAGATATCGAAGATTATAACTTTGCCCGCTTGCTGAGGGATTTGGATAAGGTGGAGGGCCTGAAGCGGATTCGCATCAGCTCGATTGAAGCCAGCCAGATTACCGATGAGGTGCTGGAAGTGCTGAACAGCTCGGATAAATTTTGCCGTCATCTGCATATACCACTGCAGGCGGGCGATGATGAAGTGCTCGCGCGGATGCGGAGGAAATATACGACAGCTGAATTCGCAAGCAAAATCGAGAAGATTCATGCGATTATGCCGGGTGTCGCGATCACCACCGATGTGATTGTCGGGTTCCCGGGTGAAACCGAAGAAATGTTCCGGGCCGGCTACAGCTTCATGGAGCAGATGAAATTTTCGGAGATGCATGTATTCCCTTATTCCAAGCGAACAGGGACGCCTGCAGCCCGGATGCTGGATCAAGTGGACGAGGAAATCAAAAACGCTCGCGTTCACGAATTGATCGATTTATCGGAAAAGATGCAGCTGACTTATGCTCAAAAGTTCGTTGGCCAGGTTCTGGAGGTTATTCCGGAGGGGAATTTCAAAGGTGCGGATGAACTTGGAACGCTTATGGGTTACTCGGATAACTATTTGCAGCTTGTTTTTGAAGGGGACCGGAGTCAGATCGGTGAAATTTGCCGAGTGAAGGTAATGGAAGCCGGCGTTAATGAAAACAAAGGCATTCAAGTGGAAGCAGCGGAAGCTGATGTAAATAAACACAAGGCCAGCCAAGCGGTCGTGGTATGAGAAGCAGCAGGAATTTCATTCCGTCATCATGCGGAGTGAAATTCTTTGTTTCACCCTTAAAGGGAAGGAGCGAATGATGTGAAGGAAATCTCGGCAGGCGGTGTCGTTTACTGCAAAAAGGATAATCAACTGCTTATCCAGATGATTCAAGACCGATATGGAAAAATGACGTTAGCTAAAGGTAAAATGGAGCCGGGAGAAACGATTGAACAGACGGCGCTGCGTGAAGTTTGGGAAGAGACGGGAATTACAGGCACCATCAAAGAGCCGATAGAAATCATCAAGTATCAGTACAGCAAGTTAAATTCAGGGGTCATTGATAAAGAGGTGCACTATTATTTGATTGAAGCTGCCAGCGGTGAGCTGCAAGCACAAATTGAAGAAATTCGCGGGGTAGAATGGCTGAATCCCATAGATGCCTGGAAGCAGCAAAAGCTAGGCGGTTATCACAATAACCACAGTGTGCTGCTCAAAGCTTTAGACAAATTGGGAATTAAGGTGGAATAATCGATGAGTGATTTTGATTTGAAAGAGCTTCCGAAATATATCGATCATACGCTGCTTAAGCCGGACGCTCTTAGTCCGGCAATAGATAATCTGTGTCAGGAAGCTATGAAGTACGGATTTTACAGTGTTTGTGTGAACAGCAGCTGGGTTGCTCATTGCCGTAAGGTATTGGCAGGCACACCTGTTAAGATTGCTGCTGTTGTTGGATTTCCATTAGGTGCCATGCTAAGTGAAGTAAAGGCGTTCGAAGCAGTCAAAGCTGTGGAGCATGGAGCTTCCGAGATTGATATGGTGCTGCCTGTCGGACTCTTGCTGGAAGGCAATCACGATGCAGTTCGCTCAGATATCAAACAGGTAGTAGATGCTGTCAAAGGCAAAGCCATAGTGAAGGTTATTATGGAAACCGGATTCTTGAATGAAGAGCAAAAGATTGCTGCTTGCAAGCTGTCTGAAGAAGCGGGCGCGCATTTTGTTAAGACCTCGACTGGCTTTGGACCGGGTGGCGCATCTGTTTCAGATGTGTCTTTAATGCGCCAACATGTATCGCCTTCGATTGGTGTAAAAGCTTCCGGCGGTGTAAGAGATCTGGAAACTGCGCTTCGCATGATTGAGGCGGGTGCGACTAGATTGGGCACAAGCTCGGGCGTGTCAATTATGAACGGTGTTGAAGGTGCTTCCAGCTACTGAGGTAACAGAGCGGGAGCGCCAGCAGGGAGCTGATCACATTGAAGATCGTTTGGGATCTGGCAATTTGCGAAGCTGCTTCTCCGGTTGTGACGTCCGACAATTGGACAAGCTGGTGGATGAAGGGGTAAAAGAGCACAGCTCCTCCGACATTGAGGAGCACATGCGCCCACGCGACGAAGCGTCCGGCGCGCGTGCTCCCGAGCCCGGCGATGATCGCCGTTACGCAGGTGCCGACATTGGCCCCTATCGTGATGGCGACTCCGAGCTCGACGGAGATGCTCTGCACCGCGGCGAGGCCCATGGCCATCGCGATCACGGCAGAGCTGCTGTGCACCAGAGCCGTCACGGCCGCTCCGGCGAGTACGCCCCACAGCAGGCTTTGCTGCGCTTGGTGCACGAACCAAACGAACAGTCCCCGGGACTGCAGGGCAGGCCCGATGGTTTGCATGATCTCGATGCCGAGCATCACGAGAGCAAAGCCTGTCACCGCAAGCGCGCCGAAGCGCACGCTGCGCAGCCAGTCCGGCCGCGCCGGAGAGACCGCCAACTCCAGCCGAGGTAACGGCTGCAGGTGCGGTTGTTCCGGCTCAGCCGGGACGAGCGAGGACGCCGTGAGCCACACGGCGGCACTCGCGAGCAGCAGCGGCACAGCGAAGCCGCCGCTGTAGAGGCCGAGCAGCTCGGTCGTGAGGCACGTGCCGATGTTCGTGCCGAGGATGATCCCGAGCGTGCGAGGAAAGCTGAGAGCGCCGGCGTTGACGAGGCCGATGGCGATCACGGTGATGGCGGTGCTGCTCTGCAGCAGCGCAGTTAGAGCCGTGCCTGCGACCATGCCGCGCATGGGGGTTCGCGTGAACCTGTCGAGCCACAGGTGAAGATAGGGACCGGCCCAGCGGTGAAGCGCGGATTCCATGAGCTTCATGCCGAAGAGAAAAATAATTAATCCCGCCAGCAATGGCAGGATGATGGAATGAATCATGATTGGAGGGCTCCTTTCGGTCCGAAAGCTTGTTCCATCCAATATATGTATTCATGCTGACAGGCATGACAAGCAAGGAAGAGCCTCCGAGCCAAATTCGGTTTTAGAGAAGGAAGATCACGCGATGGCAGCTGTATTTTTACATAAAAAACGCAAAGCAAGGCTGGAAGCCGGCCACCCCTGGGTATTCCGCGGCGAGATTGAGAAGATGGAAGGCGAAATAACGCCGGGCCAGGTCGTTTCGGTGCATAATCACCTGGGTCAATATTTGGCTACTGGTTATTTTAACGAAAAATCGCAGATAACCGTGCGCATCGTTTCCTATCAACCCCTTGAGGAGTTGACGGCTGATTTTTTCAAAATCAGATTAACCCGCTGTGCCGAGCATCGCCGCAGGTTTCTGAATAGCGCGGATGCTTATCGGCTGGTTTATGGCGAAGCTGACTTTCTGCCTGGGCTTATCGTGGATAAGTTCGGGGATGTACTGGTTGTTCAATTCCTGACGCTGGGAATGGACCGCTGCAAGGATATCATCGTCCAAGCGCTCGCGGAGCAATTCTCGCCAGCTGGTATTTATGAGCGAAGCGATGTTTCCGTGCGTGAGCTGGAGGGCTTGGAGCAAACGACCGGTGTTCTTTATGGGAAATGTCCGAGGCATGTAGATATTATCGAAAATGGTCTTCTCATTCGTGTAGATATCATGGAGGGCCAGAAGACGGGATATTTCTTCGATCAGAGAGAGAATCGTGCGGCGATTGAACCGTTAATAACCGGTTGGGGTAAGCGCGGCGGGATTGAGATCAAGGAAGTGGATCACGAAGGTACGGTGCAGCGTCTGCCTGTAAACGCCAATGGCAAGGTGGTGTCCTTTCCTTATTGGGATGGCGCCAACGTGCTGGAATGCTTTTCGCATACGGGAAGCTTTACCCTTCATGCCTGCAAATACGGAGCCAAAAAAGTAACTTGTCTGGATATTTCCGAGCATGCCATTGAAAGCGCAAGGGTAAACGTTCAGCTGAACGGCTTTGAGGATCGTGTGGAATTTGTCGTTGCGGATGCGTTTAACTATCTCAGAGAACAAGTCAAGGGCTTGGACGAGCGCAAAATGCGTGCATCCGCAGGACAAGGCCAAACCAAAGTAGATACCTCCAAGCCGGTTAGCGAAGCTCGCACATGGGATGTCGTCATCCTTGACCCACCTGCCTTTGCCAAAAACAAAAGCGCCGTAGAGGGTGCCTGCCGAGGCTACAAGGATATCAACCTTCAAGGCATGAAGCTGGTCAATGAAGGCGGCTACCTGGTTACTGCAAGCTGCTCGTATCATATCCATCCAGAGCTTTTCCTGAATACGATTCATGAAGCTGCGAAAGACGCGGGTAGAATATTGCGGCTGGTCGAATTCCGTGAAGCGGGCAAAGACCATCCCCGCATTCTCGGCGTCGATGAGGGCCATTATCTCAAATTTGCCATTTTCGAAGTGCGCAGCCGGTAACTGTTATTTGAATAACAGAACACTTGTACGTATTTAAAATAGCAGGTATAATATACCTACAATTGAATCTTGGGTGGGCGTGGTTTCCCTTCGAAAGGAGGTGATGCCATGGAAGTAAAAGACGCATTATCAATCATGTTTCTTTTTGGCATGTTTATTATTGCTCAATTGACATACATCAGCAGTACCCATAAGAAAAAGTAAAAACCCACCCCAAGGTTGACCGCCAAAGGTGGGTTTTTGTCCTTTTGTAAGCTCAGAAGGGAAATCCCATCCAAGCCAATTGTCGTGGCCAAGTGTTAGTCGCACTTGGTCTTTTGTTAAATAATAATACCATAAGAACAATAACGAGGCAATTATCAACTTATAATACCAGGAGAAATCAATGAGACACAAGATTAAATACATTTTCTTTGATTGTATGGAAACCATTGTGGATTTACATGAGCTTCCATGTGAGAGTGATTATGCATTCTGGTCATTCTCCGGGTCCGGCGTGGAAACATACTGGGCGGATTTTAATGAATTTTTATTGTTGTATCTGGACTCAAAGAGAGAGCTTAACCATCGGATGAAACCGAATCAAGAATATGAATGGATAAAAAGGATGGAAGGTGTCGTTGAAAAAACTGCAACCATCCCGAGCAGCTCCAAACATGAGGCAGCGAAGCATTTATATGACCATTTTTGGCATACCTACAAGTCCAAGTGCTTCATTAAGGAGGATGTATTGGCTGTCTTATCTGATCTTGCAAAGCATTATAAGCTGGCCGTTGTCTCGAACTTCATGGTACAGGATGGGATTGAAGAGCTCTTGCAGTTGAACAAAGCCGATCATTTTTTTGAATTTATAGTTACTTCGATTAACAGCGGTTGGAGGAAGCCGTCTCCATTTATTTACCAAACAGCGCTGCAACATGCTGGATGCCAACCGGAAGAAATCCTGTTTGTCGGCGATGATTATGAGAATGATTATGTGCTTCCTTGGCGAGTAGGAATGAAGGCCATTTTTCTTGAGAAGGATTACAAAAACGCAGATATTCGAGTAAACGTGGATAAAATAAACAATTTCAGCGAATTAAAGGATATTTTATTAAGCAAGTAACTTTTATGCTTCTGAATCTGTCGAAAAAAGAGAGATCGAACTATGATAGAATTAAAGAATAGAAAAGATGATTGAGCAAGGAGGAACTCCATGTCCATTCGATATATAATCGGCAGAGCAGGAAGCGGTAAAAGCAAGCAATGCTTGGATGAAATCAGCTCCAAACTGATGGAGCAGCCGGATGGCTCACCGCTCATCCTGCTTGTGCCCGAGCAGGCCACCTTTCAAGCGGAGCATGTACTAGTTTCTTCACCAGAGCTGAGAGGGATGATTCGCGCGCAGGTACTCAGTTTTCACCGTCTTGCCTGGCGCGTTATGCAGGAGCAGGGAGGTACCGCGAGACTGCCCATAGACGATATTGGAAAGAAACTGCTTTTGTACGGCATTTTACATAAACGAAAAGATGAACTCCGCTTGTTTCACAGCTCCACGGAACAGCTCGGCTTTGTGGATCGAGTCAACGAGCTGTTCACAGAGCTTAAGCGATATTGTGTAAGTGCGGATCGGCTTGAGGAGCATGAATTTAGAAAGGCTGAACTGTTAGGGGAAAGCAGACTCTTAACTGACAAGCTGCATGATCTCCGGCTGGTTTATAAGGAGTATGAGCAAGAGCTTTCACGCCAATATTTGGATGGCGAGGATTACTTGACGCTTCTGGCCGAGCAGCTCCAAGCATCCGACTATTTGCAAAATGCGGCGATTTGGATCGATGGCTTTCATGGCTTTACTCCTCAGGAGTTTGCAGTTTTGGAGCAGCTAATGCAGCATTGCAAGCAGGTCACAATTACTTTGTGTCTGGATCGTGCTTGGGAAGCGGGGGATGAGCCTGACGAGCTGGATGTTTTTCATCCAACGGCAAGAACACTGATTCAGCTTAAAGAGATCGCCGCCAGGCTGGGATCCGATGCACCGGAGATCCTGTTATTGGATGCGCCAATGGCTCCGAGATTTGTAGATAGTCCCGCATTGCTTCATTTGGAGCAGGCATTTGAGCACAGAATCGGCGGGAGTAAGCATACATTTGAGATATCCAATACGGAACATCGCGCTCTGGCGGATCAGTTGGTCCTGAAGGAAGCCGTCAACCGCAGGGCGGAAGTGGATGGAGCCGTCAGGGATATCATGCGATTAGTCCAAAATGAAGGCGTTCGTTATCGCGATATTGCCATTATGGTAAGAAACATGGAAAGCTATAATGATTTGCTTCACTCGACTTTGACGGATTATGAAATTCCGCATTTCTTTGACGAAAAGCGAACCGTACTGCATCATCCTCTGGTCGAATTTATTCGCTCTGCAATTGAGGTTGTGCAGCATAATTGGCATTATGATGCTGTTTTTCGCTGTGTGAAAACGGACTTGCTGGCGCCACTCACCGCAGCAGATAAGCTGGATGAACAACGAGCCATGTTTGACCAACTGGAAAACTATGTGCTGGCTTTTGGGATTAGAGGTTCCAGATGGACGAATGGCAAGCCATGGACTTATCGATTAAAGGCAGGGCTGGATTCGTCTGCAGACCAGACCTCCAATGTAGAGGACATCTATTTGCAGCAAATCCAGATTAGCCGTGACTGGGTTGTGAAGCCCATCCATGCCTTTGCGCTCGGATTGAAGCAATCCGAGACTGTGAAGCAGCAGGTAGAGTCACTCTTTCAGCTTTTGCAGGATGTTCAGGCAGCAGACAAGCTGGATGCATGGAGTCTTGCCGCACTTGTGGCAGGGAAGCCCGGTAAAGCCCGCGAACACGGACAATTGTGGAACAATGTCATGGATATGCTGGATCAGCTTGTGGAGACCATGGGGGAGCAAAAGGTCAGCTTCGAGTTATTTGCCGGTCTCCTGGATACAGGACTGGAAAGCATGAAACTGGGCTTGGTTCCGCCTTCAATGGATCAGGTTTTGATCGGAAGTATGGACCGCACTCGTTCAAGCGGGATCAAGTATGCATATTTGCTTGGCGTCAATGATGGTGTTATACCGGCTCAGATGCAGGAGAACGGTGTCCTGACGGAAGGGGAACGGGAGCTGCTGCAGCAGTCCGGACTGCCGATGGCGCATGGCAGCGAGCGCAAGCTGCTTGATGAGGCGTTTATCATTTACACCTCGCTCACCGTACCCAGCCAGCGTTTATGGCTCAGCTATCCGCTTGCCGATGAGGAAGGCAAGATGCTTTTGCCTTCGGAGCTCATCCGGCAAATTCGCTCGCTTTTTCCAACAATGAAACCTGATTTGCTCTATGCCGATCCTTCACCGGACATGGATGCCAGCGAACAATTTGACTATATCGCTCACCCCTCACAAGCTCTATCCTATATGGCTGTGCGCATGAAGCATTGGATGCAGGGCGGCCGAATGAACGAATTGTGGTGGGATGCGTACAATTGGTTTGCAGAGCGGCCGGAGTGGGCGCCAAGGCTGCAATCGATGGTAACAAGCCTGGTTTACACCAATCGTGAAACAAGCCTCAGTCCGAAGTCGAGCCAACTGCTGTACGGAACCCATTTACGGGCCAGTGTTTCCAGAATGGAAAGATTTGTGGCCTGTCCGTTTTCTCATTTTGTTTCCCATGGCCTCAGGCTGCAGGAAAGACGGGTCTACAGACTGGATGCGCCGGATATTGGCCAATTGTTCCACGCCGCAATCAGTGAGTTTGCCTTGCAACTTGGGCAGCAGCAGGTGGAATGGGGGTCCTTGTCCGAGGAAGCCATCATGGAGCGTTCTTCAGGCATCGTGGATGTTCTGGCTCCCAAGCTGCAGGGCGAGATCCTGCTTAGCTCCAGCCGGTTTCAGTATATAGCCCGAAAATTAAAACAGGTTGTCGGGAAGACAGCCGTCATGCTTAGCGAACATGCGCGCCGCGGAGAATTTGTTCCACTGCGCCTCGAGATCGATTTCGGCCCGGGCAAAGAACTGCCGGCACTTGATTTGCAGCTGGATAATGGCTGTACGATGGAGATCATCGGCCGCATAGACCGTTTGGATTGTGCGGAAGGGGAACAAGGGATTTTACTTCGAGTTATTGATTACAAATCCAGACAAACGAACCTGATCTTGTCCGATGTATACTATGGACTTTCGCTGCAAATGCTCACTTATTTGGACGTAGTCCTGACGCATGCGGAAAAATGGCTCGGTATTGAGGCATTCCCCGCCGGTGTGCTCTATTTTCATGTGCATAATCCGATGCTGCATTTAACTAACGCAATTAATGCCGAAGAGGTCGAAAAAGCGCTGCGCAAGCGGTTCAAAATGAGAGGCCTCATTACAGCGGATGCGGATATTGTCCACCGCATGGATAATCATTTAAAACATACTCCAGGCCATTCCCAGTTATTACCGGTCGCGATGAAAAAAGACGGCAGCTTCTACAGCAGCTCATCTGTAGCCACAGCAGTGCAATGGGATTCTCTTCGCAAGTATGTAAGATCGCAAATTATACAAATCGGAACAGGGATTACTGAAGGCCATGTGGAGATAGCTCCATATCGCATCGGGAAAAAGGCTGCTTGCCAGCAATGCTCGTACCGGTCCGTCTGCCAATTTGATCCGCTGTACGAGGGGAACGAAATGCGGGCATGGAAACAGCGCGGCAAGGAACAGGTTTGGACCGAGATAGAAGCTGTTGTTCGTTGATAAGAAGTATAATTTTTTTAAATTTATCTTGCTTAGCATCAACCTTGATAAACACGCTCGTCATGTAGGACGGTGTAGACGTTTATCCTTGAATAAACAACAGGAAGGAGGAACAAAGCAAAATGGCAAAGCATGAACAGCAAACAAAACCAATAGGCAGCACGTGGACAGATGAACAGTGGGATGCCATTTCGCTTAGCGGCAGGGATATGCTGGTTGCCGCTGCAGCAGGCTCGGGAAAGACAGCCGTGCTCGTTGAACGAATCATACGGCGCATTTCGGATGAGTCGGAGCCGGTTGATGTGGACAGGCTTCTGGTAGCCACATTCACCAAGGCGGCGGCTTCCGAGATGAAGCACCGGATTCGTGAAGCCTTTGAAAAAGAGCTCACCCGGCAACCCAAATCGCATCATCTGCGCAAGCAGCTGGCCATGATGGGACGAGCCTCCATTACCACGCTGCATTCTTTTTGCTTGGAAGTTATCCAGCGATATTTTAGCTTGATTCGTCTGGACCCGGGTTTTCGCATTGCCAATGAAACGGAAGCCGAGCTGCTAAGACAGGATCTGCTTGAGGAGCTTCTAGAGGAATATTATGCGGGCAGCGAAGCGGAAAGCAGCTTCTGGCGGCTCGTTGATTCCTTCAGTGGAGATCGGAGCGATGATGCGTTAATGCTGCTTGTGCAAAAGCTGTATGACGTTTCACGCAGTCACCCATGGCCAGAACAATGGCTCAGACTGATGGCATCCATGTTTGGACCTCCTGGGCAGACACAGACATCAACTATCGACGGAGTAGAAGCACAAAGGCTTGTTGCGGCGGGCTCGGAAGCGGCGGTTAAAGAAATCTGGGAAAAAAGTCTGATCCAGGATTGCCGCCTCGAGCTCAATGGTGCTGCTGATTTACTCCGTCAAGCCCGTGATTTGGCTGAGGAGCCGGGGGGGCCAGCTCCTTATCTGGATAATTTACAAGAAGATCTTCGGCTGGTAGAAGCCTTGATTTTTGCAGCAAAGGGCTCTTGGAATGAGATGTTTCTCGCTTTCCAGGGGGCTTCATTCGGGAAGCTAAAGCCCTGTAAAGGGGACGGTTTCGATAAAGAGCTGCAGGAGCAGGTTAAAGAGCTGCGGAATCAAGCCAAGGAGAGAGTGGGCAAAATCGGTGAGGAGCTGTTTGGGCGAGCTCCCGAGCAGTTTGATGCAGAGATTCGTCAGCTTGCTCCCGTTCTACATACTTTGGTGGACCTTGTACTGGATTTTGGCCGCCGTTATCAGTCCGCGAAAGCAGAGAAGGGCTTAATTGATTTTGCGGATCTGGAGCATTATTGCCTGCAAATCTTAAGTGATCCGTCATCTGTGCCGGATGGGCTTATTCCGTCGCAAGCGGCTATTGAATATCGCCGCCAGTTTGTTGAAGTGTTGCTGGACGAGTATCAAGATACGAACCGTGTTCAGGAAGCTATCGTTGAGATGATTTCTCACCCAAAGCCGGGAAACCGATTCATGGTGGGAGATGTGAAACAAAGCATATACCGGTTTCGGCTTGCCGATCCGGGACTGTTCCTGGAGAAGTATAAAGCTTATAAATCGGAGCCAGCATCCGGTGAAGGGCTGCGGATCGATTTAGCGCGCAATTTCCGGAGCCGGACACAGGTTGTGGACGCCGTCAATTTTCTATTCAAACAGATGATGAACGAATCTGTGGGAGAAATCGATTATGATGATCGTGCAGAGCTGATTTATGGAGCAGGATATCCGGCTCCCTCTGGAGACTGCTCGGTGGAAATGGTGATTGTGGATCGAGCCTCGGATTCGCCTGACACGGAAGAAATGGATGCTCTTTCGGATGAGCATACCGATGTTGAGGATCAGATCACAGATACAGAAGAAGGAATGGCAGAAGGGTCTGATCCTGTCATGCAAGCCATGGAGCTGGAAACCGCACAGCTGGAGGCAAGAGCCATTGCCAAGCAAATCAGGAGCGTGATGGATCAAGCTGCTCCCTTTGAGGTGTTTGACAAAAGGACCGGAGGAACGAGGCCGGTTACTTATCGTGATATAGTTGTACTGCTGCGTGCTACTTCGGCATGGGCGCCTGTTTTCATCGAAGAGCTCAAGCAGCAGGGAATTCCGGCCTATGCAGATCTTAGCACAGGGTATTTTTCTGCAACGGAAGTTGAAGTCATGCTGTCGCTGCTTAAAGTGATCGACAATCCTTATCAGGATGTGCCGCTTGCTGCGGTTCTCCGCTCGCCCATCGTCGGCTTAACCGCTGATGAATTAGCCCAAATTCGTGCGGGATCGCGGACTTCCGCCTTTTATGATGCTGTTGTGGATTATGGGGCCAGTATTCATAACAGTGAACCCACTATTCACAAGCTGCCGCTTTTTTTAAACCGTTTGAAGCAGTGGCGCACCGATGCCAGACAAGGGTCATTGGCTGATCTTATCTGGAGCATTTACCGACAAACGGGTTATTATGATTTTGCCGGAGGGCTGCCAGGCGGTCTTCAGCGTCAAGCCAACTTAAGGGCCCTTTATGATCGCTCCAGACAATACGAAAGCACATCCCTTCGCGGACTGTTTCGCTTCCTCCGATTTGTTGAACGGATGAAAGACAGCGGGGGAGATCTTGGAACCGCCCGAGCGCTCGGGGAACAAGAGGATGTCGTTCGTATCATGTCGATCCATAAAAGCAAGGGGCTCGAATTTCCCGTTGTTTTTGCGGCCGGAATGGCCAAGCTGTTCAATCAGCGGGATCTGAATGACACCTTTTTACTTCACAAGGAGCTGGGCTTCGGACCTCGATTCGTCGATACGGCTCTGCGCATCAGCTATCCGACACTGCCCTCACTCGCGATCAAAAGACGCATGAGGCTGGAAATGCTCGCCGAAGAAATGCGTATTCTCTATGTAGCCCTTACCAGAGCAAGAGAGAAGCTGGTATTGCTGGGGACGGTCAAATCCTTGGACAAGCTGCTTCGGGCCTGGTCCCGCCATGTACATGCACCGGATTTTCTGCTTCCCGATTATGAACTGGCTAAAGCACGCTGTTACCTGGATTGGATAGGTCCTGCGCTTTTGCGTCATCCCGACGCGGAGCTTTGGAGAGGCCGCTTGGGGATGGGGGACATCCCAGCAGACCGATTGCTCAAGGATCCATCCCAGTGGAAGCTCACAATAGTGAATCCTGCCGAGCTCATGGCTTCAGGTGAAGCTGCCCAGTCGATTCCTATGGAAGTAAGCCGAATTGAAGCGTTACGTCATCTGGACATCGTTCCAACTCAGGAAAAATGGAAAGAAGCATTAGAGCGCAAGCTGTCTTGGCAATATGCGTACCCGAACGCGCAAAAATGGTTCGCCAAAACTACCGTTTCGGAGCTGAAGCGACTCTCGGAATCGAACCGAATGCCGCAGGATTTGGAATATCCGACGGGAAGGGCATTTGGCACAGCTTCATTTGGATCTTCTTCCGGTCATCAAACATATCGCACAACTGTATTACGCAGGCCTCGATTTATGGAAGAAAAGAAGCTGACGGCTGCCGAAAAAGGAACCGTGGTTCACGCGGTGATGCAGAATCTGTCCCTGGATCAACAGCCAACCGCAGAAAGTGTACGAGCCCATCTTGACCATATGCTGGAGCGAAATCTCTTAACCAAAGCTCAGTTTGAAGTCGTCGACATTAAGCCCGTGCTGACCTTTTTTGCGACGGACATCGGCCAAAGAATGATACAAGCCCGCAAGGTGGAACGCGAAGTCCCTTTCAGCTTTGGACTTCCTGCTCAGGAGGTTTACACGGATGCGGAAACGGACATGACACTAAGTAAAGAAACCGTTCTAATCCAAGGGGTTATCGACTGCTTTTTTGAAGACGACCAAGGTCTCGTTATGGTCGACTACAAAACAGATTCGACCGAAGGTCGAAGCATCGACGAACTAAGCGAGCGCTATCGTTTGCAGATCGACCTGTATGCCCGCGCTGTGGAGTATATTTGGAATCGGCCCTTGGCCGGAAAGTATGTGTACTACTTTGACGGCGATATGCTTATTCAGATGTAGCTAATACAGGGCTGTACCATCAGAGCCATGAAAATGGCTCTGATGGTACAGCCCTGTCGTCATTCAGTTAATTAGGCAATGAGAGTGTAAAACCTACATCTAATTTCAGAGTTTCTTGTCCAACGGGGTGCTCAGATGTAGAACATACATTTATTTTTATGAAATAAGCTGGGTTTGAGCAAAAACTGACTTTTTAGATGCAGGTTATACATTTGACGCTCCTAAAAGTAGACTAGCCAGAGTTTTTAGATGTACAAATTGCAGTTAGTCTTTTTGAGATCTAAATTTAATAATATCCAATTGTATAGACCCCAATTTTCCATTGGCTGTCGACTGGTACAAGCTGGCAGTTCAGATAAGCATCCTGAGTACCATGTAGAACGTACGTTACTTTATAAGTAACGGTTCCGTCTTTTTCATTGACGAATTTCTGGTCTTTAAGCTCCCTGACCTCTGAGCTTGCACGAAGACCGGATAACCCGCCGCCCATTATGTTGCCGCCTTCCGATGCCGGCACCAAAATATCCAGCAATTGAAACGCCTTTTGATCTGTAAAAGCCTGAGATAACCAAATCCGAATCCGTTCTCTTTGGTCGACGCTGATTCTCTTGCCACTATGCGCCAGTCCAATGAGGAGGGAATGATCTACATTGTAAATCCAATCCTGAACTTTCCGCAAAGTTTCTATATCGGATGTCAGTTCCAATTGCTTCAAAACCGGGAAATCTTTCAAAGCACCATCCAATTCGGAATTAGAAATTTGTGTTATCGGAGGAAGTGTAACCTGCACATCGGAAACCGTTTGAACGGCTGCAATATCTGATGTTCCCTCCAGTATCCCTGCATAAACAGAGGCATATGAAGTTATAATCAGGGCAGCGCTTCCCATTGATCCGGGCGGCCCGAATTTCTGTTTATCTTCAGCTTTAGTGAAATGAAGCACAAACCGCATCGATTGCCCTTCAAAAGCCTTAGGCTGAGGCAGCTTGGCGGCAGAAGCGGCATCTGGAATGAAGATCACTTGCCCTGAATTGTAGGCAGCTTCTTGATATAAATATTCATAAGTACCGCTAAGCTGCAGCTCACCATCCCAAACGGATACAATGGAGCCTTTACCGTACGTCCCGGATTCAATCTTGATCAACTTCAATCCCGTCAGATGATCCCCGACTTTTATTGCGGAAGGGTCGTAATGCATGGAAACCGGTGCCAGACTTGGTTCGGCTGTGCGAACGGAGGCCGCAGTTGGAACTTTCGGGGAAGCACCAGAGTTTTGAGCGTCGGGTTCTACATCAGCAAAGACAGGCTTCGTTGCCTCATTTTGATTCAAGCTCATACTGCCTAATGCAGCAAGCAGCAAAACTGCAGCCACGACAGTAATCAACCGAACATTCCTATTACGCGTTCGCACACAAATCCCCCCAAACACTAGGATCGTTTCCCTTTCCTATATTAGACAGATACCAGAAAGAATTGTTGCATGCATACCCCAATTGATTTACTTATTTTGCAGAAGGTGATTCGCTTCTTCGATGATCGCTTGTGCCGCTGTACGAGCGCTGGAAAAAGCGCGTTCAGCCAGCTCGCCCTTGCCCATGCAGCCGTCTCCGCAGAAATAAAAGGGCACATTCTCCACGCGCACCGGCAGCAGCGAATTGGAGGCAATATTTTTCACGCTCGCCACCATCGCTTTTTTCGAAACACGTTTCACTGCTGTGGCGTCCCGCCAGCCCGGGTAATGCTTGTCGAATAAGGCTTCCATTTGCATTGTTTTCTTTTCCAGGTACGCCTTTCTATCCTCATCATTTTGGAAATCATCGCTAAAGTAGGCAATTCCCTGCAGCAGCTGCCCGCCTTCCGGCACAAGTGTATGATCAGTTGCCGAAACATCGCTGATAAACAGCTTGTTATCCATATCGCTGATATAACTGAACGGACGCGCCACCACCTGGCTAAGCCCGACATCATAAACCATAACCTCGGTAGCGGTATTGGATTCATAAGGGGATAGAAACGGCTCCCAGGCGGTTCCTTTCAAAAGCTTTACGACCTGCTGCACCGGCATCGCAAAAATAACTTTATCAAAAGTTTCTTCCCGGGTCTTGGTCTGCAAAATAAATTTTTTGTCCGCATAACGGATGCTTTCCACACCTTCTTGCAAAGCTATATCCCAACGGCCGGAGGTTTGGATTTTTTGTTTCAACTGGTTGGTAATCACCGCCCAGCTGCCCAGAATGTAGTTTACAGGCTTGCTGGAGAGGAACAGATTGTGGTAATACTCACTGATCACTGCGCCTGAAACCTTGCGAGCGTCCTCGGGTGTGATGAAGAAATTGGAGCAAACCAGATGCTCCCACAGCTCTTTTACTTCCTCGTCGGCAGCTGATTCGGCTAAATAATCGCCGAGCGTTGCATAGTTTTTGAGGTTATGAATGTTGGCGATGATCGCTGTGATTTCTCCGGCAAAACGTACCTTTTGCATCGTGCTGAGCAGATTCGTTTTAAGCAGATTCACAAAATCGAGCGGAGCCTCCGTAAGCCGATTATGCTTTGCGTACATCACTCTTCGTTTATCCACTTGCTTGGAGCTAAAAGACAGCCCGAGCTCTTTTTCCATCAAGCTCAGCTTGTGGCGGTCAATCCCGTAAATTGCATGGGCTCCATAATTGAGCGTAAACCCGGATTTTTCATAAGTAAAAGCTCTTCCACCGAGCTGTGGACTTCGTTCAAATAAAACGCCCTCAATATGAGGGTTTTCCGATAAATAAGCTGCTGCGGTAAGACCCGCGAGTCCGCCTCCAATAATGGCTGTTTTCATGTTAATTTCCTCCTGGGAATGGGATTCAATTTGCAGTGGAGAGAAGGGGTTGCTGGAGCGAATGCCGGTCCATGCATAGGCCAGATTGCTGCGAACCATTGAGATCAAATCGGCTCCATCCTGAGAACACCAAAGCATCACGCTCCCCCAATACGAAGAGACCAACAGCTGGGCCTTGCCAGGCTCCGGAAGCCAGCGCAAAACACTCTCAAATAACACCTTGACCTGCTCCTGCTGAACGCTTCGTATCGTTTCATTATGCAGGGATAAAGCCGTAAGGCTTCGAATCAGCCGCGATGAATGCGCAATATTAGACGATAAGTCCAAAAAGAGCCGATTGATATGTCCTTCAAGTGACTGCACCTTGGATGGAGGCTGTTTGACCCATTCTTGAATCCGTTCAATTTGCTTCCTGTATAACTCGGAAATGATCTCATCCTTACTTTTAAAATAATGATAAAAAGTTCCTTTGGATGTTCCTGTGGCGGCAATAATATCATCTACGGACACGTTTTCGTAGCCTTCTTCCATAAACATCGCCAAAGAGACTTCCATGACGACATCACGTTTCTTGCGCGTTGCAGCTCGCATGAATGGACTCATTTTCTCACCTCATCCTCAGAGTTCCATCTCCCTCCATTATATGCATTATCCAAGGTTCGGTCTACAGAAAAATAGACTATCAGTCTAATATTTCAGGATTTTTTGATTATCAATTAAGTTTTCCAGTGTAACCGATATCTTATTCCCATATACTAGAAACAGGAATGTCAACATGACATCAGAGGAAGGAAGCGAAATTGAATTGGATTTGCAATCGATGGGGTGGACCCCCTTTTTTGAACAAGCTTTTGAGCCTTATCAAAAAGAAGGATACAGCGCAGGGAGAGTCGCGCTTGAGCATAAACACATTTATCGCGTTTATTCCGAACATGGAGATTTGCTGGCGGAAGTTTCCGGTAAGCTTCGTCATCTGGCTTCAGCCCGAGGCGATTATCCGGCAGTTGGCGATTGGGTTGTCCTTACGGCCCGTCCGGAGGAGCAGCGGGCTACGATTCATGCCATATTACCGAGGAAAAGTAAATTTTCCCGCAAAGTGGCAGGCGATGTGACGGAGGAACAAATTGTAGCCACTAATGTGGATACCATATTCCTGGTAATGGCCATGAATCAGGATTTCAATGTGCGTCGCATGGAGCGCTATCTGGTGCTCGCGTGGGAGAGCGGTGCCGAGCCTGTAATTGTCCTCAGCAAAGCAGATCTTTGTGAGGAACCCGACGAACTGCTTGCCCAATTGGAAGCCGTGGCCATCGGCGTTCCCATCTATATGATAAGCTCCACGGAAAATCGCGGTATCGATCAACTGACAGCTTATGTATCCGCAGGGCAAACTGCAGCTTTGCTGGGATCATCGGGTGTCGGCAAATCCACGCTGATCAATCGAATGTACGGTGTTGATATATTGGACACAGGAGGGATCCGCGAAGACGATGATAAAGGAAAGCATACTACTACTCATCGCGAGCTGGTCGCCTTGCCCGGCGGCGGATTGTTAATCGATACACCGGGAATGCGCGAACTGCAGCTTTGGGAAGCTTCGGAAGGGCTGAGCTCATCCTTTCAGGAAATCGAAGATTTAGCCTCGGCATGCTTTTATCAGGACTGCAAACATCAGAAAGAGCCGAATTGTGCGGTCAAGCAAGCATTATCGGATGGATCTCTGGATGCAGACCGTTACAACAGTTTTGTCAAGCTGCAAAAAGAACTGGCCTATCTGGCAAGAAAAGAAGATAAGAGCCTCCAGGCTGCGGAAAAAGAAAAGTGGAAAAAGATTCACCAAGCCAACAAAAAACGAATGAATCGCATCTAAAAAGCATAGTTGGATTTTTCCCTTTATTTTCGATAAAATATTTACAGGATAGTAGCATTTATGATCAAGGAGTGTTCACTCATGCAGGATTGTCTTTTTTGTAAAATTGTCGCGGGTTCGATTCCTTCCAGCAAAGTCTACGAAGACGAGGATATACTCGCCTTTCGTGATATTCAACCGGCAGCGCCCATACATATTTTGATCATCCCCAAGAAGCACTATGCCTCCATGAACGATGCAGGGGAAGAAGACTGGACACAGATTGGACAATTACATAAGGCGGCTAAGCAAATCGCTATGGAGCAAGGTGTTGCGGAGACAGGCTATCGACTGGTTAATAACTGCGGACCGGATTCAGGCCAAGTCATTTTTCATCTTCATTTTCACCTGCTCGCGGGTGAAAAACTGGCGCCTTTAGGTCATGTCAGATAAGTGTTATATAGGATTTGGGCTTCTGGTTGACACCCCCTTTCCATATATCATATAATGAAATTTGATGAAACGTTTTTTACGCGCGTTCTGTTCGGAGGGAGGGATTACAGGTGTCAGAAACTCGAGTTCGCAAGAATGAAACTATAGATGCTGCTCTTCGTCGGTTTAAGCGATCCATCGCTAAGGATGGCGTTTTAGCAGAGGTTAAAAAACGCAAGCATTATGAGAAGCCAAGCGTTAAGAAAAAGCTAAAGTCGGAGGCTGCTCGCAAGAGAAAGTTCTAGGACAAGTCCTTTCTTTCCTAATTCCGAATGTTTTTTGCATATTTCAACTAATTAAATGATGATGAATGAGCTACTTAATTCTTTATTAAGTAGCTTTTTCGTTAAATATTACGAACGAAGGAGCTCGAAATTACATATGTCTATTAAGCAGCAGCTGACGGAAGATATGAAAACCGCAATGAAAGCAAAAGATAAAGTTCGTTTGTCGATCATTCGAATGATCAAGAACGAAATTGATAAGCGTGAAATTGATACGCGAAAAGAGTTAACCGAGGCTGAAGCGATTGAAGCCGTTACCAGCTACAAAAAAGTGGTTTCCCAACAACTGGAATATGCTGTAACTGCTAATGAACAAGAACGAATTGACGAATTTAATTATGAGCTTCAAGTAGTCAATCAATACTTGCCTAAGCAGCTATCCGAAGATGAAGTGAGACATATTGTCCAATCTCTGATTGACTCAAACGGATTTGCCGGAGTTAAAGATAAAGGTGCATTGATGAAACTGTTAATGCCGGAAGTAAAGGGCAAGGCGGATGGTAAATTAGTAAGTGATGTTGTGACTGAATTGCTTGGATAAATCTCATACCCCAAAAACATCCTATACATAAAACTTTATGCACGGGATGTTTTTTTGTTGTCTTCTTGAAACAGTTTGCTTGAGCAAACGTACATATGATTAGAAGCTGATTGATGAGGGAGGAGGAAGCACACGATGTGGGAAACATTATCAGCATTTCTTACCCATCCGGTTACAGCGACCATATTACTGCTTGTGGGGATTGTCGGTATTGCAATGGAATTGTTGTTTTTTAGCGGAGGCTTGCTGGCTTTAGGTGGAATCCTGGGATTTGGGCTTTATTTCCTGGGCTATTACCTGGCAGGATTTGCGAGTTTCGGAGATTTGGCCATTTTTGGAATTGGAATCGTTCTCTTGATTTTGGAAATGGTTATACCCAGCTTTGGGATCTTAAGTGTTCTGGGAGCCATATGCTTATTTGGCGGCGTCATGCTGGCCTCATCCGATCCACAGCAAGCTTCGATTTCACTAGGCATCGCGTTTTTTCTTGCCATTGTCATTGTGGCCATTTCGTTTAAATATTTGCAGCATCGCGGCACCTGGAATCGATTTATTTTGCGCGAGCAGTTGACCACGGATAAAGGGTTTACCTCCAATCCGAACAAGATGAATTATCTGGGCAAACAAGGAGAGGCTCTGACTCCGCTTCGACCAGCAGGTACGGCTCAAATCGATGGACAGAGGATTGATGTTGTCACGGACGGAAGCTTTATCAGCCGCGGCAAGCCTGTGGAAGTTGTCCAGGTGGAGGGAACAAGGGTTGTAGTGAGAGAAATAATAATCAAAACCGAAGTTTAATAAAATTATGGAGGAACTCAGATGGATCCGAATTTGTATTTGCTGCTTCTCGCGGCCCTTATCATCGTGGCACTTTCAGTGCTGTTAAGTGTTGTCCCCGTTATGCTATGGATTTCCGCACTTGCTTCTGGAGTGAGAGTGAGTATTATCACATTGATTGCGATGAGGCTGCGCCGCGTTATTCCGAGCCGGATCGTCAATCCGATGATCAAAGCCACCAAAGCCGGTATAGATCTCAGTATGAATCATTTGGAAAGCCATTATCTCGCAGGAGGTAACGTAGACCGGGTTGTAAATGCATTGATTGCAGCGCATCGGGCCAATATTCATCTGGAATTCGAGAGAGCCGCAGCGATTGACCTGGCAGGTCGTGATGTCCTCTTGGCCGTTCAAATGAGCGTTAATCCTCGTGTTATTGAAACGCCTATTGTGTCTGCTGTCGCAAAGAACGGAATTGAAGTTAAGGTTATCGCTCGTGTAACTGTGCGTGCAAACATCGACCGCTTGGTCGGGGGTGCCGGTGAAGAGACGATTATAGCCCGTGTAGGTGAAGGTATCGTTACAACCGTCGGCAGCAGCGAGTCCCATAAAGATGTGTTGGAAAATCCGGACATGATTTCACGGACTGTACTTGGCAAAGGTCTGGATGCCGGCACAGCGTTTGAAATCTTATCGATTGATATTGCCGATGTTGATGTAGGCAAAAATATAGGGGCGCATTTACAAACCGAGCAAGCTGAAGCGGATAAACGAATTGCCCAAGCCAAGGCTGAAGAGCGACGGGCTATGGCTGTCGCCGTTGAGCAGGAGATGAAAGCCCGCGTTGTCGAAATGCGTGCAAAAGTCGTCGAATCCGAGTCGCAAGTGCCCATCGCTATGGCGGATGCGCTTCGCAGCGGAAAGCTTGGCGTGATGGACTATATGAATTTAAAAAACATTGAATCCGACACCCAGATGCGTTCCTCGCTCGGAAAAATGAACGATTCCGGCAAAACCGAGAAAGAATAAGGGAGGAGATCGCTTTGGCGCTGATTGAATTCCTGCTTAAAAATTGGATTTTTGTGATTATTGCACTTGCTTTACTCTCCCAGTTTAGAAAAAAAGCTTCTACTCGAAGAGATCAGTCCCAGAGCAGTGAAAAGAGCGGTATGCCCGCCTTTGGCGGCAGCCCGACCATACCCGGCAGCCTGGCAGGCAAAACGATCAATAAGCCTGCAGCAGTGAAACAGCAAGCATCCGGCTCCGGCTTTAATCCCCCTCCTAAATCTTCGAAGGGAACATTGATGGATAACAAACGAACTTTAATGGATTCAGGAGCTTCATCCCCGTTATTAAGGGAAAGCTCACAGCCAGATAATCTTTATCGTGATGCTTACGCTGATTCCTCGACAACAAATACCATGCAGACTAGCAAACAGCAGCTGGCACAAGGCATCATTTGGGCAGAAATTCTCGGCCCTCCCAGAGCCAAGAAGCCATTTCGCCGAAGATAAATGGCCAATGTCTGAATATATCGAACTATTTGACCGTCCGGAATTTTCCTGACGGTTTTTCTCTGCTCATAAATGGTGGCTGGGCAGCATAATTTGTAAAGAGCTCTGTGCTTTGGGCCGCTATCATATCATTCTATCTAAAGGGGGTACAGCCAAGCTATGCGTCGCTTTACCCGCAAATGGAGCCAATTAACAGCTAAAGTGCTGGACCTACCGCAGGATGTGGTACAAGATCTGCCGCGCATGACGATGATCGGCAATGTGCAGCTTTATATTGAAAACCATCGGGGCGTGCTGCATTTTACCAGCAATGAGCTGCAGCTTCAGCTAACGAAAGGGAAGCTGGAAATTCAAGGGAAGCAATTGGTGATTCGTGCCATTTTGCCCGACGAAGTTTTCATTGAAGGGGTCATAGACGGCATTAAATATACACCTTAATTTATGCTTACGAAGCAAGTTTACTTCGAAAACTCTAAGATAATGCTTACGAAGTAAGTTTTCTTCGAAAACTTTAAGGAGGCTCTTTATGCAATCCACATTCTTCTCTTGGCTGAGCGGATATGTTCGAATTGAGCTTAGAGGCAGCGGGTGTGAAGCGTTGCTCAATGAATTGATTGTAAACCGGTTTCAGGTTTGGGATATTCAGGTCGATTCAAATAATCGCATGAAGCTGCAGATCTCGATCCGTGATTTCTTCAGGCTGCGCCCTATTTGCAAGCGGACAGGCTGTCGGCTGCATGTCCAGGAGAGGCGTGGACTTCCTTTTTTTATGGACAAATTAGCCCATCGCAAGTTTTTTATATCGGGAGCAGCCGGTTTTATTATCGGACTCTATTTGCTGACCTCATTGGTATGGCAGGTCAGTGTGGAAGGAAATGAAAAGATCACGACAGATACTATTTTACAAGTGGCTTCACAGCAAGGCATTCAACGCTTTCAATGGAAATTTCGGCTGCCTGAAGCAGATGCGTTATCGCGTAATTTACAAGGCCATCTGCCCGGTACGGCATGGGTTGGTGTGAACATTCGAGGCACCCATATCACAATCAAAATTGTGGAATCCACGGTCCCCGACAAACCGCCGCTGATGAACCCAAGAAATCTGATAGCTTCCAAAAACGCATTGGTTACGGAAATCATGGCAGTTAAGGGCAGACCTGTTGTCAAACCGAATATGTATGTGCGAAAAGGGGACTTGCTTATTTCCGGTATCATTGGCATGGAGCCGAATACGCAAATTGTCGTAGCGACAGGAACTGTCAAAGGACTGATCTGGTATACCTCCAATATTGAGGTTCCGCTGGTCAAAACCTATAAAGTGTACTCCGGTGAAAGCTATAATCGCAGGTATTTGGTGATGGGAACGAGAGCTCTGCAGCTGACGGGTTACCGCAAGCCATCTTATGCGGAATCGGAGACCATTCCTGAACGCAAAACCTTGCAGTGGCGAAGCTATTCGCTGCCGATAGGCTGGCTCTATGAAAAAGTCATGGAAATGCATCATGTTAACCAGCCCATCAGCTACGAAGAGGCAAAATCAAACGGTTTGGAGCAAGCGAAGCTTGATCTTTTGTCAAGCTTGGGCAAGGAATCTCGCATCGTGAGTGAAAAAATTTTGCATCAAAAAACAGACAATGGTAAAGTTTATATGGAAGTGCTTTTTGAAGTGGAAGAATCGATTATAGAAGAGCAGCCTATTGTGATAAGAGGAGAATGAGGCCTTTTGGCAGAAAACGCAAAAACTGTGAAATTTGCTTTGAAAAACCCGGCGGAAGGGCTCGCATTATTTGGCCCACAGGATAAATTCTTGCGTTTGATTGAGCAGGAGATCAGCGCCCAGATTTTCACTCGTGAAGCAGAGTTGACGATTCAAGGCGCATCTGCGGAAGTGGATTCGCTTCAGCAGCTTTTCGACGTATTGCTGCAATTGATTCGCAATAACTATACACTTACGGAACGTGACATCCATTATGCCATTGAACTGGCCAAGCAGATGAAAGCAGATCAATTGCTGGATCTGTTCAAGGGTGAAATCACAACAACGCATAAAGGCAAACCGATTCGCGTCAAGACTATTGGACAGAAGCAGTATGTCGCCACAATCAAGAAAAAAGACATCGTTTTCGGTATTGGACCAGCAGGTACGGGAAAAACCTACTTGGCTGTCGTTCTTGCCGTCACTGCTTTAAAAGAAGGGCGTGTCAAAAGAATCGTGCTGACAAGGCCGGCCGTGGAGGCCGGTGAAAGTCTCGGTTTCTTGCCCGGGGACCTGCAGGAAAAGGTTGACCCTTATTTGCGACCGTTGTATGATGCTCTTAATGACGTGCTTGGCCCCGATCAAGTAGCCAAGTCGCTCGAACGGGGTCTTATTGAAATCGCTCCCCTGGCATATATGCGCGGACGCACACTCGATGATTCATTTATCATTCTCGACGAAGCACAGAATACAACGCCGGAGCAAATGAAAATGTTCTTGACCCGGCTGGGCTTTGGTTCGAAGATGGTGATTACGGGAGATGTGACCCAAATTGACCTGCCTCGCGGCAAATCGTCCGGCTTGGTTGAGGTAAACCGGATTCTTCGCGGTATTGAGGAACTGGGTTTCATTTATTTTGACGAGCAGGATGTGGTCCGTCATTCTTTGGTGCAAAAAATTATCGTGGCCTATAACGAACAAGCAGATAAATGACGAATCCTGATCGATGGCAGACGGCTTTTTGTGAAGAGAGGAATGACCTTCCATGAGCAAGACTGAAATGCAAGCTAAAAGCAAAATTCATGATCAGCTGATTGGATGGAAATATAGCGGTTGGACCCGTATCCTGCTCTTTTTGATGCTTATGCTGCTTTTTTATTTTTCATTATCCCCAAAATTGATCCCCCAGGTTTATGATATTAAGCTTGGAGCGGCAAGCGCCAAAACGATTTATGCGCCGAGTCAGACGGAGAATTTTATCGCCACCGAAAAAGCCAAGGAAGATGCGGTCAAAAAGGTTCAGCCGGTATATCGGATCGTGAATCTCAGGAATGATGTGCTCGTTGATTCCATTTTTGATAGAATGCTGCAAATTAATAGTGATGCCGAAGTCAAATTCGACGACAAGGTCAGTATATACCGAAATGTGATTCCACAGCTTGTGCTGGATATGGAAAATAAATCGATCAAGACTTTTCGCGACAGTGGTCAATACAATGATACATTGCTCCAGGAAATGCAAAATCGGCTGGTTGAACAGCAGTACCGACTTCCGGAGGAAGTGTTTTTTAAAATTCCGAGGCTGACCAAGGAAGATTTGGCAGCTATGCTCCCGGTTACGAAGTCCATTGTTTCCAAAATCATGAGTGATGCCATTCCGGAAGCACAAGAGTCGAGATCCAAGGTAGCAGAGCTGGTCAACACATCCGAATTGACGAAGAATACGACACGTGAAATGGTTCAGGAGTTAGTGAGAACCGTTATTACACCCAATAAATTTTTTGATCAAAAAGGCACCGAGGACGCCAAAGGGCAGGCAAGAGAGAATGTGAAGCCTGTCTATATTAATAAAAATGATGTTTTGGTGAATCAAGGCGAAATCATTACGGATGAGATTTACCAGCGTTTAAATAAGCTTGAGCTGCTGAAGGATAAAGCGAATTATCTTCCAGAGCTTGGCCTCATCATTCTGACACTGTTATTTTCTTTTTTTATTTACATGTTTGTTCGCCAGAGCAGCCTGCCGATAGCCACAAGCAATACCCAATTGGTGATGCTGGTGCTTATATTTACCTTGAATGTCATCGGAATGAAGATCATAACTTTGGGACAAAATTTAGCTTATCCTTATATTGGATATTTGGCGCCTGTTGCGATGGGCAGCATTTTAATCGCGATTCTGCTCAATGCGTCGCTGGCTTTCAATTCTTCGGTTATGTTTGCGCTTTTATCCAGTATTATTTTCAATACAGACAATGTGCAGCTATTTGATTTCCGGTATGGATTAGTTACACTTGTCGTATGCTTTACGGCTGTGTTTACCATCCAGCGCGCGAGCCAGCGTTCCGCCATACTCAAAGCCGGGCTCCTGATATCTCTGATTTCCATGGTCACCATAACGGCTATGCTGCTGCTGAACGATCATTACTCGCAAAGGGATATTCTGTTTTCGCTTGCTTTTGCAGCTGCAGGCGGGCTGCTGACTGTGGTCTTCGTCATTGGACTCCTTCCCTTCTTTGAGCTCGCGTTCGGAATCCTTTCCCCACTTAAGATGGTCGAGCTGTCCAATCCGAATCATCCCCTGCTGCGTAAGCTGCTCACGGAAACACCGGGCACATATCATCACAGCATCATGGTCGGCAACTTATCGGAAACGGCGGCTGAATCGATTGGAGCGGACGGGCTGCTCTGCCGTGTCGGTTCCTATTACCACGATATCGGCAAGACCAAGCGGCCTATGTATTTTATCGAAAATCAAACGAATATGGAAAATCCGCACGATCGGATCGACCCGAATCTAAGCAAATCCATCATTACAGCCCATCCGCGGGATGGGGTAGAGATGTTGAAGGATTATAAAATCCCCAAACCGATCCGCGATATCGCGCAGCAGCATCATGGAACGACACTGCTGCATTACTTTTATCAGAAGGCTATTAAGCTTAATAAGCTTGCTGAAAGTGCAGAGGTCGACAAAGAAATACTGGAAGAGGACTTTCGTTATCCGGGGCCAAAGGCGCAGAGTAAGGAAGCGGCTATTGTGGGCATCGCGGACAGCGTGGAGGCAGCGGTTCGTTCCTTGAGGAAACCGACGCTGGAGCAAATTGATACGATGGTACATAAAATCATCAAGTCCCGCCTGGATGACGGACAGTTCAACGAATGTGACCTGACGCTCAAGGAGCTCGATACCATCGAGAAAACGCTCAATGAAACGCTGCTGGGAATTTTCCATTCCCGTATCGATTACCCGAGCGAGCAAGATAAAAAGGAGGCGGCAAATGGCTAATTCTGATTTGACCCTTGAATGGAACAGCGAGCAGGATCATATAGAAATCACGCCCGAATTGATTGCCAAGCTTGAGGAGCTGCTGCGCCTGGCTGGAGAAATGGAAGGCGTTACGGAAGGCGAGGTTGCTCTTTCTTTTGTGGATGATGAAGCCATTCACGAGCTGAATAAGCAGTATCGCGGTATCAACAAGCCAACGGATGTGCTTTCCTTCGCCATGTCGGAAGCCGGTGAAGAAGAAATCGAAATTCATTACGATCAGGCTGGGGAAGATGAGCCGGATGAACAACCGGGAGAAGGTGAAGAAGATTCGTTCATTGAGCCCCTTGGAGATATAATTATTTCAGTACCAAGAGCTATGGAACAGGCTGAAGATTACGGCCATTCCGTGGAACGCGAGCTAGGATTTTTGTTCGTGCACGGCTTTTTGCATTTAATCGGTTATGATCATCAGAGCGAGGAAGATGAAATTAGCATGTTTGCCAAACAGGAAGACATCCTGCAAAAGGCCGGGCTTTCGCGGTGAGTAAGCACAGTTTTAGCAGGTGGCGGCGGAGCTTTCGATTTGCTTACGAAGGAATCAAATACGCGCTGGATACGCAAGGCAACATGAAATTCCATTTCTTTGTTGCTTTTCTTGTTTTGTTTGCGGCGTTATTTGTTCACTTGAATAAAATCGACATCCTATTTATTTTGCTCGCTGTAACTCTTATGATTGTAACCGAGCTCATCAATACAGCGGTTGAAAAAACGGTGGACCTTGCAATGCCTGAACGCCATCCAATGGCCAAAATCGCCAAAGATGTCGCGGCCGCTTCCGTTTTGGTATCCGCTGTATTTGCAGTTGTTGTCGGGATGGTCGTGTTTTACGAACCGATCAACCAGCTGTTTCAACAGACGAAGCAGCAGGATTATCGAACTTCGGCCGGGATGATCTGGGTGCTGCTCGGCCTCGTCGTTTTGTCGGTGATTGTCATCGAAACCCGATTTTCCGATAAGGGCAAGTTTGTGCGGCCCAGCCTGCTGAGCGCTGTCGCTTTTGCAATCTCGACCGTCATTGCCATTTTTGTGGACTATACGATTGTTGCTTTGCTAGCCTATTTATTATCCGCACTTATCTTTATTATCCTGTATGATAAAAAGACGCGGCCTTTCCCGGCCTTGATCCTTGGCGGTATCATCGGAGCCGCCGTTACCATTTTCGCTTTTATATTCATAAACCTTCATTAACGGCTTGAGAGGATGATTTTCATTGGAAGACAAACAATTGATAGAGCTTGCTTTAGAGGCCAGAACGAGAGCTTATACTCCATATTCGCATTTCAATGTTGGAGCGGCCCTTTTAGGGAATGATGGTAAGGTGCATCTGGGCTGCAATATCGAAAATGCCGCCTACGGTCCTACCAATTGTGCGGAACGTACGGCCGCTTTTCGGGCAATTGCCGATGGACATGCTCCCCGGTCCTTTCAGGCCATCGCAGTCATTGCAGATACAGAAGGTCCTATTGCACCCTGTGGTATATGCAGACAAGTGCTGATTGAGCTATGCGGACCGGATATGCCGGTCATCTTAAGCAACCTGAAAGGTGATGTCGTGCGAACAACGGTTTCTGAGCTGCTGCCCGGAGCTTTTACACAAAAGGATTTAAACCAGGAGGATAACCAGTGAGCCAAAAGGCAAAATCGTTCAAATCCGGATTTGTATCGATCATCGGCAGGCCGAATGTGGGAAAATCCACGCTGATGAATCAAATCATCGGCCAGAAGATTGCCATCATGTCAGATAAACCGCAGACGACCCGCAATAAGATTCATGGGGTATACTCAAGGGAACAAGGGCAGATCGTTTTTCTGGACACGCCCGGGATACATAAACCGACCTCAAAGCTCGGCGATTACATGATGAAGGTGGCGCAGGGCACCCTCGGTGAAGTCGACGCGATTTTATTTCTGATCGATGTGGCAGAAGGCATTGGCGGCGGTGACCGTTTTATTATTGAACAATTAAAAAATGTTAAAACTCCCGTCATCCTAGTTTTAAACAAAATCGATCAGGTGCATCCGGAGGCGCTGCTGCCGATCATTGTGAAGTATAAAGATCTATACGACTTTGCCGAAATCGTACCCATATCCGCATTAAGCGGCAACAATGTGACAACTCTGCTGGATCAAATTATTCGTTATTTACCGGAAGGTCCGCAGTATTACCCGGCCGATCAAGTGACTGATCATCCAGAGCAGTTTGTATGTGCGGAGCTGATCCGGGAGAAAATTCTCCATTTGACTCGAGAAGAGATCCCGCACTCCATAGCCGTGCAAATTGAAGACATGAAGGTTCAGGAAAATGGACTTGTCCGCATTTCGGCGGTTATTTTTGTGGAGCGTGATTCTCAAAAAGGGATCATTATAGGCAAGCAAGGTGCGCTGCTGAAAGAAATTGGGCAGAAAGCAAGACATGATATCGAGGCGCTGCTGGGTTCCAAAACGTTCCTGGAATTGTGGGTCAAGGTTAAAAAAGATTGGCGAAATCAGGAAAGAGTATTGAAGGAACTTGGCTTCCGTAACGACTAACGAAGCTGTAACCAGTTATTGCTTTACATATATCCTGCTTGAGAGACCCAAACTAAAGTCATCATGTTCAGTGGGAGATGTTCTGCATGAGAGATTTTACGTGGGAATTTTTTTCTAAAACGGGTGACCTGGATGCCTATTTACTGTATAAGCAGGTTTCGGGAGTGATCCGCATGGAGCCGGAAGGGCTCAAGGATGAGCAGGAAATCGAAGATCAGCCGGGCGGGACATAAACCGTTTCTCCCTGCAGATCGCTGGGGGAAACGATATGCTGCGCAATGTTCAGGGGATCGTGCTCCGCAGCACGGACTACGGCGAAGGAAATAAAATCATCAGCTTGCTGACCGCGGAGCTTGGAAAGGTCAGTGTCATGGCCCGCGGCGCCAAAAAATCAAAGAGCCGCCATGCAGCAGTCACTCAGGTTTTCACCCATGCCGATTTTGTTTTTTTTAAACAAAAGGGGCATATGGGAACGCTGAATCATGCTGATATCATAGAGGGACATCACGCTCTGCGGGAAGACTTGAGCAAATCCGCTTATTCGGCTTATTTAGTTGAAATGACGGACCGCATGCTTGGTGATGAGGAAGGCAGCGCCTACATATTCGGGCAGCTTAAAGCGGGATTAAGCGCAATTGAAGACAATAAAGATATGCAAATTGTGATACATCTCTACGAGATGAAAATGTTTGAACTGGCGGGGTATTTGCCGGTCACTTCCAGCTGTGTCTCCTGCGGTGCCGAGGCTGATCTCGTCTCATTCAGTCCTTCCATGGGCGGGGTACTGTGTATTCGCTGCAAGCATAAAGATCCTGTGAGCATTCCGGTTTCCGAAGGGACACTAAAGCTGCTTAAGCTTTTTCCCGTAATGGACATGAACCGTCTTGGAGCTGTTCAGGTCAAAACAGAGACTAAGGAACAACTTAAAGCTAGCATGAAAGCTTATATGGATACGCATATCGGGATTAACTGGAAATCAAGAGGTTTCATTGAACAAATGGACAAATACGGCATGTAACGTATCTCGCTTTTATGTGTTTTTTGCATATCAGCGGGTTTTTTTATGCGTTCGATTCAAGAGCAGCGCACATACTTATGTCATATATGGAATCAGCCGATCATATTTTAAAAAGGTTAAAACTACAGGATTTGCGGGTAAATAAAAGGAAAGTCATGATTTCAGGACATTCCTGTATGCGTTCAGGCTAAATTTATGCAACCTATGCCAAATTCCTGCGTATTAATTTAGAATCAATCGTCACTTCTGAAGCAGGATTTTTTATAACTTCATCGTATATAATAGTACGGCAGGAATTTGGGGAACTCGGGGGCTTTGGAAGATGCAAGCAAGTAAAATTGTTGTAGACGCCGATGCCTGTCCTGTAAAAGCTGAAATCGTCAAAGCTGCCGGACAATATGGCGTTCAAGTACTCATGGTTGCTTCCTTTGACCATCGATTGAACGAAAGCGAAGGAGTAACCGTCGTACAAGTAGACCGCAGCGACCAATCCGTGGATCTGTACATTGCGAACCATCTCAAGGCAGGTGATATTCTGGTTACCCAGGATTTTGGTCTCGCTGCTATCGGACTTGGCAAACGGGCTATCGCTTTATCGAACCGCGGACAAACCTATACCGACAGGACGATAGATTTCTTGCTTGAAAAAAGGCATGAGTCAGCGAAGCAGCGGCGAAACGGCAAGCATAGTAAGGGACCAAAGCCATTCACCGATGAAGACCGCACCAACTTTCTGCAAACTTTGTCAAAAGTTTTAGCAAATTTGCAGGATTATGGCTCCGGGTAGCGAATAGTTATACGTCGGAAACGGCGGCGTCCAATGGGCGTTACTGAATTGAAGGTGGTTAGATTGAGCTACGGACGTATACCGGAAGAAGTCATTGAAGCGGTTCTGGCTCGTCACGATATCGTGGAGGTCATTGGCAAATACGTTCATTTAACTAAACAGGGCCATTACATGAAGGGCCTCTGTCCATTTCATTCCGAGAAGAGTCCGTCCTTTACAGTCACGCCGGAGAAGCAGATCTACCATTGCTTCGGCTGCGGGGTCGGAGGCAATTCCATTCACTTTTTGATGGAAAAGGAAGGATACAGTTTTGCCGAAGCGGTTCGAATTTTGGCAGATGAAGCAGGTATTCCGATCAGTTGGGAGGAATCGACAGCGGAGCAAACCGAGCAGCAAAAAGAGAAGGCATCCCTTCTTCAAGCTCATGAGTTTGCTGCAAAGTTGTACCAATATATTCTAGGCAACACGGAGCAAGGCAAAAAGGCATTGGTCTATCTTCGTTCCCGCGGTATGTCGGATAAGCTGATTGAAACATTTCAGATTGGTTATGCCCCTGTAATGTGGGATACACTTGTCCTGCAGCTGGAAAAGCGCGGATACGACATGCAGCTTATGGAAAAAGGCGGTCTGATCTCGGCAAGATCCGAAGGCAGCGGCTACGTAGATAAATTCCGGGAACGCATCATGTTCCCTATTTGTGACTCTACGGGCAAAGTGATTGCTTTCGGCGGCAGGGCAACGGGCGATGTGCAGCCCAAATACCTGAACAGTCCGGAGACGATGCTCTTCAATAAGAGCCGCACTTTGTATAACATGCACTTGGCCAGGCCTAATATTCGCAAGGCGGAAAAGGCCGTTTTGTTCGAAGGATATGTGGATGTTATTAAAGCCTGGGAAGCGGGAGTTCATAATGGGATAGCAACCATGGGCACTGCGCTTACCAAGGAGCATGCGGGTATATTGAACCGAAACAGCGAAAGAATCGTATTATGTTATGACGGGGATAACGCCGGGCAATCCGCTGCATTCAAAAGCATTCCAATTCTTGAGGAAGCCGGTTGCAAAGTTTCGGTAGCGATGCTGCCGGATAACCAGGACCCTGATGAATATGTAACCGCCCATGGTTCCGAGCGATTTGTGCGGGAGATTGTGGAGCCTTCCGTACCGTCGATGAAATATAAACTTCTTTACATTCGAAAAAACTTCAAGCTGCACGAGGACGGCGATCGAGTCCGATATTTGCAAGCTGCGGTAAAAATGATCGCTGATCTATCTTCACCTATTGAAAGAGAACATTATCTCAAGCAATTATCTTCAGAATTTCCGGATTCTTCTTATGAAGCTTTAAAGCAGGATTTGACGGAGCACCTGCTGTTATCGGAAAAAAACAGAAATACTGGGGATAATAAACCATTTCTGTGGAATAATGTTATGAATAATAGGAGAGCAGCGGGGGCGAAGCACCTCACTGGGTTTAGTGATGTGTATAACGCTGAAAGCGAATTAATTTTTTTTATGATTCATGATAAAGACATCACGCATTATGTCCAGGAAAAGCTGGGGGCTCAATTTATAGAAGATAAGTTCGCGGCGTTGTCTGCCTATCTGTATTCCTTTTATTCAGAGAATGATACGAATCCGGGACTTTTTATTTCCAAGATCCAGGACGCGAAATTAAGGGAGCTGGCCACGTCCCTTGTGATGAAAGACGCAAGGCCCATTCATATTGAACAGATTCAGGAAGCGGATTACAGGATACAAACCATCCTGAGCCATTATATTCGTTTGGAAATTGAAGAAAAAAAAGCCGAGGCGAATCGACTTGTTCTTTTGAAAGATAACCTATCGGCAGCAAAAATTCTTAGTGAAATAAGATCCCTAGAAGATAGAAGAAAAGTGATGAAAAGTTCTTCTAGCTAATTCAGATGTTCGACTGACTAGGGAGGAGGGAGTACGAATATGGCGAACGATCAGCGCACAGAACTGGATACAGATTTAACCTTGGAGCAGGTAAAAGAACAGCTCATGGAGCAGGGCAAAAAACGTTCTTCACTCACTTACAAGGATATTATGGAGAAACTGGCTCCATTCGATCAGGATCCCGAGCAAATCGATGAATTTTTCGAGCATCTTTCGGAAATGGGGATTGACGTGGGAAATGAGTCGGATGACGAGACGTCGGTTAATCCGGAAGACAGAGAGCATGACGAATTTAATTTCGACGATGATCTTACCCTGCCTCCGGGCATTAAGATTAACGATCCGGTTCGCATGTATTTGAAAGAAATCGGCCGTGTTCCCTTATTGTCGGCAGAAGATGAAGTCGATCTGGCCAAACGTATAGAGAATGGCGACGAAGAAGCCAAACGCCGCTTGGCCGAAGCGAATCTGCGTCTCGTAGTCAGCATTGCCAAACGCTATGTAGGCCGGGGTATGTTGTTCCTTGATTTGATTCAAGAGGGGAACATGGGACTGATCAAAGCAGTGGAGAAATTTGATCACACCAAAGGATATAAGTTCAGTACCTATGCTACCTGGTGGATTCGCCAAGCCATTACTCGCGCAATAGCGGACCAAGCAAGGACCATTCGAATTCCGGTACATATGGTAGAGACGATTAACAAGCTTATTCGTGTCTCCCGCCAGCTGCTTCAAGAGCTTGGGAGAGAACCTACACCGGAAGAAATTGCCAAGGAAATGGATTTGAGCACCGATAAAGTGCGTGAGATTATGAAAATTGCGCAAGAGCCGGTCTCCCTCGAAACTCCGATCGGAGAAGAGGATGATTCACATCTCGGCGATTTCATAGAGGATCAAGAGGCATTGGCGCCCGCGGATGCGGCGGCCTATGAACTGCTCAAGGAGCAATTGGAAGATGTGCTGGATACGTTGACCGAGAGGGAAGAAAACGTGCTTCGGCTCCGTTTTGGACTCGATGACGGGCGTACGCGCACCTTGGAAGAAGTTGGCAAAGTATTCGGCGTCACTCGTGAACGGATTCGCCAGATTGAAGCAAAGGCGCTTCGCAAGCTGAGACATCCGAGCCGGAGCAAGAGATTAAAGGATTTTTTGGAATAAACGCGTAACTGATGACCCTGCCACAATCCGGCGGGGTATTTTTTTGCAAAAACTTCTAAATCGATAAGTCTTTACGGCCGATAAAGTAGCTAGGAAGGTGAAAACGATGGAAGATGAAAAAAGAAGATTGATTGTAAAAGAAATTGATCATTGGCGCAGAAGCCGACTATTACCCGAGCAGTATTGTGATTTCCTGATGAATTTGTATCTGGAGGACGGAAAGGATAAGCCCAAATCATTCCTCGGTGTTTCTGCGGAGTCCATCATAGCCAGCAGTTGGAAGATCTGGGTGCTTGTTCTGGTGATTATTGGATGTATTTCCTTTTCTGCTCTTAATTTTAACTCTTTTGGAATTGCAATGCAAATCGTGATTTTGGCTTTGTTGGTGCTTGGTGGTTACACCTACGGTTTCAAAAAAAGGAATGACGCTCCGCTTGCCACTCATTTGCTTTTCGGAATCGCTTCGATCTCGCTGCTCTTTATAGGTTTATACATAATGAAATTACATGGATGGAATTCCCCTGGTCAAAATGTGGGATACATAGCTTTTTGCAGTATCATATGGCTGCTGGCCGGAATATCGGCAAAGATGAAAGCCTTGCAATTCAGCGGTTGGGTTGTACTGCTGGGCACCTATGGGTGGCTGCTGGTTCATAAGCTGAGAGAGCCTATTTGGTGGCCGCTCGAGCTTAGCTGGCTGCCGGTGGCTGTTCTATTTATTTGGTTGGCTTGGCTGGTGCATCATACGAGCAAAGAGGTATCGGGCAGCCTCTTTTTTATCGGGTTTCTTGCTCTCTTCGCCCCGGAAGTGATAAGCTTTTTAACAGACGTGCATACATCTTCGCAAGCGATACAGCTATCTTTTATGATAAAACTGATCGCAGCGGGTATCGCGCTGTACTTATTACGAAAAAAATGGATAGAGTGGGTTATGTAAATGACAGTCAAATTATCAAAACGGCTGCAGCGGATCGCGGATAAGGTTCCGTCCTTCAGCCGTTTGGCCGATATCGGATCGGATCACGCCTTGCTGCCCGCTTATCTGGTGCAAGCTGGAATCGTAACATGGGCCATAGCCGGAGAAGTCAACCCAGGTCCCCTTGCAGCCGCTGCTAAGCAAGTGAAAGAATCCGGCCTAACCGGTAAAATTGAAGTTCGTGAAGGAAATGGTCTGGAGGTGCTGTGTTCTGGGGAAGTCGATGTCATTTCGATTGCCGGAATGGGAGGCAGCTTGATCGCTTCGATTCTGGAGGGAGGCCAAGATAAGCTGAGCAGCGTAAACATGCTGGTCCTTCAGCCTAATGTTGGGGAAGATCAGGTCCGCCGCTGGCTGGACAGGCATCAATGGCTTTTGGAATCCGAAGACATCCTGGAAGAGGACGGCAAGATCTATGAAATATTGACAGCTGTTCCTGCGGGGAGTCATGCAAAAAACAGATCAGAGATGTTAGAAGCTCTTTATCAAGTCCGCAAGCTTGGTCCTGATAAGGAAATCGGGAAAGAAAGACAGCTTCAGATGGGACCTTACCTGCTGCAGGAGGCTGGAGAAGTATGGCACCGCAAATGGCAAGGCGAGCTCGACAAGCTGGAAATGATCCGCGAGCAGCTGTCGCTGTCCGATGCTGATGCTTCCAAACTCAAAGCTGAAACCCTGCGCAAGGAAATTCAGGACATCCGGGAGGTGCTTGCCCTTTGCTTGCAAAAGGACAAACCGTAATTCAAATCTTCGAGCAGTTTTCTCCCAAGCATTTGGCTGTGCATGATGATAAAATCGGCTTGCAGCTCGGAACCCTTCAAAAAGACATTCGCAAAGTGCTCATCACGCTTGACGTCACCTGCGCCGTTGTAGAAGAAGCCATTCAAGAGCAGGTTGATCTGATTATTGCTCATCATGCGATCATCTACCGTCCGCTCTCGCACCTGCAAACGGATACTCCTGCAGGACGGCTTTATGAGAGGCTTATCAAGCATGATATTGCTGTGTATATCGCGCATACGAATCTGGATGTCGCCGAAGGCGGCGTGAATGATATGATGGCTGAGGCGCTGGGGCTGTTTGATCTAAGTTATCTCGAGGCTGTGTACACAGACAAGCTGAAGAAGCTCGTCTGCTATGTTCCGCAGACGCATCACCAGCAGGTGCTGGATGCCCTGTTCGCCGCCGGAGCCGGCTCGATCGGGCCCTACAGCAACTGCAGCTTCAGCTCCCCCGGTACCGGCACATTCCTTCCGCAGGAAGGAACGCACCCGTTTATCGGGGAGCCGGGCCAGCTGGAACGCGTACAGGAGGTACGCGTCGAAACGATCGTGCCTGAAAGCTTGCAGCGCAAAGCTGTTCAGGCCATGATCAAGGCCCACCCCTACGAGGAGGTGGCCTATGACCTGTACCCGCTGGAGCAGGCGGGTCGGGTTCACGGGCTCGGCCGCGTCGGCAAGCTGCCGGCCGCCGTCACTCTGCGCGAGCTGGCCGAGCTCGCGAAGAGTGCCTTCGACGTGCCCGCGGTGCGCGTCGTCGGCGATTTGGAACGGCCCATCCGCAAGGTGGCCGTTCTGGGGGGATCAGGCGGGCGCTATGTGCGCCACGCCATCTTTGCCGGCGCCGATGTGCTCGTCACCGGCGACATCGATTACCACACCGCGCACGATGCGGACGCGGCGGGGATTGCTCTGCTCGACGTGGGACATAACGTCGAGAAGATCTTGAAGCGCGGCGTAGCGGCATACCTTGCCGCGCAGCTCGCGAACACTGCAACGCAGGTGCTGGCGTCGCAGGTGGATACGGAGCCGTTTAAGTTTCTATAACGGCTGATTTCTTGCCGGCGCCATCCTATGGAAAAGAGTTGCGGTTGAATTCCTTAGCAAATCGCTGTATACTAGCAGTTGCATTGGAAAGTTTGACAGACAATCGCTGGCTGAGGATTACTCCGAGGCGAGAGGAAAGTCCGGGCTCCAAAGGGCAGGGTGCTGGATAATGTCCAGTCGGCGCGAGCTGAAGGATAGTGCCACAGAAATGGACCGCCGATGGCACCGCCGTCTAACGACAGCGGATGTCGCAGCCTTAAGGCTGTGACCGCACAGGCAAGGATGGAACCGTGGTGTAAGAGACCACGAGGATGTAAGGTGACTTATGTCCTGGTAAACCCCACTTGGAGCAAGACCTAGAGGGACGCAGGCCGCTCTTGAGCGGCAGCCTTTGCCCGAGGCGCGTTCGGGTTGGTCGCTTGAGCCGTGCAGCAATGTACGGCCTAGATAGATGATTGTCACTTCAATGGTGGGAGGGCGCTAGACACCCGATGGACCACCGGAAGTACAGAACCCGGCTTACGGCAAACTTTCCATTAGTCTTTTACCAGGATCATCAAAAAACAAAAGGATAGCCGACAGCGGCTACCCTGAGACCGTCGAGACATTCTCGACGGTCTTTTTTATTGGAAAATGACCAAACATCATCAGCTTTTTCATGCTCCTTGTTTCTAATTGTCCCTAAGGGTCCTCTGCCCAGCCATATGTTTCAACGCTTATTAAAAAACCAATTCAGAGTCTGCTGCAGCCTGCCAAGCGGATCTGTAAAAAATGAAGGTGAAGCAGGAGCTGCTTGTCCGTTGTTCGTTTTATTGTTTACATTTCTTCCATTTGCGGTATTAACAGCCTGCATGACATTGATGAGGCCGTAGCCGAAATATTTATCTTTCCCGGGGTCGCCCAAATCTTGCGCGCTTTTACGCATGATTTCGTACACCTCCGTGTTTTTCAACGATGGATTAGTTGAGCGAATGAGAGCAGCCAGAGCTGTCACATGGGGGCTGGCCATCGACGTGCCGGAAAGTGCGGCATACTGATTGTTCGGATAGGTGCTTGCAATGCTTACGCCTGGGGCGGTTACATCAATGTAATCCCCGTAATTGGAGAAAGGCGCCTTTTTATTGCTGGAATCGCTGGCTGCGACCGCAAAAACCTCCGGATAAGCGGCAGGATAGCCGGGCTGCTCGGTATTATCATTGCCGCTTGCTGCGATCAGTGCAACATCATGATTGAATGCATAGGTTACCGCATCATGCAGGAAGCTCGAATCCGCATAATTACCCAGGCTCATATTGATCACTTTTGCCCCATGGTCGGTTGCCCAAATGATGCCCTGTGATACGGAATAGGTGTTTCCCGCACCGGTTTTATCCAACACTTTTACCGGCATAACCTTGTTGTACCAAGTCATGCCAGCGACACCGAGGTTATTGTTCACCAGAGCAGAGATGACTCCCGCGACATGCGTACCATGGCCGACATCATCATTGGGACTAGCGTTTTGATCGACAATGTTCGTACCAGCAACCAAATGGTCCTTTAAATCCGGATGATTAAGGTCCACTCCAGTATCTACAACAGCAACGACGATGTCCGAGGCACCACGATTAACCTGCCAGCCCTTAGGGGTCTCAATGATTGGCAAATTCCATTGGTACTTGCTGTACAAGTTATCATTGGGAATAAAATCAGGAGTGATAACTGCAGGTGAGTCACTGGAAAAGGGCTTCGGCTGGGCCGAGGCGCCGTTAACTGTTTCGCTCATCCGTTCATTAGTCATGTAAAGGTAATGAGGCTCTGCATACTCGACATCCCATTTTGAAAAATAAGACATCAACTGTTTGGCTTCCATCGAGCCAGCTTCAAAAACGTAAGTATATCCGAGCTTCTTTGACCCGCTGGCCCCAATTTCTTTATGAATTTGCGCTAGCTGAGCCTGGGTCGGGTCCTGTTTAAAGCGCACCGCCACTTCGTTTTTATGGTAATGGCTTGTATTCTGATTATCTTCTGGGTGATTGACTTTTTTATCCCGTAAAGTTCCTGTTTCAACGGATTCGATTTTCCATTTATTCTCGTTCGGGTAGGGCTCCAGCCGCAAGTTTTTACGTTGATGATCGGCAACTTTAGATAAAATATCTTGATGAATGACACCAATCAGAGAGCTCGTCCCATCGGATGAGGGTACCCCAAGCACAAAATAAGATTGGCTGCCCTGGCCGATATTTGGGGACTGGTAACTCGTTCCGGTCTTAACCTTCTGTTTTGCAGTTTCCATATAATTAGCCGCGGGCTTCTGTATCTCTTGCTTGAGGGTTCCGATTTTGGTTCCGGACATCAGTGGCTCAGCATGCTTGGACCAGACCAGGTAATCCATTTTCTCATGCATCGCTTTCATCTCGGATAATATTTCTGCAGCAGATTTACGGTCATGAATGCCATTGATCATTTGATGAAAATCGACCGAGCACTGAGTCCGGCATAAATCATCCGTCAGCTTTACATCCTGGTTCAGCAGTGTCTGTTTTGCACTTAATTCATAAGCTGTGCTGTAAACTTCAGGCGTCGGCGGTGGTTCCGTCCCTCGATGCCCGGCAATCACAAATATCCCTAAACCGACGATGACCATAAATGATAATACATAACGCCACATGGTATAGCCTCCTTTTGCATGTATCTTAGGTTGAGGTGAGGAGGGATGTTTTATGCACCGAATTGAACGTTTTGATATACCTTTTAATGTGATTTTATGGTACGATAGAACAAGCGCAAATAGAGGAGGTCACTGAGGCATGGCTGTTTTCAATGTAAAAAATGTTTGTGATTCAACCCGTACCAAGCTTAAAGAAGCAACCGCAAAATTGGAGCTGTTCTTGAACCATAGCTCACTAAACCAGCTAAATGCGGAAAATGATCCGGCCATGGACGAATTTTACCGGGGGTATCTGCAGGATACTCGAAATCTATTGGTGTTCTGTGAAGTCGCTTATGAAAAACTGGGGGTGTGCTTGCGCCGCCCAACTTTTAATGTAGAGTTTTCCGAGAAGGTTTTATATGAGGTTTATCATACTTGTGTGAATACATTCTTTTACCCGAAAAATGAATGCTACTCTGAAGACGGCCGTTATGCATATACGGGGCAGGATGCGATTCGCTTTCGCAAAAAACCAACCCGCGAGGTTCGCGATTTGACTGTAGAGATGTCCAAAATATTTGAGCAGCTGCGCGAAGACTTGTCTTATTATGAAACAGATTATATTACGCAGCGCCGAATGCAGGGTGAGAAAATATAGCAAGTGCAATCATGAGAATCATTTGCACGATACAGAGGGATGCGGCTTGAGGCGCATCTTTTTTGTTTGCTTTGGTGTTATCTAACAAACTCCGATAGCGAATATCCGCTCCTGTCCGTGCCGATGCTAAGGGAGGGGTGATAACGATGCCGGATGTGAAATGTTCTGTGGCAAACTGCGAATATTGGTCAGTGGGAAACAATTGTCACGCAAAATCGATCATGATCGAAATTGATAAACACGCTAGTGTAAGCTTTAACGAGGAATTTGCAGCTGAAGCCTACCGTACAGAGCATAAGGATGCCGCAAGAAATGCGGCGAATACGTGCTGTCAAACGTTTGAACTGAAAAAATAAAAATAGCTTTCCGGACGGGAGGTTATACAATGTTTTACGAGGAGTCGGATTGGGACAAAGAACAATCTGAGAAGCTGAAAAGAGACGCACGCTTCAAGGGCCATGTGATCATAGGTTCCGAAGAGGAATTTGCAGAGGAAATCGCGGTTCCATCCGTAGACAAATCTGCCAATTTGTCCAGATCCAAAAGGATCGGCTATGCAGCCTTGATCTTGGCGCTTCTGTCCATGTTTATCTGGCCCGTAATTCTTGGCCCCGCTGCCATAATCCTTGGTTTTATGGCCTATAGCGGAGGAAAACGCGGCCTCGGCAGTTGGTCCATTGCTTTAGGACTGCTATCCTTCGCCGCCTATTTCTTGCTCATGCGTATGCATTCTTGAATAAAAATAAAGAAACAAGCCTCATTCGGGCTTGTTTCTTTATTTTTATTTGAAAAAAGGGCTGAGAATGGACTGTGGCCGGATTATGACCGCTGACAGTCCGTTTTGAGCCATTAATACCCCTGTAGTTGATCATTTTGGCTTGTGGAGTCATAATGGAAGATTTGACTGTATAGGGTAGTAATATATAATAAAAAGTGATATCTGAAATAAATTTATTTTCAAGGGAGGTGCACCCATTCTCCTCGGCGTTATTGTAGGGGATGGGTAAGGTATTGGATAGTGATCCGTTACCGCTTTTATTAAAGTTAGGCTTGGTTTTATTATTGGTTTTATTAAACGGTTTTTTCGTGGCAGTTGAATTTGCCATGGTCAAGGCAAGAGGAAGCCGCATCGATACAATGGCAGAAGAAGGCCGCAGGAATGCGAAGTTCGCCAGAGGCATCATGAATAATTTGAATGCCTATCTATCGGCGTGTCAGCTCGGGATTACACTGACGTCCTTATTACTTGGTTATGTGGGTGAGCCAGCCTTTGCCTTATTGCTGGAACCGGTGCTTAAACCGCTTGGATTATCGGATGGACTTTTTCATACCATTACATTTATCATAGCATTTACGTTGATGACCATCTTCCATATTACACTGGGTGAACAGTTCCCCAAAACCTATGCAATCCGTAAAGCGGAGAGCATTACTTTGCTTGCCGCGCTGCCTATTGTTCTCTTTTACAAGCTCATGTACCCTTTTATCTGGTTGTTAAACGGGATATCCAACTGGATGCTGCGACGCGTCGGGATTGAACCGGAAAATGAGCATGATACAGCTCATACGGAAGATGAAATCAGGGTATTGATGAAGGAAAGCCACAAAAACGGCCTTATTGATAATACAGAGCTTACGCTTGTCGATAATATATTTGAGTTTGCAGAAACAACAGCCAAAGAAATCATGATTCCAAGAACGGAAATGGAATGCTTGTATGCCAATCTCTCTTTTGGCGAAAATCTAGCTTTTGCTGTCAAGGATATGCGGACTCGTTACCCTGTTTGTGATCCCGATAAAGATAATATCATCGGTTTCGTCCACATTAAGGATTTATTGAAACCCGATGCCAATCTCAAAGGGATTAAGAAAATAATGCGTCCTATTACGACTGTGCCGGATTCTATCCAAATCAGTGATTTGCTGAAAATTTTACAGAAAAAGCGCAGCCAAATGGCGCTGCTTATTGATGAATACGGCGGTACTTCAGGCCTCGTGACCCTGGAAGATATCATGGAGGAAATTGTCGGAGAAATTCAGGACGAATTCGATGAAGAGCGCCCAACCATAGAGATGAAGGATGAGAATACATTCTCTATTGATGGATTGCTTCATATTGACGAAGTGAATGATTATTTCGGCCTTGAAATTGCTTCGGATGATTATGACACCATCGGTGGCTGGATTTACTCCCAGATTGAAATACCTCCAAGCAAAAATCAGCAGGTCATCTACAATGATGAATTTGAGTTTATGGTGGAAGAAACCGATCACCTTCGCATTTCTCGGGTTAAAGTTCGCAGAATCGCCGAGCAGGATGATGTGCTCGAGCAAAATATATCTTAAGCTGAGGCAGCCGCCTCTGATCGCAGAATGGTCTGGGGCGGCTAATCTAAGAAATAACCATTGTTTAGAAGCGAGGATGCAAATGAACATTGACCCAAGAGTCATGAGCCAGCTACTTAAGCTCCAGATGCTGAACAGCAGCACGTTAATCTCGGGAGGGACTCCTGATCCCGAACAGTCAGGCTCTGATTTCAGTGCTATTTTGCAAAGCTATTTGGGACAGGCATCGGCGAATCCCGGGTCTGTATCTACAGATCCATTAGCAAGCTCATTTCTCCCTGCCAATCTCTTGGGTATAAACCAATCCTATTCTCCATTGCAATCTTTATCCAGACAATCGGCGCCGGGTAATTATGAGGCATTAATCAATCAAGCCAGCAGTCGATTTGGTGTGGATTCAAGCTTGATCAAAGCAGTCATTGATCAGGAATCCTCATTTAACAAGAGCGCGGTTTCATCCGCTGGCGCCAAGGGGCTGATGCAGCTAATGGACGACACCGGAAGCGGCCTAGGAGTCACTGACCCTTTTGATCCTCAGCAAAATGTTCATGCTGGCACGCTTTTTTTATCCTCTCTGCTAAAAAAGTATAACGGCAACGAAGGAACGGCTCTAGCCGCTTATAATGCAGGCCCGGGACGTGTAGACCGGCTTGGCATCCGTAATGATCTGGATTTGCAGCAAAAGCTGCATTTATTGCCAAAGGAAACTCAAGATTATGTAACTAAGGTACTTGGATTGAAGCAAAAATACGAATAGCTTGGAAGAAAAGCCGAACCAATTTAATTGGTCTCGGCTTTGTTTGTTCTTGAGTTCTTTTTTAATTTAAGTTTAAATAAGGATGTAGATTTGTATTTCAGCAGTGGAAAGGAAATACGATTATGTTGTATCTGGATTACGCTGCTACGACACCTGTTTTCGATGAAGTGATTGAATCGGTTGCGGAAGTGATGAAGCAGCATTTCGGCAATCCATCCTCGATCCATCGATTAGGTATGCAGGCGGAGAGCCTTGTGCATAGATCCAGGGGAGTTATCGCTGAAGCTTTCCATGCAGATCCCACTCGGGAAATTATATTTACATCGGGGGGTACCGAGAGCAACAATTTAGCAATCAAAGGCTTCGCTTTGCGCAATCGAAAGAAAGGCAATCATTTGATCACCACTCAAATTGAGCATGCCTCTGTTTCGGAAGTGTTCGCACAATTGGAGGAACAGGGCTTTCGGGTCACCTATTTGCCCGTAGATCATACCGGGGTCGTATCATTGATGAAGCTAAAGGAAGCAATTACCGAGGATACAATTTTGGTGAGCATCATGTATATCAATAATGAAACAGGACGAATTCAGCCGATCAGCGAAATCGGCAAGGTGCTCTCCCAATATCCGCGAATCCAATTTCATGTGGATGCCATTCAAGCGGTAGGCAAGCTGCCCATTCGGCCAAAGAAGATGGGCATTGATCTGCTCAGCGCCTCCGCGCATAAATTCGGCGGTCCCAAGGGAGTCGGCTTTCTGTATTGCCGACATGGCATTCAATTGGAACCGCTGCTGGCTGGCGGCGGACAGGAGCACGGCATTCGTTCCGGCACGGAAAATGTGCCGTTGATTGTCGGAATGGCCAAAGCGTTCCGCATGTCGATGGATAGCCTTTCCGCCAATGAAGAACACATGCGCCGCATGCGCAGATTGCTTGTCAGCGGCATCACTGCGATTCCCGAGCTAGCCATAACGGGTTCTTCACTTGAACCAGATATGGCGCCCCATATCGTGCATTTCATTTTTCCCGGGATGAAAGCGGAAGTCGTCGTCCATGCCTTGGAGCAATCAGACATTTATATTTCAACGAAATCCGCATGCTCCGGAGCAAATGATGCCCCGAGTCATGTCCTGCTGGCCATGGGGTTTGATCGAAGCCAATCATCCAGCGGCCTCAGGGTCAGCTATTCGGGCCGGCAAACCGAAGATGAGGCGCATCAATTTATCACTGCACTGAAAAGGGTCGTTGGAGAATTAGCGCATGCCCGCCGCAAATACACAGCAGGAAGGGGAGATCGCGTTACATGAATCCCGATTGGTTGATTCTTCGGCTCGGCGAGCTTACCCTGAAAGGCAAAAATAGAGGTCGATTCGAGAAACGTGTCATGGCTCAAATTCATAACGTGCTGTCTGCCTTTCCTATTTTACAAATTAAACCTGAATTCGGCCGCGTATATGTGGAGCTGGGAGCAGCCTACTACCAGGATGTGTTAGCTGCTCTAAACAAAATATTCGGGCTGACTTCCTATAGTCCAGCATATCAGGCTCCATTGGAGCTGGAACGGATTCGTGAACAAGCGCTAAGGATTATGAAATCATTGCCGAAGCTTCCTGATACGTTTAAAATTAGCGTTCGCAGGGTGAACAAAGACTTTCCTTACGATACACAGCAAATGAATAATCTGGTCGGAGGCTTTGTTCTGGAAGGCTGTCCCGGACTGAAAGTGGACGTGCACCATCCGCAGGTCGAGCTTCGGGTGGAAATAAGGGAGGAGACGGCTTACCTGTTTACGGAGGTTATGGAGGGCGCAGGCGGATTCCCGGAAGGGAGCAGCGGCAAAGCGCTCTTGCTGTTATCAGGAGGCATTGACAGTCCTGTTGCAGGATGGTTGGCGATGCGCAAGGGGTTAGAGCTGGAAGCTATCCACTTTTACAGCTTTCCATATACAAGCGAACGGGCTAAGCAAAAAGTTATTGATCTGACTCGCAAGCTGTCCGAGTATACGGACTCCATCAAGCTTCACCTCGTCCCCTTTACGGAGGTTCAGACCTCCATTCATAAAGTATACAATGACAATCTACTAGTGACTTTAATGAGAAGAGCCATGTATCGGATCGCGGAAAAAGTTGCAGACAGGGAGCAGCTTTCTGCATTGGTGACTGGGGAAAGCCTGGGTCAGGTTGCGAGCCAGACCCTTCCCAGCTTGAATGCCATTGGCCGAGTGAGTTCAATTCCGATTCTGCAGCCTGTAATCATGATGGACAAGAAAGAGATTGTTCGCATCGCGGAGATGATTGAAACCCTTCCGATTTCAATTCTTCCTTACGAGGACTGCTGCACGCTGTTTATGCCGAATTCACCAAGCACCAACCCCAATTTAAGGGTCTTGGAGACACTGGAACAAAAAATGGATTTTTTACCTGGTCTATTGGATGAAGCCGTGGAACATATCGAAACAGTCGTGATACGTTTCGACGATGCGGCTCATAAAATCGAACATTTCTTTTGAAAAATTGAAACCATTAAGGATTTGCTTCGTATGGTTAACGGGGGGTCGAGGACATGCTGGAACAGTTTATATTATTTTTGCAAATTATGTTGATAAATATTGTGCTTAGCGGTGATAACGCCGTAGTTATCGCTCTAGCCAGTAAAAATCTTCCACTCGAACAAAGGAAAAAAGCAATTTGGTGGGGAGCCTTTGGTGCCATAGCGCTGCGTCTTGTTCTTACTCTGGTGGCAGTAAGTCTACTGGATATTCCTTATATTCAAGCCGCAGGTTCATTGTTGTTGTTTTGGATAGCCGTTAAACTGCTTACCGACGATGACAGTCATGCCAATATCAAGGAAGCATCGACACTTGGAAAAGCGATTTGGACGATTGTTGTAGCGGATTTTGTCATGAGTCTGGATAATGTACTGGCGATTGCAGCCAAAGGCAATGGGAATAATGCCATCATCATACTGGGTATCGGCTTGAGTATCCCGATCATTATTTGGGGAAGTACAATGGTCGTAAATCTTTTGAACAAGTACCCGATTCTCGTTTTTCTAGGGGCAGCCATCCTGGGGTACACGGCAGGGGAAATGTTTGTGAATGACGCCAAAATGGAAGAATGGTTCGTACATAATAATCCGATTTTGCATGCTTCCATTCCTATTGGTGCAACTATATTGGTCCTCGTAGCCGGATTGATCAGCAAAGCCAGAAAGTCTAACGCATAACCATGGAAAATAGCCGTTCACCTTCACAGGGTGGGCGGCTTTTCATTTAAATGACAGGCCATAGTGGATTCTTATGGTTTTTTTGCTTAAGTTGAGATAAACTATCTGTAAAAGCTTGTCGAATTGATCTTCATTTTTTTAGGAGGAATTCGGATGTCCAGAAATAATTATTCGATCGGTATGATACTGATCGCAGTAGCTGTTGTTTTGCTGCTTGGCAAGCTGGGCGTTTTTCATTTTCTGGGCTTCTTACTGTGGCCGCTCCTTATTCTGGTTCCCGGTCTGCTTCTGCACTTTCTATTTTTTAATCGTGTGCTTCCCGCCGGTGTTCTCGTTCCGGGAGGGATGCTGATTACGTATTCCCTGATGTTTTTCTTTTGCAACCTGTTTGGGTGGCATGCGATGGGGTATATATGGCCAGGGTTTATTTTTGGAGTTGCGGTCGGTCTTTATGAGTTCTACATCTTTAATAGGGACAGCGACAGAAATATCCGAACAGTCTCAATTGTCCTTGCTGTGCTTGCTGCGGCACTGTTTCTGATGATGATCTTGTTTAAAGTTGGTATTTACTTGATCGCGCTTTTGCTGGTGTTGGCAGGGATTCTGATCATTATGCGTAAACCCAGGGTGTGGTAAGCGTTTGCAGTGTTAAAAGAATGTTAAAGTTTTTGGAAACCGCTAAATAACCTTGCTATTTGTCTGAATTGAGCATATACTAAAAATAAATGTCAAGCGTCGGCGGCTTATGTCCGGCGCTTTTTTATGGACAGAGAAGAAATTAACGGATGGAAAGGGTTTGAAATCATGCACGCAAGAGACAAAATTCGCAATATTGCCATCATCGCGCACGTTGACCATGGGAAAACGACGCTTGTGGATAAACTGTTACAACAATCGGGGACTTTCCGTGAAAATGAAGCCATACAAGAAAGAGCCATGGACTCCAATGATTTGGAGAGAGAACGCGGGATTACCATTTTGGCTAAAAACACAGCCATTAACTATAAGGACTATCTGATCAATATCGTGGATACTCCCGGGCATGCCGACTTTGGCGGCGAAGTGGAGCGGATCATGAAAATGGTCGACGGCGTTCTGCTTGTCGTTGACGCCTTTGAAGGAACCATGCCGCAAACGAAATTCGTTCTGCGCAAAGCATTGGAGCAAAACCTGAGCCCGGTCGTTGTTTTGAACAAAATTGACCGTCCAAATGCACGTCCGACTGAAGTCGTCGACGAAGTGCTGGATCTGTTTATTGAACTCGGTGCAACCGACGAGCAGCTTGATTTCCATGTAGTGTTTGCTTCCGCACTTCAAGGAACATCCAGTTTGGATCCGGACCATCAAGATGAGAACATGGGCGCCATCTATGAAACCATTGTTGAGCATATTCCTGCTCCAACGGAAAGTGTGGAAGAGCCGCTGCAATTCCTGGTTACATTGATGGATTACAATGAATATTTGGGCCGTATCGGGGTTGGACGTGTGAACCGTGGTAAAATTCGTCAGGGCCAATCCGTGGCTGTTATGACACGTGAAGGCGGTATGAAGCAAGCCAGAATTGAGAAGCTGTTTGGTTTTCAAGGGCTTAAGCGGATCGAGATCGAAGAAGCGGGTGCAGGAGATATTATAGCCATCGCCGGAATCAAGGATATCAACATTGGCGAGACTATTGCAGATCCAAATCATCCCGAAGCATTGCCGGTATTGAAGATTGATGAGCCTACTCTGCAGATGACGTTCTCAGTGAACAACAGCCCTTTCGCCGGACGTGAAGGTAAATGGGTAACTTCCAGGAAGCTGCGCGAGCGTCTGTACAAAGAGCTGGAAACGGACGTTAGTCTTCGCGTTGAAGATACCGATAGTCCGGATGCTTTTATCGTGTCAGGCCGCGGTGAATTGCACTTGGGCATCCTGATTGAAAACATGCGCCGCGAAGGATTTGAGATGCAGGTATCCAAGCCAGAAGTGATCATCCGTATGGTGGACGGTCAAAAAATGGAGCCCATCGAGCATTTGATCATCGACGTCCCTGAAGAAAACATGGGATCGGTTATGGAGAGCCTTGGAACACGTAAAGCGGAAATGTTCAATATGATCAACAATGGCAGCGGCAATGTTAGGCTGGAGTTCAAGATTCCGGCAAGAGGCCTTATCGGATACAGAACGAATTTCTTGACGCTGACACGCGGTTATGGAATCATGAACCATGCGTTTGACAGCTATGGTCCTTATCAAGGAGCAGGCGTTGGCGGGCGTCATGAGGGTGTACTTATCTCCAGTGAGACTGGCTCATGTACACTGTATGGGATTCTATCCGTTGAAGATCGCGGGATTATGTTCCTTTACCCGGGTGCAGAAGTTTACGAAGGCATGGTGGTGGGTGAGCATAATCGCGACAACGACATCATCGTGAACATTTGCAAGGAGAAACAAGTCAATAATATACGTTCCGCGAATAAAGAAGAAACCGTAAAAATGAAGACACCTCGCACATACTCATTGGAGGGCGCGCTTGAATATTTGAATGATGATGAATTATGCGAGATTACCCCTAAATCGGTACGTATCCGCAAAAAGATTCTTAACAAGAGTGAGCGCGAACGTGCCGAGAAACACCGCAAAACCGCTGAAGCAGGCGTATAAGCTGTCCAAAGGGGAAATGCAGTCAAGCTGCATTTCCCTTTCCCTGTATTCAGGGCAAAGCCCTTAGATTAGAATCTTTGGAGGTGAAGCTGTTTCATGATGAACGAATGGTTTTACAATCATATGATTCTTACATATATCTTGATCTTCATTCTCCTCTCCTTTGTTTATAACAGAGTATTTCGTACTCGAAAGCTTCCTGTTCTGAAAGCGCTCATTATTTATCTGCTGATAGGTATTGGTGCCATTCTGCTGTTGTTTTTCCAATTAGTAGGCTTGCCGATTATATTGTGCCTATGTGCCGCAATATTGATGATGCTGATACTGAGGATTCGTTATTTCATTGAAAAACGAAGCGGGCGCAGGTCCTGACGGAGGCGAATGAGATGTCACGTTATTGGATGACACCGATTCTAAATAGGCTTCCTTTAAAGCTGGGTGCTGATCGAATAAGCTGTGGGGCGACAGCTGAACTCGATACTTTTCGGGCAAAGCTTCATCTTTTGCATCCATGGCTGCTCCCTATGTTTAAGACCAGTTTATTGCTGAGCGAGGATGATGAAGCTTGTGGATCGATGACAACGGAGATCGAGTGGAGCCATGCGCAAGAGCTTGTATTCGACGGTGAGCCGTTTCATTTATCGCATTGTGCAGAGGCATTCTTTGACCGATTGCTCGGTGCCGAGCAGGTATATTCTCTATTAAATTTTGAAGTTGAAAGGCATGATTGGACCCCGATTCAAGTGAATTGGTTGGAGCATATGTCTAACTGGCTCCGCAAAGGCCAGGAGGTCATCTTACTAAGAGAGGACGGCGTGTAGAATGACTTTGCAGGATGCGCTTTTCAATTGGGTCCAAATGGCTATTGTTGCAGACGCTAGACCGGATGATCAAGCAGCAAGGGATACGAGAGATTTTTTTGAGCAGATTCTTCGGGAGGATCACGGATTGACCACTTTTCATATCGAACAAAAAGACGAGACCATGCTTTATATCAGATATGAGCTTGAGGGAAAGAGCAAGAAGCAAATGTTCGATCGGGAGTCCTCGGAAAAACTGCTGGATGATATTCTTTCCAATCCGAAATATAACGAGCAATAGAGGATATAACTGGATACAATTGCGATGGATTAACCGCTATTTCATATGATATACTGAAAGAGGAAGATAATTTCATACAACCTTGTAGGAGGTGCAAACGTCATGGCTGAACTCGTTACGGCATTATCAGAGCCGTTGTTCTCAGTCCTGCAAAGAGAGAAGTTCTTACTTCTGAGCACCATTGATCATGAATCGGGTGTACCTAGTGTTCATGCGATCTCTTGGGTTTACGCCAAGGATCCCGGAACGATTCGCTTCGCAATCGACCAACGCTCGCGAATTTTAACCAACCTTACCAACAACCCTTCAGCTACACTGAGCTTTATTGGAGCCGGTTCGGTCTACGCCATTTATGGCTCTGCCCGAGTTGTTTCTCAAACTCTGGAAGGGGTGCCTCTTAAATTGACTTGTATCGATGTAGACATTCAATCAGTGCGAGACGCCATGTTTTACGGATCCCGAATAGTAACTGAGCCTGAATATGAGAAAACGTATGACAAACGTGCGGCCGACAAACTCGACGGACAAGTTTTCGAGGCCATGAAAAAAGCCTAACAGCCTGTTGCTGTTAAGGCTTTCTTTGGTTGATAAGAATTTCTAAACTTATCTTGCTTCGCAACGTCTCAAAGAGTGCTTACAGTCTAGGCCTGCCCGCTTTATTGGCATCCGTAGATCCCGGAGGAGTTGATGGCTGAGTGCCAACATCTCGCGGCAGCTGAGGCATGGTGCGCCCGATAATATCAGCCATCTGGTCGGCAAAGCCGGCGATAGGTCGGCCGTTACGAACCTGGCTCCTGATTTCAATAAGCCTTTGATCCAAATCCATATCGGCGGTCACAATGGCATTAGCGCCGTATGGATCCTTACGCAGAGTCTCGGCCACCGCGTATTTTACGGTCCCAACTCTTGAGCGATCAAGCTCGGGACGAACATTGATTCCCACTACAGCCGTATTGCCAAAAACAACGCAATGCGCGCTTTGTACCAAGGGAATACTTGTAGCCAGTTTTTCCAGATGGTCCGCCACAGCCCGAGGATCATTGATTTGCGGCTTGGGTGGAGCCGCTTGCTGAGCTTTGATTCCGCTCTGAGTAGAGCTTGGAGAGGAGGCAGCTCCTTGTTTCGGCGCTTGACTGCAACCGATGAGTAATGACAGGATTAACAGCATCAAGCCAAATATTTTCACAATGATTCGTTCCTTTCTAATGTCTAACGGTTACCCATAGTTTATCCAAGCAGTTAAAGTTTATGTATCGCCGAATTTCCTAACACCAACCCTGGGAGGGAACTGCTATGAAGAAAAAATATGTGCTGGATACGAATGTCCTGCTTCAAGACCCCAATGCGCTGTTCTCTTTCGAAGATAATGAAGTGGTGATTCCGGCAGTGGTGTTAGAAGAGATTGACTCCAAGAAGCGTAATGCGGATGAATTGGGACGAAATGCAAGACAGGTATCAAGGCTTCTGGACGGTCTTCGGACCAAAGGGAATTTATCGAATGGGATTCAGCTGGAAACCGGTGGCTCCATCAAAGTGGAGTTGAACCATAAAAGCTTTTCGAAGCTTCAGGAAGCATTTGCTGAAATTACTAACGATAACCGAATCCTTGCTGTGGCTTTAAACTACCATCTTGAAGAGCAGGGTACAGCTGAACCCAGACCGGTTATTATAGTCAGTAAGGATACTCTGGTTCGTATAAAAGCCGATGTGCTCGGTCTGACGGCTCAGGATTATTTAACGGACCGGATTGTAACCCAATCGGATATGTACAACGGCTGCTTGACGCTCCATGTTCATCCTTCCGTGATCGATGAGTTTTATTCCTATCGTTTTTTGAGTGTTAGCACGCTGAATTTGAACTATGCGCTGAATCCGCATGAATTTGTGATTTTGAAGGATGAGCTGGGCTCTTCGAAATCGGCGCTTTTGAAAGTAAACGCAGAAGCCAAGAAGCTGGAGCCCTTGTTCATCAGCAATGAGCCCATTTGGGGAATTGCAGCGCGCAATGCCCAACAAAGAATGGCACTGGAGCTGCTGCTGAATGACGATATTCCGCTTGTTACGCTGACAGGCAAGGCGGGTACGGGCAAAACGCTGCTAACCTTGGCAGCAGGGCTGATGAAGATCGAGGATGAACATAAGTACAAGAAGCTGTTGATTGCACGTCCGGTTGTGCCAATGGGCAAAGACATCGGCTACCTGCCGGGGGAAAAGGAAGAGAAGCTTCGTCCCTGGATGCAGCCGATTTATGATAACCTTGAGTTCCTGTTCGATACGAAAAAAGCGGGGGATATCGATAAAATACTGGCCGGTCTCGGCAGTATACAGGTAGAAGCGCTCACCTATATTCGCGGACGTTCCATTCCCGGTCAGTTTATCATTATCGATGAAGCGCAAAATCTATCCAAGCATGAAGTAAAAACTATTGTTTCCCGTGTAGGAGAAGGAAGCAAGATAGTTCTTCTCGGTGATCCGGAGCAAATTGACCATCCTTATCTGGATGCTTCCAGCAATGGATTGACCTACGTGGTAGAAAGGTTTAAGCAGGAAAGTGTAAGTGGGCATATCACATTGGAACGTGGTGAGCGTTCACATCTTGCTCAGCTGGCAGCTGATTTACTCTAATAGATCAAACTCCAACTAAAAGACCCCATGCCATTGCTTGTCTTATAGAGACAGCACGGCATGGGGTCTTAGCGATTTTTACAAGATGGATACTTGACAATGATAAGCTTTGGCGATTCCGTGAACGAGCTCTTCGAGTTGATTATCCACCATATAAACGGGCTTTCCGTGCTCGGTGAATTGTGCGATTAGATGCTCATCCAACTGCTCTAAGACTTGCTCACGTTCTGAACCCGGTTCCTCCGAGAGAAGATGAAAGGAGCAAATCAGCTTACCGTATAAATATGTATGATCCGCTCGACTGATAAATCCATAGTCGCTGAATGCGCCTGACAGCACTGCATCCTCAGGGAGCAGCAGAAGCTCAATGGGTTCCGTTGGAATCTTATAACGCTTCATGACCTCGAGAACGGATTCTCGTTCTTCCTCTGTACTTACAATAAACATCTCCTTATCCCGGTCGAAAATCATCACCTTGTCGGCAAGCGCCTTAATGATCTGGGCGTAAAATCCAGGGAGCTTACCGTCCGGCAAATCCATGAGCAATGCTAATTTGGTTTCCATGTGACGATTCCTCTCTTTATCTGAAAGTAGTTGTCAATGAGATTAGAATTTTAGTCTGATAACCAGCTTGCCTTCTTGATTTACCACTTCAGTAACCTCAACTTTTGCTGATTTTTTCGGGAAGAAGCCCAGCCCAAACTCCGCCTGCAAGGAGGCAATGGTCGTATCCGGCAGCTGGAAGCCATTGAATACGAGCTGGTCTACGGTAAACCGAACTTCATTCATGTCCTGGCCTGGAATCAGCAAGAAATTCCCCTTGATTTGGATATCGGCGTCATCCTTCTTGCCCGATACCAACACCTTGCCTTCAGTGAAACGGAAAGCCAATTGGTTAAAAAGTTCATTCTTGCTTTGCAGGAAGCTGTTCAAGTTTTGGTCCGTTAAAGTGAATACAGCGCCTTTTGTGCCTTCGAAGACCAGGTTTTTGCCGGCATCCTTTGTAAACAGCTCAGGCAGGTCCACAAAGGCGATGGAAAGTTTTTCGAAAAATTGTCTGAACAAAGGCAGGCCTTTTTGCTTCCATTCATCGTTCAAAATCTTGATTTGAGCCTCCACCACTTTTCCTTGGACGCTTACAGCCAATTGTTTATCCAGCTCAGCTTGCAGATCGACAAGCCGGACACGCTGTTTTAAATAATTATCCTTTGTTTTCTGCAATTCTATACGAGAGGCTTCAAGCTGAGTCTTCAGCTTTTGAAGCTGCGTGTAGGATGCTGTGAATGTTTTTAACGCACGGTTGTCATTTTGAACGATCATATTCAAGTATTCGAAGGTATGTAAGGCGTCAGTAAAAGATCTTACGGTAAATAAAAGCAGCCAGATGTTATCGCGGTCACCGCTGTAGTATGCTCTTAGAACCCGTCCGGCATGTTTTCTGGATGCTTGTACATTTTTGTCCTGCTTCACCATATCGATTCCGGTAGTTTGTATTTGATCGGATATTTTCTTATCCTGTTCATTCAGCCTTTCGATTTCTCGGTCGATTTCATAAATCGTCAAGCCTTTTTGTAGAAGATCCTGCGCTTCCTTGGTATCATTCGAATTCTCTGCATGGGCTGGAGAAGCGGAAAGCAGCAGCAAAAAAGCCAGTAAAACACGAACGGTTTTCATTTTCATTCCTGACCTCTCCCCCTACAAACAGATTACCATAATTCTATGATTAAATGCATAAAAAATACTTATCCCAAGAGCAGGATAAGCATGAGATCAAGCTGATTACTTTGCTTTGGGCGCCGTTCCGAGCAGCTTAAGGACATCATTAAAGCTCTTCACATTTTTCGGAATTTCTTTTTTGAAAGCCGGCGTTTGATTAATGCCGTCTACAGATTGATGCAGGTTGACTTTGCTGGAAACTGTATTGCCAGTCGCATTAGCGATGGAAAAGCTTAAGTCCATCACCTGATCTCGGATATAGCCTTGATCATCAATAGCGAAAGTCAGCATCCCCGGAGCATCGATCTTCAAGCTTTTGGAGGAACCGTTTTTGAATTGATCGGCTTGTGCTGCGGTCATCAGACCGTTTGTTTGTAAGGTTTGAATGAATTCAGGAAGCTTGCTTTGCACCCATGTATTGAGGGCTTGCTCATTTTTCTTTGATATTTCAATGCTGATGGATTTGGCTGATGCGCCGTCTTTGAGCTTTAGAGGGTCTTTCGCTTCTTTGTACCATTTGGCATCGATCCCGTCTAACAGTAATTTAGCAAGCGCGGTGGTTACTTGGGATGTGTTTTTAAGGCTGTCCACGTTCAGGGCGCTTTTGCTGTCCTTGCTTATTTGCTGTAAATCAACACTGTAGTATTCGTCAGGTTTATTAATGGCTGGCATATTGAAATACAATTTGCTATCTTTAATAAGAACTGGAATCGACGTGCCTGTACTCGATCCTTTGGGCGTAAACGTGAGATCGGTCTCTAGCTGCAACGGCTCTTTATTCACAGCGCCATTCCAATCCAAATTGCTCTCTTTGGCCATACCAAGCAGTCCATTCATCAAAGGATTGGTCGCTGCGAGCAGCCCGTCACCAAGGCTTAACGTTAGGCTTCCGTTATAAGATGAGCTTTTGATCTCATTTTGCTTGACTAGCGCCTGATCTACTGCTTGTTTAATCTTCGTACTATCCGTACACCCGGTGAGCGTAGTCATGCTTACGACGGCAGCAATGGATAATGCAAACCATTTTTTATTCATTATATCTGTCTCACCTCCCGTGAATCCTTTACTATTATAATGCTTTCTATGTCGTTTGTCACAAGTAAACCTATTACATTTATTTACAAAATGAGGTAAAAGATGACACATGCTGCAGGCAATCAACAGCTTATTGAAGTGATTAAAGCCCAGATCCGCAAGCATCCTTTACGAGTCATCTCATTTCGAGATTATATGGACTTGGTCTTATATCATGAGACTTTAGGCTATTACCGAAATGAGAAGATCAAAATTGGCCGGGAAGGCGACTTTTATACCAGCTCATCCGTAGGATCAGTCATGGGAGAATTAATTGCTTCCTATATTCTTAAAGAGTCCCTGGTTGAATCACCCTCAATGAGAAAGATTCAAATCGTCGAGTGGGGCGGCGGAAATGGCAGATTGGCCCTGCATATCCTGGATGAGCTGCAAAAGCAGGATCCCGCCATCTACGACAACTTGACTTATATCATGATAGAATCGAGCAGTTATCATAGCCGTTTGCAAAGAGAAAACCTGCAGTCCCATCGGATGAAAATTGTGCATATGAAAGAATCGGAATGGTTGGCTAGCGATCCGCACCAGGGCGTGTTTGTTCTAGCAAATGAGCTGCTTGATGCATTTCCCGTTCACCGGATTCGCCGCAGCGGCAGTTCATGGCAAGAAAGCCATGTAGCCTGGAACGATAACACCTCCAGCTTCGAGGAGCAGTGGCTTCCCCTGCAGATGGACAGCCCGTTATCCGCCTATCTGGAGCAAGCGGACTTGACTTTCAAGGAGGGCCAAGTGGCAGAAATCAATCTTCATGCGTCTCAGTGGATTCGAACGGTAGCGAATGCCATGCATGACGGCAGGATGATCATCATCGATTATGGCACGGAAGCCAGTGAGCTGTATGCCGCTCATCGTATGCGAGGGACCTTGATGTGTTATCGGAAGCATCAGGCTTATGATAATCCATTCATCCATTCAGGGGAGCAGGATATCACCGCACATGTTGATTTCACCGCTTGTATTGAAGCCGCTTCTACAGCTGGTTTCACCCGTTCCAAGCTGCAAACCCAGCGAGACTTTATGGTGGAGCAAGGGATATTGGAAAAGCTGCAAAATCATTTGGATCTCGATCCGTTTAGTGAAGCCGCCAAAAAGAACAGAGCCATCCGACAGCTTCTGCTGAGCGATCAAATGAGCGAGCTGTTCAAAGTGCTGATTCTAACCAAGGATAAATCTGTCTAACTCAACGAAAAAAAGGTGACCCGGTTCAAGCATCCGGATCACCTTTTTGCTTTTTGGTTTAAACAGACATTTTGAAGAAGGACCAATACGTAAATCCGCCAAACGAGAGGATCATATATCCCCAGAACAGCAGCATGTAAGTGCGTTCAGAAAGGCGCATGTAGCCCAAAATCACGAATACGGCTGTTTGGAAAAAGAAAATCAGAGCCATCGGAATCATACCGCCGGCTAGACTCATCAAGCCGATTGCGAGCGTCCAAAACCCAAGAACTCTAAACATGCGATCCATTGTGACCAACCTCCTTCAGCAAAACGTGCACATTTTCTAAGTCACATTATACCTTTTTTGTCTTATCGGTGTAAACCTTCAAACCGTGACGAATTTTAAAACTTTGCTGCAATATTCGATAGTATACCTTTTTCTCCCGAAAGCATGTATGAGGGTACGAAAAAATGGCAATACCAAATAGTATGAAATAGATTCTATGAACTCTACTACGGGCATAGGAATAGTAATAATGGCATCGAACCATTTATACCGTTTAGGAGGATTGACCGTTATGTCGGCAATTAGGCAAGATGCTTGGAGCGATGAGGACGATTTGATTCTCGCAGAGGTAACTTTGCGGCATATTCGCGATGGAAGCACCCAATTATCCGCCTTCGAAGAAGTGGGAGAGCGAATCGGGCGCACCGCAGCTGCTTGCGGCTTTCGCTGGAACAGCTTTGTCAGGAAAAAATACGAAGCCGCTATCCAGATCGCAAAAGCTCAGCGGCAAAAAAGAACACAGCTTCGCAAGCATGCGGTAGTCAGTATGGCAGGCTCATCGGTTGCCGTTCTGGATTCTGTTGATCTTGGTCAAGGCAAGCATGATACATTCACGGAAGAAACGTTATCCATTGATGCGGTTATCCGGTTTCTTCGCCAATGGAGGAATACGTACCAGGACATGAACCGTCATTTCAAGAGCTTGGAGAAAGAGCTGCATGACAAGGAAGAGGAACTTCTCCGGCTGCGAAGAGAGAATGATAAGCTGAACAAGCAAGTGAATGAAGTTGAAACCGATTATCGAGTGGTCAATGATGATTACAAGGCTTTGATTCAAATCATGGACCGCGCACGCAAGATGGCATTCTTAGTTGAGGAAGAGGAAGAAACCCGATCTCGATTTAAAATGGATGCCAACGGAAATTTGGAAAGAATAGAGTAGGTAATAGAAGTTAGGACAGCGAGCCCCGGTTAAGGAGAAGTTCCTTATGACGGGGCTTGTTTTGTTGTATAATTTACTTATTGAGCAAGAAGGAGACCAGATCATGCATATTGCCGTTATGGGGGCAGGCTCCATTGGACTTCTGTTGGCAGCTAGACTCTCGGCTGTCACTGATACACTTGAAATTATTACGAGAACAGAAGAGCAAGCCGATGCAATCCGCAGAGAAGGTATTTCTGTAGAAGAAGAATCCATCATTTCGGCAGATAAGTTCGAAGTCATTTCTTATGAAACCAAGATTGCTAAGCGGAAGGCAAGCCATGATCTTCAATTTTTAGTCCTTGCCGTCAAGCAATTCGCTATTAACAATGAGCTGGTTGCATTCATACTGAGGTATATTACACCCCATACAACCATCATATGCTTTCAAAACGGGATGGGACATGTTGATAAACTGCTCGCTCATCTGGATAAAGAACGTATTTTACTGGCGGTTACGACGGAAGGGGCAAGGAAAACAGGGCTATATCAAGTTAGTCATACTGGCAGCGGCATTACGGACTTGGGATATAGCTTCCAAGATATTGGGGAGAATGCTGAAAACGCACAAAAAATATTTGCCGGCCTCATGAAGAGAGCAGGATTCGAGGTGTCTTTGTCGAAAAACATGGGTATAAAGGTATGGAGCAAACTGATCATCAATGCTGTCATCAATCCTTTGACCGCAATACTGAAGATTCGCAATGGAGAATTACTGCAAACTCCTTCAAGCAAGGCCCTAATGTTAGCTTTATTTAGTGAAGGGATCGCTGTTGCCAGAGCGAATCAGCTGGATTTGCCAGACGAACTTTGGGAAACGGTTCTTCAGGTATGCAAGCTCACAGCCGATAATCAATCTTCGATGCTGCAAGATATCATTCATAGCAGAAGTACAGAAATCGACAGCATCAACGGCACCCTGCTTCGCATAGCGGAACAACATAAGCTTGTGCTGCCTGTTAATCAGGTGGTATTTCATATGATAAAAGCTCTAGAGAACAAGAAGGTGAGCGATATTGTCGGTGATTGTTGAGATTTTATTAAATCTGTACTCTTGGTTAGCCGCTTTACCCTTTGTTACTTTTATTGTCATCTGGTTTGGGGTCTATTTGTTTTTGAAAAACAAGAAGCTGACTACCAGGCTTTCCATGGATATTACGATGCTATTCTTGATTGGCTCTGTCTCAGTGATCTGGAATCAGTTGTTCCAAGCCAAATTCGGATTTTGGCTGATCATTTTAGTGCTTTTGATCTCATTTGGCTTAATCGGAGGCTATCAGAACCAAGCCAAAGGTAAGACAGATCTGCTGAAAGTATTTCGCGTCGTCTGGCGATTGGGCTTTTTGACACTTTCAGTATTGTATATTGTGCTTCTGCTGGCAAATATACTTAAAAACATGATCATTCCTACATAATTAAAGGAGAGGTTCCAGTTGATGGTGCATAACTTAATGGAGGAAGTCGTTAGACAGTGCTTGAAGGAGCTCATTCAAACTCAAAAGCTGCAGGATTGCGATGTAAAAACTCAAAGCGATATTATGGCTATTGCACTTAATAACCTCCAGCCGAAATATGTTTCTTCCACACAAGGCGAAATGTTTGTAAAGACCCAGGTTCGTCAGCTGGAGCCGGATGTTTATAAGGAGCTTTCCTATGCGATTGAAAAGGTGCAGAATACACGGAGAAAAACGGACTTTCAAACAGACGAATTGTAAAATTAATCCAGCCGAAATCTTATAAATTCAAGTAGATTTTATTGACCGATGGTTGTATAATAAATAATTGGTGAGTAGTGTTTTTTTTACAATAATATAACAATGGTAAATTAGCACTAGACTTTATAAAGCTATTTGTTATAATTGGTTACATGGAAACGAGTAAATTAATTTACTAGCGAAATAATGTTAGGTTTTCTAACACATAGCCGATCTCACCTGTTTTATCTTGTTTTGGGTTTCCGGCGCCCGGGTTGATGAATTTTATTATGCTGAGCGCCATAACCATAGAGATTTACATATTTTAAAGGAGGAGTTTTATGAAAGCGTCGAAGTGGGTCTCAACAGCGGTAGCCCTGACATTGGTCGGAAGTGTAGCTATCGGTTGTACAAGTAAACCAGCAGCACCAACTACATCACCAGCAGCATCCGGGGGTGCGACAGCCACAGCATCAACAGCGCCAGCAGCACCAAGCAAACCGCAAGAAATCAAAATCAACTTTTCGGCTGAGCCGCCTGTTCTGGACAGCTCGAAAACAACAGCATCAGCTTCGTTCACGCTTATTGGTGCATTTAATGAAGGTCTATATCGTCTTGATAAGGACGGTAAACCAACACCTGCTCTTGCCAAAGACATGCCTAAGAAATCTGCAGACGGCCTAACTTACACGATCGAAATCCGCGACAATGCGGTATGGGCCGATGGTACCCCTGTAAAAGCCTCCGATTTCGTATATTCCTACAAACGTACTTTGGACCCTGCTACAAAAGCGCAATACAGCTTCATTGTTGCATGGATTAAAGGCGGAACGGCTGTAACTAAAGCTGACACTCCAGAAAAACTAAAAGCGGCTCAAGATGCTCTTGGCGTTAAGGCGCTTAGTGACAAGCAACTTGAAATTACGTTGGAGAAGCCAGTGACTTTCTTCACAAGCTTGCTTGCTTTTGCCACATTCTTCCCGCAAAAAGAAGATTTCGTGAAAGCTCAAGGAGATAAATACGGAGCTGAAGCAGACAAAGTTATCGGTGCAGGACCTTTTATTTTGAAGCAATGGGATCACAGCCAAACCCTAGTTCTTGAGAAAAATCCCAAGTACTGGGATGCTGCCAATGTGAAGCTTACAAAAGCCACAATCAACATTATAAAAGATACCAACACTGGTCTTAACCTTTATGAAACTAACGCTGCTGATCTTACTGAGATCAAAGGCGATCAACTCAAGCTTTACCAAGGCAAGCCTGATGTGACTCCTAAGCCTGAGCTTACTAACTCATATATCATGTATCAAGTGAAGAAAGTGCCTGCACTTGCTAATAAGAAAATTCGTCAAGCTTTGGGTATGGCTATCGATCGTCAAGCTTACGTTGATACAGTTATTGCTAACGGTTCCGTTCCTTCCATAGGTCTTGTACCAACCGGTACACTTGATGGTAACGGCGGTGACTTCCGTAAAACAGCTGGCGATGTTCAACCTAAATTTGACGCTGCAAAAGCAAAGCAGCTGTTCCAAGAAGGCTTAAAGGAGCTAAATCTTACTGCATTGCCGCCGCTGAAGATGACTGCTGACGATACAGAAACCGCTAAAAAATCTCTTGAGTTCATTCAAGCTCAATGGAAGCAAAACCTTGGCTATGATATGATAGCTGAACCGGTTCCGCACGCATTGCGCATAGAAAAACAATCTAAGCATGATTTCGAACTGTGTCTTGCTCTTTGGGGAGCTGACTACAATGATCCGATGACATTCCTTGACATGTGGGTAACTGGTGGAGAGTTCGACGAAGGCGACTACAGCAACCCGCAATACGACGCTTTGATCAAAACTGCTCAAAACGAAGCCGATCCTGCGAAACGCGTAAAAGCAATGGTTGATGCAGAGAAGCTTCTGATGGACGATCAAGGTGTATCACCACTTTATTTCCGTGCTCGTGCTTACCTGAAAAAAACAAATGTTGATGGGTTGTTCCTTGCTCCTTATGGTCCTGAATGGGAACTGAAATGGACAACTGTAAAGTAATCAAATAATAAATTAATATGTTACATGCAGGAAGGGGCCGTTCGCACCTCGTGAGAACGGTCCTTTCTGAATTTCATTTTACCAATATTTTCAATTTCCAATAAGGAGGGGCATCATGCTTAAGTATATTCTGCGCCGTTTCGTATATACGCTTGTTACGTTATGGCTCATCGTCACGTTTACATTCGTGCTGATGAAAAATTTGCCCGGAGATCCGCTTGGTGAAGGCTCCGAGAAGATCCCAAAAGCGACTAAAGAAATGCTGCTCAGGCAGTATGGCTTGGACAAGCCTCTGTGGGAACAATATTTAACTTATATGAACAGGATCGCTCATTTTGACCTCGGATATTCCTTTCAATTCCCTGCTCACAAAGTGACTGATATTATTAAACAAGCCTTTCCTTCCTCGTTGGAGCTTGGGTTAGTCGCTCTGTTTTTTGCTATTGTGGTTGGTTTGCTGCTTGGTATTATCGCTTCGTTAAACCACAATAAAGCGGGTGATTATACTGCCATGTTCGTTGCTATTATCGGGATTTCGGTGCCCTCCTTCGTGCTTGGGCCGTTCTTATCCTATTTTATTGGCGTTAAACTGCATTGGCTGCCTGCAGGATTATGGAAGGACACACTCTTTACAGGTTTTCAATACCGAATATTGCCTGCCTTGACTTTATCCTTTGGTACGTTGGCCATTCTGGCCAGATTAATGCGTACATCCATGCTGGACGTACTTAATCAGGATTATATCAAGACAGCCAAGGCCAAAGGACTTGCTGCCTTCTCCGTAATTTCGAAACATACGATAAGAAATGCCATTTTACCCGTTGTTACCATAATTGGACCAATATTTGTAAACGTCATCACCGGAACATTGGTCGTTGAGCAAATTTTTGGAATACCCGGTTTGGGTAAGCATTTTGTTTCTTCTGTATATTCCAATGATTACACCATGATTGCAGGGTTAACCATTTTCTACTCCGCCATTTTGATTTTTGTTATTTTTTTAACAGATATTTTATATGGCTTTATCGACCCTCGAATTCGTCTTGGGAAAGGCGGTAAATAATCGATGCAGCCATCTGAACAAAGACAAGTAACGAACAACAAGTTTATCCGAGTTGAAAGTGCGAGTTTAACGAGTGAAGCCATCGTTCGGCCGTCACAAAATTATTGGCAGGACGCTTGGAGACGACTTAAGAAAAACAGACTGGCAATGGCCGGCTTAATTATACTTTTGGTACTTATTTTACTAGCTCTGATCGCTCCAATAGTTTCTCATTTTGACTATAGTACGCAGGACTTAAAAATTAAAAATCAAGCTCCTAACGACTTGCATTGGTTTGGAACAGATGATTTTGGACGAGATTTGTGGACACGAATATGGTGGGGGACTCGAATTTCCTTATTTATCGGGATTACCGCAGCCTTAATTGATTTGGTGATCGGCGTATTATATGGAGGAATTTCTGCTTACTATGGTGGAAAAGTCGATGATGCGATGCAGCGGGTTATCGAAATTGTTGTTTCGATCCCTTACTTGATTATTGCTGTTCTTATGATAATGGTTATTGGACCAGGTATCCCCACCATTATATTAGCCTATGCAATTACGGGTTGGGTTCCGATGGCAAGACTGGTTCGGGCACAGATGCTTACTCTCAAAGAGCAGGAATTCGTTTTGGCGGCACGCACTTTGGGTGCAGGGCCTTGGCGCATTATTTTACGCCACCTGGTTCCTAATGCTCTGGGTATCATCATTGTTCAAATCACTTTCGTTGTACCGACGGCCATATTTGTAGAGGCATTCTTAAGCTTTATCGGGTTGGGAATTCGTCCGCCTCTGGCATCATTAGGAAATCTATTGTCAGATGGAGCCAACTATTTACGATTCTATCCGCACCGGTTGATCTATCCGACTGTTGTGTTCAGTTTAATTTTATTAAGCTTTAACCTTTTGGGAGACGGGCTGCGCGATGCGCTGGATCCAAAAATGCGCAAGTAACATGAGGAAAGGGTGAGATCGATGACCGCGAATAACAACCTGCTGGAGGTTAAGGATTTAAAGGTTTCTTTTCATACCTATGCAGGAGAAGTACAAGCCGTGCGCGGCATTTCCTTTACATTAAAAAAAGGTGAGGTTTTGGCGATTGTAGGAGAGTCCGGCTGCGGGAAGTCCGTAACGGCACAAACCCTGATGCGATTAGTTCCAAGCCCGCCCAGCTATATAAAAAGCGGATCGATACTATTTGAAGGCGATATTGATATCGTAAAGCTGTCGAACAAGCAAATGGAAAAAATCCGCGGCTCCGAGATGGGGATGATTTTCCAGGATCCGATGACCTCGCTCAATCCGACCATGAAAATCGGAGACCAGATTTCAGAAGGTCTCATCAAGCATCAAAAGATGGATCGCAGAACTGCGCTGTCCAGAGCTGTTGAGATTCTGAAGCTCGTCGGGATCAATAACCCTGAAGGCCGGATTCACCAATATCCGCACGAATTATCCGGAGGAATGCGTCAACGGGTGATGATTGCTATCGCTTTGTCTTGTTCTCCCAAGCTGCTTATTGCCGATGAGCCTACAACGGCTTTGGATGTGACCATCCAGGCCCAGATCATCGCCTTAATGAAGAAGCTTTCCGAACAAACGGATGCCTCGATTATATTAATTACCCATGACCTCGGCGTTGTGGCTGAAATGGCTCAAAGAGTCATTGTTATGTATGCTGGTAAAGTAGTGGAACAAGGGACAGTCGATGATATTTATTATAAGCCGGCGCATCCTTATACATGGGGCTTGCTGAGATCTATCCCAAGGCTTGATAACGACGCCAAAGCGGAGCTGGTTCCTATTCCCGGGACACCTCCTGACTTATTTGCACCACCCAAGGGGTGCGCGTTTGCAGCAAGATGTCCTTATGCCATGGACATTTGCATAGAGCAGGATCCAGAGCATACTAAGATTTCACAGGAGCATAGTGCGGCTTGCTGGCTGCTGCATCCGGATGCTCCGAAAGTTGAGCGTCCCGTCGGAGAAGGAGGTACCGTTCATGTCTGAAAAACCAATTCTTGAAGTTCGCAACATGAAAAAGCACTTTCATCTGAGTGGAGGCAAGGTCCTTAAAGCGGTAGACAGCTTCTCGATTGCGATCAATCGTGGAGAAACTTTCGGTCTTGTCGGGGAATCCGGATGCGGGAAATCAACAGCTGGCCGAACCATAATCAAATTGTATGATGCCACTCAGGGCGAAGTCATATTTAACGGTGAAAATATTCATAAATTGCAGGGCAAGAAATTAAAGGAATTCAACCGCAATATGCAAATGGTATTTCAGGATCCGTATGCTTCACTGAACCCTCGTATGACGGTTGGCAATATCATTGCCGAAGGTATCGATATTCATGGCTTATATACAGGAGCTAAGCGGAAAGCACGGGTGTTCGAACTCCTGCATTCCGTAGGATTGAACGAAGAGCATGCGAATCGTTTCCCTCATGAATTCTCCGGCGGCCAGCGGCAGCGGATCGGTATTGCCCGTGCGCTCGCGATTGAACCTCAGTTCATCATTGCAGATGAGCCGATCTCTGCTTTGGACGTATCCGTTCAAGCGCAGGTGGTTAACCTGTTTAAAAGGCTGCAAAAGGAAATGGGCTTGACCTATTTATTTATCGCGCATGATCTGGCGATGGTCAAGCATATCTCCGATCGGATCGGGGTTATGTATTTGGGCAATCTGGTTGAGGTCACCACCTCAGAGCATTTGTATGCAAAGCCGTTGCATCCTTATACACAATCCTTGTTATCCGCGATACCGATTCCAGATCCTGAAATCGAGCGCACACGCGAGAGAATCATCCTGCAAGGCGAGGTGCCAAGCCCGCTCAATCCGCCAAGCGGATGCCCTTTCCGTACGCGTTGTCCGAAGGCAATGCCTCATTGCGCGGACTCGATGCCGCTGATCAAAGAAGTTGAGCCTAGCCATTTTGTAGCTTGCCATTTATATTGAAGATTGACGCCGTCCCTTCACGGGGCGGCATTCTTGTTCTAAGTGTAAATAAGGAAAATACAGTTTTGACGATTTCCCTTTGTACGTGTACAATCAAGTAAGACACTTATACTTTTGTACTGATGAGGGAGTGGCCGGAAGCATGCAAGTTGAAGCATTACACTGGAAGAAAAGTCAGCCGCTGGCTGAGGATTACATACAGGTATCGGATCAGGCATCCGACTTATTTGATACACACTTCAAGGATGCCAAAGGATGGCAAGAAAGGGCTGCGTGGCTTCTCGAATCCGGGGCGCCTAAGGCGAATAGACAACAATTGATTCAAGTACTGAAGACTTTTAATGAAGGCGTGGGGAATTCTCCTGAGGCGCTTAAAGCGATTGATACTCTGGCCCAATCCAATGCACTCACTGTAGTGGGTGGGCAGCAATCCGGCTTATTCGGCGGTCCTCTTCACAGTATTTATAAAGCAATAACCCTGCTCCAGCTCGCCAGAGAATGGAGTGATAAACTGGCATGTCCCATAATACCCGTTTTTTGGATTGCCGGTGAAGATCATGACTTTGATGAAGTGAATCATATTTTTTATTTATCAAGCCAGATGCAAGTTGAGAAATTGAAGGTAGAGCATCCCTCCGGACACAGGACCTCAGTCAGCAGACTGCCTCTGCAGCCGGAAGCTTGGCGCGAAGCGATAGAAGCGCTTGATGTTTCCTTGATGGACACTGAGTTCAAAGGGGAAATTCTCTCCAGACTGAGAGAACTGCCGCTCGAATGTTTAACGCTTACAGGTGCCTTTGCCCGTATTATGGCTAATTTGTTTGGTGAATTCGGACTTGTTCTGATAGATTCCGATGATCCGGCTCTGCGCCAATTGGAAGCTCCCATGTTTGAGCAATTGGTGAATCGGAATGAAGAACTGTGTGCGGCCCTGCTCGAAGGAAAAGCCATGGTCGAGCATGCGGGTTATGTTCCACAAGCTGATGTTCATGATCAAGCCGCGAACCTCTTTGTTTTTGAGGCGAGTGGGCGCTTGCTGCTGCAGCGGGAAGGTGAGCTCTTTACCGATAAGAAGAAGGACTATACGTACACCAAAAGCCAACTGCTCGATATCATTCATACATCACCGGAGAGATTGAGCAACAATGTAATGACCCGGCCCCTTATGCAGGAGTTCTTATTTCCTGTACTGGCCACGGTTCTCGGAGCGGGAGAGATCTCATACTGGGGATTGACGAAGCAAGCATTCCATGTTTTTGGAATGAAAATGCCGATTGTCACCCCTCGACTGGAGTTTACTTTGCTGGAGGGTGCCGTCCAAAAGAATATGGCGAAATACTGTTTGACCTGGGACGATATTTTGCATCATTTTGAAGAGAAACAGCAAGACTGGCTGAAGGCTCAAGATACTTTGCAGCTTGCCGGCCGTTTTGGCGCGGTTAAGGAAGACTTTCAGCGCAGATATGAACCGCTTGTGGAGCTGCTGGGTTCCATCAATCCGGGTATAAAGAAGCTCGGTGAAACAAATCTGGCGAAAATAATCGAGCAGATTGATTTTCTGGAGGGCAAAGCTCACGACGCTCATAAAAGCCAGTTCGATTCAGCCCTCAGACAATGGGAGCGAATTCGCTTATCGATCCTTCCATTTGCCAAGCCGCAAGAGCGAGTTTATAATGTTCATACTTATTTAAATCGTTACGGTGACGGATGGATCAAGCAATTAATTGAAAATCCGATTCCCGTTGACGGCTTGCATCGTGTATATTATTTATAGGAGGGGATTCATTTGAATATAATTGAAAAAAGTATCGTGGCTGATATGTCGTTAGCCGCGGAAGGGCATTTGAAGATCGATTGGGTAAAGGCGCACATGCCTGTATTGAACCGCATTCGCGAGCAGTTTGAGAAAGAACAGCCCTTCGCAGGATTGAAAGTGGCGATCTCCCTTCATCTGGAAGCCAAAACCGCATATTTGGCCAAAGTCGTCAAAGCCGGGGGCGCTGAAGTGACGATCACGGGAAGCAATCCGCTGTCGACTCAAGATGATGTGTGCGCGGCATTAGTCGAAGACGGGATTACCGTTTTTGCGAAATATAATCCCAGCCCTGAAGAATACAAACAGCATTTGATCAAAGCGCTCGAAACAAAGCCGGACCTGATCATTGACGATGGCGGCGACTTAGTTTCCATTTTGCATAGTGAGCGCAAGGATCTGCTGACGCAAGTCCGCGGTGGTGCCGAGGAGACAACAACCGGCATTCTTCGCTTGAAAGCGATGGAGAAAGATCATCAGCTGCAATTCCCCATGATCGCCGTCAACGATGCGTTCTGCAAGTATTTATTCGATAATCGTTACGGAACAGGTCAGTCCGTTTGGGACGGCATCGATCGGACAACCAACCTGGTGGTTGCCGGCAAGACGGTTGTTGTAGCCGGCTACGGCTGGTGCGGCAAAGGTGTGGCCATGCGGGCCAAAGGCTTGGGAGCAAATGTGGTCGTTACTGAAATTGATGCGATCCGAGCGGTTGAAGCTTATATGGATGGTTTTAGAGTAATGTCGATGGAAGAAGCTGCAAAAATCGCAGATTACATTGTAACAGTAACAGGCAACCGCGATATTATTCGTAAAGAGCATTATGCAGTCATGAAAGACGGCGCTATTCTTTCGAATGCAGGTCACTTTGATGTAGAAGTGAACAAAGTGGATCTGGATGCCATAGCGGTGTCCAAGAGAACAGTTCGACGCAATATCGAAGAGTACCAGCTTGCCGATGGACGCAAGTTCTACCTGCTGGCCGAAGGCCGTCTGGTCAACCTCGCTGCAGGCGACGGGCATCCTGCGGAAATTATGGATATGACATTCGCGCTGCAAGCCATGTCCCTGAAGTATGTCAACGAGCAATATAAGAATATCGGCAAGAAAGTGGCTAACGTGCCTTACGAGCTCGACGAGCAAGTGGCAAGGTTCAAATTGCAATCGCTGGGTATGAGCATTGATTCTCTGTCGCAAGCGCAGCGCGACTATTTGGACAGCTGGAAAGAACATTAGAACACTGTGATAATATTTAAAGTTATAGGGGTTCTTCCTAAAGCCATGGAAATGGCTGTGGAAGAACCCTTTTTACGTTCTGAAAATATAGCTGTGGCGATTACATCTTCTACACCTGCTAATATTTCCACAATAATAAATTTTCCAAGACTCCTTGCAACATACCATACGTGCAATCCGTTAATAGGATGTGATACCTAAAAATGGAATATGGGGGCTAAAAAGATGATGGTCTTACGAGGGAAGAAATGGTTGCACAGAAAAGTCATGATTGCGGGCATTCTGGCGTTGCTCTTGATGGGTTCAATTGTGGGCTGCAGTGCATCCAGGGATGCTAAATCCAGCGGATCTGCCACGAGTGCAGATACTGCTGCAGCACCTGCCGCGGCCGATATGAAGAATCAGAGCAGCACGGAGTCATTAAAATTAAAATCTGTCGATCAAAACGCAAGTGCGGCAAATACTGCTGCCAGCTCCAAAATGGCTGCTCCGGCAGCAAGCTCGGCTCCAATAACGGTAACACCGGCTATAGGCAATGACGGTTCTGAGGGCTTTAACCGAAAGCTTATTTATAAAGCTAATCTGGTAATGCCTGTTAAGGATTATTCAGCTGCGCAAACCCAGCTCAGAGATTTGGTGGCACTAAGCGGCGCTTATATCCTGCAATTTTCCGAGAGCACCAATTCAGGCGAGAAAGGTGGCAGCTTTACCATTAAGGTCGCGGCGAACGGCTTCGTACCCTTATTAGATGGTTTGGAGAAAATAAGCCCTTCGTACCAGCGCAATGTGCAAGGCCAGGACGTCACGGAGGAATATGTCGATTTGTCCTCCAGGCTTAAAGCCAAGCAGGTGGTAGAAACCAGGCTGCTTGCCTTTATGGATAAAGCGACCAAGACCGATGAGCTGCTGGCTTTCTCCAATGAGCTGGCTAAGGTACAAGGCGAGATCGAGCAGATCAAGGGCCGGATGCGATATCTGGATCAAAATGTATCGTATTCTACGGTTGAGCTTCGGATGTATCAACAAACCGGGAGCAAGCCGCCATTTGATCCGAATAAAGGCATTGCGTTAAGCGACCGCTTGCAAAATGCATGGATTGCAAGCCTGAATGTGCTCACGGTTGTCCTGCAAGGAATTCTTGTTTTCATGGCGGCTGCGTTTCCAATCTTGTTGTTGGCGGCCATTGTCCTGATACCGGCTTATTATTACAAACGCCGAAGAAATCAAAGACTGGCTGATACCCGAAACCAGTTAAAACAGCAAAATAAATCGGAGTCTTCTACACTGAACGAGCCAACTGACACCATTTAACCATGAATATTTCACATAATTAAAAAAATTTTTTAATCCTGCTAACTTTAGCAGGATTTCTTGTTGTTGCGGCGAATTTATATTAAAAATGGTGGAAAGTGGCACAAAGTGGAGGGAAAGGGGGGTGATGTGCTATGTTTATGGGTGAATATCAGCATAGCATAGACGAAAAGGGCCGAATGATTATTCCGGCCAAGTTTCGCGAATCCCTTGGAGACTCCTTTGTCGTTACCCGCGGTTTGGATCAATGCTTATTCGTCTATCCAAAGTCGGAATGGGCTGTGCTGGAGCAAAAGCTTAAAGCACTGCCTCTCATGAAGTCGGACGCTCGTGCGTTCACCCGTTTTTTCTTCTCCGGAGCTACTGAGTGCGAGCTGGATAAGCAGGGAAGAGCGAATATTCCCGGTACTCTGATCGATCATGCCAAGCTTGAGAAAGATTGTGTCGTGCTTGGCGTATCCAATCGGGTAGAGATTTGGAGCAAGCCAATATGGGAAGGCTATTTCCATGAATCGGAGCAATCCTTTAATGAAATAGCCGAGAAGCTCACTGACTTCAATTTTGACTTATAAAGCTGACTAACAAGCAGGAGGACAATCCAATTGTTTCATCACATCACGGTACTAAAGGAAGAAGCGGTTGAAGGCTTACATATACAACCTGGTGGCATTTATGTGGACTGCACCCTGGGCGGTGCCGGTCACAGCTCACTAATAGCCTCAAAGCTTGGTCCTGGCGGGCTTCTCATCGCGCTAGATCAGGATGAGACGGCTTTAGCTAACGCGGCCAAGGTACTGGCCCCTTATGAAGACCGTGTACACACGGTAAAAAGTAACTTTCGAGAGATTGAAGAGGTTTTGCAAGGGATTCCCCAAGCATTACGTGAAGGCAAACCGCAGGTCGACGGCATTTTGTTTGATCTGGGTGTCTCCTCGCCGCAGCTGGATGAAGCGGATCGCGGCTTCAGCTATAATCACGATGCCGAGCTCGATATGCGAATGGATCGTACAACTGAATTAACTGCGAAAGTCATTGTAAATGAGTGGACACCAGAGCGTATTGCGCGAATTTTGTTTGAATATGGCGAAGAAAAGTTTTCCAGACGTATCGCTTCAGTTATCGAAGCAGCACGAGCCAAACGTACCATTGAGACCACCGGCGAGCTGGTGGAGTTGATTAAGGAAGGCATACCCGCCGCAGCCAGAAGAACGGGTCCGCATCCTGCCAAACGCAGCTTTCAGGCGCTGCGCATTGCGGTAAATGATGAACTGGGCGCGTTTGAAGAAGCGCTTGAACAATCCATACGCTGTCTCGCTCCGGGCGGAAGGGTAGCTGTTATTACGTTCCATTCCCTCGAAGACAGAATTTGTAAGCAAACTTTTGCGAAATATGTTGAAAAATGCACATGCCCGCCGGATTTTCCAATCTGTGTTTGTCAAAAATCGGGAGTTTTAAAATTAGTAAACAGGAAACCGATCGTGCCAAGCCGCGAGGAATTGGAAACCAATCAAAGAGCCCGATCATCCAAACTGCGAATAGCAGAAAAATATTAAGATAAAAAGGGGAGGACTTTCATTCATGCCTGCATACATCCAAGGGAATCTGGCTGTCGATAAGAAGCCGACTCAAAAAGTAACGATCAAGGAAACCAAAAAAGTCGTTTATCGCAATAAATCATTGCCTGCTCAGGAGAAGATGCTCTATCTTTTTACTGTTGCTCTTTGCGTCATTGTTGCAGGTGTGATCATTTGGCGGTATTCGCAAATTTACCAAATGAATGCCGATATGCTGAAAATTAAGCATGATATTAGTCAAATTCAAGCGGAAAACAGTGCGCTGAAGCAAGAGGTGGAAAAGCTGCAAAGCCCGGAGCGTCTTGGTAAATTGGCGAAAGAATACGGATTTGTTCCTCAAGACGACAAGCAGGTTACTCAAGTACCAGCTGGTAAAGCGACTGCCAAGACAAGCGGCAGCAATAATAAAGTAGCATACACTCCATAAAACAGGCAGGTACGCAAAATGAACAAAAAAATAAGGGCTCGCTCTTTGTTGATCGGAGGGGTATTTACCCTTTTTTTTGTGTTGCTATTGGCAAAAGTATATGTTATTCAAGTGGTAGAAGCGTCGTTTCTGTTAGGACAAGCGGAGCAGGTCTGGCAAACGGATAAAATTTTAACTCCGGAACGCGGTTCCATCCTTGACCGCACGGACAAAGTTCTCGCCCTCGACTCGGCAGCTTACACTGTATCTTTGAATCCAAAGCTGCTTAATGAGAATCAAATTGTGCAAGAAGCGGTGCAAGGTTTGACTGCTATATTAGCAGGGCCGGATCAAGATAAGACTGCATTGGCAGCTAAAATTCTCGATAAGGCCACAAAGAAGAAAGACGATGGTAAATTCGCCGTTTCAGTGGAAATTCGCAATGAAGGCTGGAAAATTGATAAAGATAAAGCAGACCAGGTCAAAGCCCTCACAGCAGATTTGCAGAAAAAGCTCAATACCAAGCAAAACATCGGCATCTTTTTATTAGAAGATAAAAAACGTTTTTATCCAGGCGGTTCATTGGCTGCGCAGCTGCTTGGATATACCAATAAGGAAGGCGTGCCGACGCTGGGTCTGGAAGCAAAGCTGGATGATATTTTGAAAGGTGTTCCAGGCAAGCTGAACTATGAGACCGATGCAAGGGGAGTAGAGCTGCCGAACTCCAAGGTGGATTTTAAAGCAGCGGAGAATGGCAAGAATGTGCGCCTGACGATCGACAAAAACATTCAATTCTATATAGAAAATGCTCTCGCGAAGGTTAACGATAAGTTCCATCCGCAGAGCATGACAGCTATTGCTGTAGATCCGAAGACGATGGAAATCCTGGGGATGGCGAGTACGCCGACTTTTAACCCCAATCAATACTGGAACATTAACAGCACCAGCGATTTTATCAATCATTCGGTGGCATCTCAGTACGAGCCCGGATCCACGTTCAAGCTTGTAACTTTGGCTGGCACCGTAGAAGAGGGATTGTTCAATCCGAGTGAAAAGTATCAATCTGGTTCGATCAATGTTCCCGGAAGAACTCTCCATGACCATAATTACGTAGGGTGGGGGCAAATTGATTTTCTTGAAGGCTTGAAGCGTTCAAGCAACGTTGCCTTTGTTAAATTGGGATATGAGAAGCTGGGCAAACAAAAGCTGGAAAGCTATATCCATAAATTCGGTTTCGGTGAAAAAACGAATGTCGATCTACCCGGAGAGGTTCCGGGATTGGTGAGTCTGAAATATGAATCGGATTACGCCACAGCCACCTACGGGCAAGGAGGCGTAGTTGTAACTGCAATGCAGCAGACGGCGGCATATGGAGCTATCGCAAACGGCGGCAAGTTGATGTGGCCGCACGTCGTGGAAGATATTTTGGATCCTGCTACAGGAAAGGTCGTTCAGCATTTTGACCCGAAAGTAGTACGCCAGGTCGTTTCCGAAAGCACGGCCAAGAAAGTAACCGAGCTTCTGGAGCAGGTTGTGTCCGATCAAGAAATAGGCACCGGAAAAAATGCCTTTATCGATGGTTATCGGGTAGCCGGCAAAACGGGTACTGCGAATATCGTAGTGCCGGGGGAGAAAGTGTACTCTACCACTCAATGGGTCGTTTCCTTCATCGGGTATGCGCCTGCAGATGATCCCAAAATTCTGGTCAGCGTTATTGTTGACAGGCCGGATATTGGAGGCAACTATCATCGTGGCGGCGAGGTGGCTGCTCCGGCTTTTAAAGAAATCGTAACTCAGACACTGCAGTATATGGGAGTTGCATCGAGTAAACAACAAGCCAAAACAGTTTCAACCAGTTCTGTAAAAATAACAGTACCTGACTTTTCCAACCTGACTCTAAAAGCTGCCAAGGATACCGCTGCACAATTTAACCTCAACCTGGAAACACTCGGAAAAGGTGCAAATGTCATTGAACAATATCCAAAGGCAGGCTCTGAAATTGGGCAGACACAGAGGGTTTATGTTGCCATGCAGCAGCCCGACGCGCTGTCTCTGCCGGATTTCACAGGAAAATCGCTTCGTGATGCGATGGAAGTTTGCTCGTTCTTAAAAGTAAACTGCCAAGCGGCTGGAGAGGGTTATGTCAACAGTCAGAGCGTTACCGGTGATGGCACAAGCAAGGTTGTTATGCTGCAGCTCCGTCCATTAAGCGCTCCTGCGGATACAGCTCAGCAGCCTGTTCAGCAGCTTGATACTGCAGTAGCCACGGATAAAAAGAATTCCAATCTTGCAGCGAAACCGAAGGACCAAGCAACTGCGAAAAAAGCTCCCTAATGGGCAGCTTGTTCTATCCCCTGGTTGTCCCGAATAGTCATACAAATAAAGATACTGACTAATTGAGAAGGGGAGCGGGCAACCATGCGGGCTTCTAATGCTTTGCTGAGGCGAAGGCTATTTTTGGCGCTGATCATAGGCACTGTAATTTTTGCAGCATTGATTGTACGTCTGGGCTATGTTCAGCTGTGGAAAGGCTCGGAGCTTGCTCAAAGGGCCGAGGACAACTGGCGGAGAAATATTCCTTTTGCGCCTAAAAGGGGAGAAATTCTTGACCGTAACGGTGTACAATTGACTTACAATATAAGCACACCTTCTGTGATGGCTATACCTGCGCAAATCCAGGACGCGAAGAAGGTTTCGGCTCAGCTTGCAGGTGTACTGCAAACTACAGAAGACGTGATTTATAAACAAATCACCAAAAAATCATTGATCAACCGGATCCAACCGGCCGGGCGTAAAATCACGCAGGAGAAAGCGCAGGAAATCCGCCAGCTGCAAATACCCGGCATTGTCGTTGCGGAGGATAATCTTCGATATTATCCATTCGGCTCGCTGGCAGCGCATGTTTTGGGTTTTACTGGGATTGATAATCAGGGGCTTTCCGGAGTCGAAGCCAAATACGACAAAGAACTGACAGGCTTGCCCGGCAGCATTTCATTCATGGCGGATGCAGCAGGCAGGAGCTTGGCAGGAACCTCTGAGGAGTACATAAAACCAAGAGACGGACTCAGCCTGAAATTAACCATCGACAGTCATTTGCAGTCGGTAATGGAGCGAGAGCTCGATCAAGCGTTACTGCAGTATCAAGCGAAGAGTGTCAATGCGATCATGATGGATCCGAACAACGGCGAGATCCTTGCCATGGCTGGAAGGCCGAATTATGAGCCAAGCCATTTTAGAGATTATCCGGTGGAAACCTACAATCGAAATTTGCCTATTTGGATGACTTATGAGCCAGGCTCTACGTTTAAGATCATTACTTTGGCGGCAGCGATTGAAGAGAAAAAGATAGATTTGAATAATGAAAGGTTTTATGATCCCGGCTTTATTGAAGTGGCAGGAGCCCGGCTTCGTTGCTGGAAACGAGGCGGACACGGCAGCGAAACCTTTCTTGAGGTTGTCCAAAACTCCTGTAACCCCGGATTTGTGGTCATGGGGCAGCGGCTTGGAAAGGAAAAATTATTCGATTACATCTATAGATTCGGCTTCGGCAAAAAAACGGGAATTGACCTCGGCGGCGAAGAAAACGGCATCATGTTCAGGCCCGCTCAAATAGGTCCGGTTGAGCTTGCTACAACAGCCTTCGGGCAGGGTGTTTCCGTCACGCCCATTCAGCAGATAACAGCCGTTTCAGCAGCTATTAATGGGGGTAAGTTATTTAAGCCGCACATTGCGAAAGCTTGGGTACAGCCCGAAACGGGAGAAGTGATCGATACTGTCAAGCCTGAGCTCGTACGGAATGTTATTTCCGAAGCTACATCCCAAACCGTTCGGGAAACGCTGGAAAGTGTGGTTGCCAAAGGTACCGGGAGAAACGCTTTTATCGACGGTTTTCGTGTAGGCGGCAAGACAGGAACCGCTCAAAAAGTCATCAATGGCCGCTATTCAGCCGATGAGCATATTGTGTCCTTTGTTGGGTTTGCCCCTGCAGACAATCCCAAAATCGTCATCTACGCCGCAGTGGATGATCCGCAAGGGTTGCAATTTGGCGGCTTGATCGCTGCGCCGCTGGTGAAAAACATGATGGAGGATGCTCTCCGTTACATGAAGGTGGAACCAAGCAGTAAACAGATTGAGCGCGATTACCGATATGGAGAGATTCCCTTAGTGGAAGTACCGAACTTGGTCGGTGCCTCGGTCACGGATATTTATGAGGACATGAATGATAACTTCACGCTGGCCAAATCCGGCAATGGAAAGTATGTGCTTAGTCAGGCGCCTAAACCAGGTACGAAGATGAATCGCGGGTCGACCATTCGCATATTTTTAAATGATACACCGCCTGCCGAAAGCGGGGCTCCCAAATAAAATAAATTTTTGCTTTTCTATATGCATAAAATTGTCCATAATAGAATCATTGTGAAATTAATGCGAAAGGGGCAGATGTCCATGCAGTTACAAGAACTCGCATCCGTGCTTTTGATCAGCCGTATTCATGGAGATGCTGCTGTAAGCATTAAAGGCATTCAAACCGATTCGCGAAAAGTTAAGCAGGGGGATTTATTCATTTGTGTCCCTGGTCTTGTGACAGACGGCCATGCTTATGCGGACAAAGCCGTTGAGCTCGGAGCATCGGCGCTTGTGGTCGAGCATCAGCTTGATCTTTTCCTACCTGTTCCTCAATTAATTGTTAAAGATTCAAGGCATGCCATGACGGCTCTATCGAGCCATTTTTACGGATACGCCAGCAAAGAAATGAAAGTCATCGGGATTACCGGAACCAACGGGAAAACGACAACCACCTATCTGATTGAAAAAATATTAAGCGATCAGGGTTTAGTAACCGGATTGATGGGCACGATTCAAATGAAAATCGGATCTGCATATACCGAAATGGAACGTACCACCATGGAAGCGGCGGACATTCAGCGTTATTTCCGGGCCATGAGAGAGCAGGGAACGGATTACTGCATCATGGAGGTTTCCAGTCATGCACTGGAGCTTGGCCGTGTGAAGGGCATACATTTTCGCACAGGAATATTCACGAATTTAACGCAGGATCACCTGGATTATCATAAGACCATGGATAACTATAAGGCAGCTAAAGGACTCCTATTTTCAAGGCTGGGCAATGACTTTGCATCCGATCCGACTGAGCGCAGCTATGCTGTACTCAACGCAGATGATCCAGCATCGGAAACCTTCAGCAAGCTTACCTCGGCGGAGGTTATCACCTATGGGATTCATCGCGAATGCGATGTCCAGGCCTCCGATATTCGAATCACGGCAGATGGAACCGAATTTCGAGTAACTTCGTTTGCGGGTGATGCTCATTTTCGCATGAAACTGGTTGGCACCTTCAATGTTTACAATGCGCTCGGGGCAATTGCCTCAACTTTGGCGGAAGGAGTACCGCTTGAACAGATCAAGAATAGCTTGGAGGGAATAGCTGTTGTTGATGGACGCATGGAGGTTGTCAGCGAAGGACAAGACTTTCTCGTATTGGTCGATTATGCCCATACTCCGGATGGGCTGGAAAACGCACTGACGGCGATACGGGAATTTGCCCAAGGAAAAGTGTATACGGTCTTTGGCTGCGGAGGAGATCGTGATCGGACGAAACGCCCGCTTATGGGTAAAGTAACCGCTGCCTACAGTGATTATTTATTTGTCACTTCAGACAATCCGCGTACGGAGAATCCGGAATCCATCCTGCAGGACATTTTGCCGGGTCTTGAAGAGGTTGGTTATTCCCGCGATCAGTATGAACTCATCGTAGATCGCCGGGCAGCTATTCAAAAAGCAGTTGATCGGGCAGGCCCTGGAGATGTAGTATTAATAGCGGGAAAAGGTCACGAAACGTATCAGGATATCATGGGCGTCAAACATGATTTCGATGATCGTCTGGCGGCTAAAGCAGCGATAAGAGGTTCAAATCGATGATAGAGCGTACATTGGAGCAAGTCCAATCATTAATTAGTCCGCAGCTTGCAGGCGAAACTCAAAGCAGCGCTCAATCTCGCTATAATCAGATTCGAATTGCCGGTGTCTCCACAGACACCAGAACCATTCAGTCCAGTAATCTGTTTATACCTCTGGTCGGCGAACATTTTGACGGACACGACTATGCCTCTGATGCATATAATAGAGGTGCTGCTGCTGTACTTTGGCAGATCGATCATCCGAGCCCGCCAAAGGGCGTGCCGATTATTCTGGTACTAGACACATTATTGGCGCTCCAGCAGCTAGCTAAAGCCTACAGACAGGAGCTTCCTGTTAGAGTTATTGGCATCACTGGCAGTAATGGCAAGACGACCACCAAGGATTTGGTAGCTTCTGTACTATCGACAACGTATCACGTACACAAAACCAAAGGAAACCTGAATAATCACATTGGGCTTCCACTCACTCTTCTCCAGCTGGATGAAAACACGGAGTTTGCCGTGATCGAGATGGGAATGAGCAACAGGGGAGAAATCGCCCTTTTGTCAGAACTGGCAGAACCTGAAGCGGCAATCATTACGATGATTGGTGAAGCTCACTTGCTGCAGCTTGGGTCACGCAAAGAAATTGCCAGAGCCAAGGTGGAAATCCTGGAAGGTCTGCAGGTGGGCGGCACGTTAATTTACAATGGTGATGAGCCAATAATTGAAGAAGTGTTACTGGAGCTGCACAAGGCGGCTTCTTTCAAGCGTCTGCGGTTTGGCAAATCGGAAACGAATGATGTATACCCGACACAAGTGAAGCTTGATTCAGAGGGCACCCACTTCCAGGTGAACAAAACGGAGTATCCGGATTTCTATATACCCTTGCTGGGCTTTCATAATGTCATTAATGCGCTTGCGGCTATAGAAGCTGCAGCCTTATTCGACGTTAAACCCGAGCAGATTCAAAGCGGTCTGGCTGCATCGCAATTGACGAGCATGCGGATAGAAAAGCTGAAGGCCCCATTCGGGCTGACTGTTTTGAATGATGCCTACAATGCAAGTCCGGCTTCAATGAAGGCAGCCCTGGAGCTAACCGAGCAGCTAAGCGGTTATGGTCGCAGATTTGCCGTCCTGGGAGATATGCTCGAATTGGGCAGCGACGAAGAGCAATTCCACCGGGATATCGGCAAATTGCTGTCCCCAGGTGCGTTCGACACGGTCTTTACCTTCGGCCGGCTGGCAGCCTTCATCGCCGAGGAAGCTGCGCAAGCTTTTCCGCAAGGAAAAGTAAAAGCTTTCCAGGATAAACAGGAGCTCATTCAGCAGCTTCAAGCCCTAATCTCTAAAGATGACGTAGTCCTCATCAAAGGCTCCCGCGGCATGCGTTTGGAACAAGTCGCCAATGCTTTGCTGTCTTGATAGGCTTTGAGTTTAAGTTTTGATTTGGGTTTATGCGCACACTCCGAGTGGAAGGCTCAGTAATTGCTCGGAGAAACGGCAATTGAAATTTAACAAGGCAAGTAGGGGGAAAGAAAGTGGAAAACGCAATCTTATTTACAATGGCGGTTGCCTTCGTATTGGCGCTGATTATGGGACCGCTCCTCATTCCGATTTTGCGCCGCTTGAAATTCGGACAACAGATTCGCACCGACGGGCCTCAGGGGCATATGAAAAAGCAGGGAACACCAACCATGGGCGGTGTCATCATCCTGCTGGCTTTAGCGTTGGCATCCCTGCGTTTTGCCGATAAGAACACCGATTTGCTGATACTCCTCATCGCTTCATTGGGATACGGACTGGTTGGCTTTTTGGATGACTATATCAAGATTGTCTTTAAACGCTCACTTGGCCTCACAGCCAAGCAAAAGCTAGTAGGCCAATTATTGATTTCGGCCATTGTTTGCTTTTTGCTGATTCAGCAGGGACACAGAACGGATTTGTTCATTCCTTTTACAGATATTCATTTTAACCCGGGCTGGCTGTACTTTCCATTGATGGCTATCTTGATGCTGGGAGCATCCAATGCGGTGAATTTTACTGATGGGTTGGATGGTCTTTTGGCAGGTACGAGCGCGATCGCTTTTGGCGCCTATACGATTATCGCGATGAATCACACACAACCGGAAGCAGCCATTTTTTCCGCAGCCATGGTTGGAGCAGTACTGGGTTTCCTTGTTTTTAACGCGCACCCGGCCAAAGTTTTCATGGGAGACACCGGTTCACTCGGGATCGGAGGCGGTCTGGTAGCTGTAGCGATTCTGACTAAGGCAGAGCTGCTTCTTGCGATCATTGGCGGAGTGTTCCTGATCGAGATTTTGTCCGTGGTCATTCAGGTCGTTTCCTTTAAGACCAGAGGTAAGCGTGTGTTCAAAATGAGCCCGATCCATCACCATTTTGAGCTGGTGGGTTGGTCCGAGTGGCGCGTGGTCATAACCTTTTGGGCGACAGGCTTAGTGCTTGCTGCTTTGGGATTATACATGAATAGAGGTGTTTAGAGCATGATGCATCCACAGGAGTATAGCGGCAAAGAAGTCGTCATTCTGGGATTGGCCAGAAGCGGAGTCGCTGCTGCTAAGCTTTTCCATAAGATGGGGGCTGTGGTCACGGTCAATGATAAAAAAGAACAAAGCGCATGCCCTGAAGCCGACGAGTTGGAGGCTCTGGGTATTTCTGTTATATGCGGGTCTCATCCGGACTCTTTGATCCACGACGGCATATCGCTGGTTGTGAAAAATCCGGGCATCCCCTATTCGGTACAGCCTATACGCGATGCAGTGGAGCGAGGGATCGATGTGGTCACTGAGGTTGAGGTGGCTTACCGCATTTGCCAAGCTCCCATTATAGGCATTACGGGCTCCAACGGGAAGACCACGACAACCACGCTTATAGGGCTCATGCTGGAAGCAGGAGGGTTATCACCGATCGTAGCGGGTAATATCGGCAGAGCGCTGACGGAAGCCGCCCTGGATGCCACGGCAGCCGATTGGATGGTCGTCGAGCTCAGCAGCTTCCAGCTCAAAGGCACCCAAACGTTCAGGCCGCGAATTGCATGTCTGCTCAATGTTTACGAAACACATCTCGATTATCACGGCTCAATGGAGGATTATGAAGCTTCCAAAGCGAAGATCTTCCACAACCAGCTTCCGGAAGATACGGCTGTCATCAATTGGGATGATCCTGCATGCCGCAGTCTCATTCCGGAGATCAAGGCCAAGCTTCTGCCTTTTTCGATGAAAGAAGCTCTCCCGAATGGCGTGTATTTGGACGAGGCTGCCCAGTCCCTTATATACAGCGATGCCGAAGGAAGCAAAATCTCCATTCTGGCTGCCAATGAAATGGGCATGCCCGGCAGCTATAATATCGAAAATGCACTTGCTGCAGCCGCAGCGGCACTTACAGTCGGAGTCAAACCTGATGCCATTGCTGAAGTGCTTCGCAGCTTTCGAGGTGTTGAGCATAGACTGGAATTTGTCAGGGAGCTGAACGGCATCACCTTCTATAATAATTCCAAAGCAACGAATCCCGCTGCTGCCATCAAGTCAATGGAAGCGTTCGAGCAGAGGGTCGTGCTGATTGCAGGAGGGCTGGATCGCGGTTCGGACTACATGGAGCTTTTACCCATTTTTCGAGATAGGGTTAAAGCCATTATCACCTTGGGAGAAACCAGAGAGAAAATCAATCACGTAGCTCACCTGGCAGGGATTAGTTTGATCCAAACCGTCGATACTGCTAACAATGCTGCGGATGCTGTAGCCTTAGCCGTTCAGAAAGCGTGGTCTGTGAGTGAATCGGGAGATATTGTGCTGCTTTCACCGGCCTGCGCCAGCTGGGACATGTTTCCTTCCTATGAGGACAGGGGACGCATGTTTAAGGAGTCCGTGCATAACCTTTAGAGAGGGCTTATCCATTGTAAGGAATGCCCTGACACTGACATATTGAGGTGTTCCACATGGGTAAAGCACGGTCCGCTCCGGACATTTGGATCATTATTACCACCTTGCTGCTTTTGACAATCGGCGTCATTATGGTGTACAGTGCGAGTGCAGTGCTTGCTTTTCACGAATTCGGCGACTGGTATTATTATTTGAAGCGCCAGCTGCTATTTGCAGTACTCGGCGTTGTTGCCATGTTTTTTACGATGAATGTGGATTACTGGGTTTGGAAGAAATACGCCAAGGCAGGATTATTCATTTGCCTGGGGCTCTTGATCATCGTGTTGATTCCCGGTTTGGGCGTCGTCAGAGGCGGAGCGAGAAGCTGGCTGGGCATAGGTGCATTTGGCATTCAGCCCTCTGAATTTATGAAGATCGGGATGATCCTGTTTTTGGCCAAATGGCTGTCGGAGGATCAAGCGAAGATTACCCGTTTTGTAAAAGGATTCTTGCCCCCTTTGGCACTTATGGGACTTGCCTTCGGATTGATTATGCTGCAGCCGGACCTGGGTACGGGAGTCGTGCTGATTGGAGCTTCGCTGCTGATCATTTATACGGCTGGAGCGAGAATTCTCCATCTTTCCTATTTTGCCATGCTGGGTTTGGCCGGTTTTGCAGGCTTAATTATTCAAGCGCCTTATCGGCTGCTTAGGATTACATCTTTTCTGGATCCATGGCAGGATCCTCTGGGGGCTGGGTATCAAGCCATTCAATCTCTCTATGCAATCGGTCCCGGAGGTTTAGTCGGGCTGGGGCTAGGAATGAGCCGACAAAAGTACAGCTATTTGCCGGAACCGCAAACCGATTTTATTTTCTCCATCATTGCCGAGGAGCTTGGTTTCTTTGGAGGTGGATTAGTCCTGCTGCTCTTCTCGTTTCTTGTCTGGAGAGGCATGAGAACAGCCATAACAGCCCCGGATACGTTCGGAAGCCTGGCAGCGGTGGGCATTATCGGCATGGTTGCCGTACAAGTCATTATTAACATCGGGGTCGTGATCGGCATGTTCCCTGTTACCGGAATCACACTTCCTTTAATCAGCGCAGGAGGTTCCTCCTTGACTTTAATGCTGACTTCCATTGGCATTTTACTTAATATATCCCGTTATTCGAGGTGAACAGGAATGAAAACCATCGTCTTTACCGGAGGAGGCTCAGCCGGGCATGTCACACCAAATTTGGCCCTTATGGCACGGCTGCAGCAGCTTGGCTGGAACATCCACTACATAGGATCGGCGACCGGTATTGAAAAAGATATCATTCAGCAGGAGCGCATTCCTTTCCACTCCATTTCATCCGGTAAGCTAAGAAGATATTTTGATTTGAAAAATTTCAAGGATCCTTTTAAAGTGTTAAAAGGCGTGTACGATTCTTATCAGCTGCTGCGGAGTATTAAGCCTGCCATTGTTTTCTCCAAAGGCGGGTTTGTTTCTGTGCCTGTAGTGCTCAGCAGCCGCATGAGGCGCATTCCCTCGATTATACATGAATCGGATATTACACCGGGGCTGGCCAATAAGCTGTCGATTCCTTTTGCCACCAAGGTATGTATCACTTTTCCCGAGACGATGCCGCTGATCCAAGGCCGGAAGGCTGTGTTAACAGGCGTTCCTATCCGTGAGAAGCTGAAGCTTGGGAGCAGAATCAAAGGCCTGCAGTCATGTGGATTTCACAGCGAAAAGTCGGTCATTATGGTGATGGGCGGGAGCTTGGGATCACAAGTAATCAATAAAGCAGTACGAGATAGTTTGCAAGATTTGCTTTCCCGTTATCAAATCGTGCATATTTGCGGAAAAGGGAATGTCGTAGGAGAGTTATTAGCTGCAAAGGGCTATAAGCAATTCGAATATGTTTCCGATGAGCTGCCTGATCTTATAGCGATGGCAGATATTGTCGTTTCCAGAGCGGGTTCTACCTCGATTTATGAATTTCTGGCGCTGGGCAAGCCTATGCTGCTCATTCCGTTAACCAAACAAGCAAGCCGTGGAGATCAGCTTTTAAATGCGGAATCCTTTGAAAAGTCAGGCTATGCACAGGTGCTGTTTGAAGAAGCGCTGACCAAAGATTCCTTGATTTCCAATGTAGATTCTTTATATGATAGGCGTGAAAGATATAAAGCCGCGATGTCCGCCCAGAACGGGAACGATGCTGTCGAGGCCATAGTTCAATTAATTGAGACATACAGCTTGCCATCCTAAGAGAGACTGGAGTGAATAGGCGTTTGTCACACTCTATCCGCTTTTACATAAACTACACTATAACCGTGACACACACCTATGGCTATATGCAGCGTGTGAAGGAGGTTTTCCCATGGAGCAGATAATCTCTGACCTGCAAGCGGCAGGTATTGGAGAAATAAGGCAGAATGAATCGCTAGCCCTCCATACGACTTGGAAAATCGGAGGGCCTGCCGATGTATTCGTTATCCCCAGGGACAAAGAACAACTGGTATCTCTAATTCGGATTCTCTATCTTCATGGCACCCCATGGATGGTTATCGGACGGGGATCCAATTTATTGGTCGCTGATAAAGGCATACGTGGCGTTGTCATCAAGCTGGGCGATGCTCTGGAATCCTTGCGCTTTGAGGGTACGGATGTGTATGCCGGTGCTGCTTATTCGTTGATCAAGCTGTCTGTTCTTGCCGCCAAGGAGGGCTTAACGGGTCTTGAATTCGCCGGAGGTATTCCAGGCTCTGTGGGAGGCGCCATCTACATGAATGCGGGTGCCCATGGTTCGGATATGTCGCGCATACTTAAGCGGGCTGAAGTCATTTTGGACACGGGTGAATTGGTCACCATGCAAGCGGAGGAATTTCACTATGCGTACCGGCATTCCATTCTTCAACAGCAGCGGGGAATCGTGACGGAGGCCGTTTTTGAACTCGAACACGGGGACCGTACAGAGATAGCTGGAGCGATGGCGGCTTATAAAGACCGCAGGCTGAGAACACAGCCGTTGCAGGTTCCTTGCGCAGGCAGCGTTTTTCGCAATCCAGAAAACCACCATGCCGCCAAGCTGATCGAAGAAGCAGGATTGAAGGGAATGCGTGTTGGCGGAGCTGAAGTATCCCCAATGCATGCCAATTTCATCGTGAACACAGGAAATGCTACAGCCGTTGACGTGCTTACCCTCATACAAGAAGTACAACGTATCATCCTTGATCAAACAGGGATTACGCTGGTACCTGAGATCTTGGTGGCGGGTGAGAGGTAAATCGGAGGTGGAACATTGGAGAAGCTGGTTATCGAAGGTGGAAGATCTCTCTCGGGAGCCATCCAGATACACGGCGCGAAAAACGCCGCATTGCCTATTTTGGCGGCATGCATCATGACTGGCGGTACCTACACGCTGGGCAACGTTCCGAGTCTGCTCGATATCGATGTGATGCTGCAGATTCTTCGCGCGCTCGGCTGCCGCGCGGAGCAGCAAGGCGAATTCATTACCGTTCATACCAGGACCGCACATTCTTCGCATATCCCGGAAGAGCTGATGGGTCAAATGCGTTCCTCGATTTTTCTTATGGGTCCTCTGCTATCCAGATTCGGCAGTGTGACAGTCTACCAACCGGGGGGCTGTGCTATCGGAGATCGCAAGATCGACCTGCATCTCAGAGGGCTTCAAGCATTGGGGGCGAACATAACAGAAACCGGCAACAAAATCGTTTGTACCGCGGAGAGGCTTCGCGGAGCAGAGATCATGCTTGATTTACCGAGTGTGGGCGCAACAGAGAATATCATGATGGCCGCCGTTATGGCGGAGGGCGTGACCTCACTTTATAACGCAGCCAGAGAACCGGAAATTCAAGATTTGCAAAACTTCCTGAACACCATGGGCGCTGATATTATCGGTGCAGGAACAGACACGATTACCATAAAAGGCGTACCATCATTAATCCCTTGCTCTTATCGCATCATCCCGGATCGGATCGTAGCCGGTACCTTCCTAGTTGCTGCTGCCATCACGAAAGGCAGTATTAGTCTGGAAAGAGTAAACCCCTCCCATTTGACAGCTGTGATACACATACTGAGGCGTGCAGGTGTTCAAATCATCATTGACGGTGATATAATACATGTAAGCAATCCGGCTCGTGCCAAGGCTGTGGAGCGAATTGTCACATCACCCCACCCGGCGTTTCCAACTGATCTGCAATCTCAAGTCATGGTGCTGCTTTCTCTGGCAGACGGATTAAGTATAATGAAAGAAACGGTATTTGAAGGTAGATTCAAGCATGTGGATGAGCTTAGCCGCATGGGAGCTGACATCCGCGTAGATTTAAACTCCGCTTTTATCCGCGGCGTTCCGCGTCTTTACGGAGCGACCGTAGAAGCGACTGATTTGCGTGCCGGCGCCGCATTGGTCATTGCCGGATTGGCAGCCCATGGCACGACGACCGTTGAGCAGATCCATCATATCGATAGAGGGTATGATAGAATTGAGAAGATGCTGACTCAATTAGGAGCATCCATCGTCCGGCAATACGCCTAACTGGAATTAAGCAGCCATAATAAGCCACGCCTCTCTTGCTGCACAAAGCAAGGGAGGCACATTATTATATTTGGAAATTAGCTTACGATGCCAGTTTGTTCGTATTAAGCATTGCATGCTTAGTCTTTCTCACAAACTCAAGTTTAAGCTTACGATGCCAGTTTGTTCGTATTAAGCATTGCATGCTTAATTTAATTCTCACAAACTCTTAGGTGGTGCCCATCTTGCCGGAAGACCAGAAAGTACCTCCCTTGCCAAAACCGCCTGCCCGCCCGCGTTCCAATCGCAAGCTGCTGGCTTTTCTAATTTTATTTTTTGTTACAGTGCTGGTGATTTTATTTTTTCGATCCTCACTCAGCCGAATTGACGAAATTCAGATTGAGGGCATAGAGCTCATTCCCAAAGAGGTTGTTGGACAAGCTGCTGCTCTTGTACCGGGGGACAGTTTTTTTGCGACAAGCGGGACAACCATCGAGAATCGGGTGAAGAGCTTGCCGATGATCAAGTCCGTTAAGGTTACCAAGCACTTTCCGGGCGTGCTGCACATCCAGGTTCAGGAATTTCCCAAGGTGGCCTTTCAATTCACTGCCGTTGGCAAGACACAGGCTGTTTTGGCCGATGGAACAAGCATCGATTTACCCCCTGGAGACGTTCCTATCGATCGGCCTATCCTTAGCGGTTGGACAGATAATGATCCGAACAAGAAACAGCTCTGCAAGGTGCTGGGGGAGATCCAGGCCGTTGCGCTGTCTGACATATCGGAAATCAAGCCGGATCCATCCGAATCTTATCCCGATAAAATCAAAATATACACCAGATCCCAATTCGAGGTATATACAACCATTGGCTATTTTCCGGATAAAATTGATAATCTGCCAGCTTACATTGCCACATTAAAAGAAAATAATGTTTCAAAGGGAGTCATTAAAATGCTGGAAGTGGACAACCATGCCCCCTTTCAATTGGAGCAGGATAAATCGAGCAGCGACACTAAAGCAACTCCCGTTCCGAGCGCAACACCCAAAGCCACTCCCAAACCAACACCGAAATCAACTCCCAAAGATACGAGCAAGACAAATTAATAAAAAAACGAGAGTTGGACTACTCTTTCCTTGTAAATAGTGTTAAAATTAGTTTCATGGTTACTTGGTAGAGTCTACTAGAATCGCGATATATGTGGCAATGATTATTAGATGAGATAATCCTCTATCGAGGTCATTCGAAGATGAGCGACCGCGTTTAAAGGTAGGTTTATTCGCCAATAAGAAAGTCTATTTCGGAGATTCGAAATGTTATACTTCTTATGTGGTAAAAAAAATGTAGAAAAAAGAGGGAAAATAGGTGTTGTGTTGAATAAGTACAGAAGTATCTGTGGACAACTCAATTATTTACCAAGTTACAGGAGGTGCCAAGGGCTTGAGCAACAATGACATCATTGTTAGTTTGGACATCGGTACATCCAAGGTTCGTGCTATTATTGGGGAAGTTGTGAACGGAACCATTAATATAATTGGCGTAGGATCTGCCGACTCAGAGGGTATTCGTAAAGGTGCTATAGTTGACATTGATCAAACGGTTCAGTCCATTCGGAGTGCAATTGATCATGCAGAGCGTATGGTGGGTTTACAAATATCCGAGGTTTACGTAGGAATTACTGGAAATCATATCACTCTTCAATCCAGCCATGGCGTAGTTGCGGTATCTAATGAAGATCGTGAAATTGGTGAAGAGGATATTGAACGCGTCATTCAAGCGGCAAGAGTCATTGCATTACCTCCCGAGCGTGAAATCATTGGAGTTGTACCCAAGCAATATTTGGTTGACGGGCAAGAAGGAATTAACGATCCCCGCGGTATGATTGGTGTACGATTGGAAGTGGAAGCTACCATTATCACCGGAGCCAAAACCGGTATACATAACTTGCTCCGAGTTGTGGAGAAGTCTGAACTCAAAGTATCGGGCCTCATTTTGATGTCTCTGGCATCTGGCGGCCTCGCTCTATCGAAAGATGAGAAAGCGATCGGTACAGTACTTGTTGATGTTGGTGCCGGAGCCACCACAATAGCCGTCTTCGAGCAAGGAAATCTCACCGCTACTTCCACACTTCCCATAGGTGGCGAGTACATCACCAACGATATCGCCATCGGTCTAAGAACCCAAATGGAAATCGCTGAGAAAATTAAACTTAAATTCGGCTGTGCCTCCATTGAGGACTCTGCCGCTGATCAAGTATTCAAAGTAACCAGAATCGGCAGCAATGTTGATAAAGAGTTTTCACAGGTGGATTTAGCCAACATTATTGAACCGCGTGTTCAAGAAATATTCGAGCTCATCCGTGCTGAAGTTCATCGTTTGGGCTATGGCGATTTGCCCGGTGGTTATGTGCTTACAGGAGGAACTGTGACAATGCCGGGTATGCTGACCGTAGCACAAGCTGAGCTTATGACTTCTGTGCGCATTGCCGTGCCGGATTTTATAGGTGTGAGAGACCCTTCTTATACCAGTGGTGTCGGCATTATTCAATTTGTTTCCAAATACTTGAGAAGCCGACAGCCAGGATCCAGTTTTTCGAAAAAGCAAGCGGTTAAAGCGCCAACCAAGAAATCTTCGGCCAGCGAGTCCAGACCCGGATTTTTCGAACGGATCAAAAACTTTTTCAGTGAGTTTATTTAGGCCCGCAAGTAGGTAAGGGATTGAACCTGCCGAGCACAACATTAAAATTTGCTAATGAAGCAAAGTTAGGGGGATAACACTCACATGTTTGAATACGATATGGATACGGACCATTTGGCTCAGATAAAAGTAATCGGCGTAGGCGGTGGCGGCAGCAATGCCGTGAATCGCATGATTGAGAACGGAGTAAAAGGTGTCGAGTTTATTACGGTAAACACCGATGCACAGGCTTTGCACCTTTCCAAGTCCGAGCATAAGCTGCAAATTGGCGATAAGCTGACTCGCGGACTCGGTGCCGGCGCTAATCCGGAAGTAGGCAAGAAAGCTGCCGAAGAATCCAAAGAGCTCATCATGAATACACTTCGTGGTGCTGACATGGTATTCGTCACTGCAGGTATGGGCGGAGGAACGGGCACTGGTGCCGCTCCGGTCATTGCAGAAATCGCCAAAGAATGCGGCGCCTTGACGGTAGGCGTTGTTACGCGTCCATTCACTTTTGAAGGCCGCAAGCGCGCTATGCAAGCTGATATCGGCATTGCGGCGCTTAAGGAAAAAGTGGACACGCTGATCGTCATCCCGAATGATCGCTTGCTTGAAATTGTTGATAAAAAAACTCCAATGCTGGAAGCTTTCCGCGAAGCGGATAATGTGCTTCGTCAAGGTGTACAAGGCATTTCGGATTTGATCGCGGTTCCGGGCTTAATTAACCTGGACTTTGCCGATGTCAAAACGATCATGACTGAACGCGGATCCGCATTGATGGGAATCGGTGTGGCTACAGGTGAGAATCGTGCAGCGGAAGCGGCGAAGAAAGCCATCATGAGCCCGCTGCTGGAGACTTCTATTGACGGAGCTCGCGGCGTACTGATGAACATTACCGGCGGAGCTAACCTCAGCTTGTATGAAGTGAATGAAGCCGCAGATATCGTGGCTTCCGCTTCCGATCTGGAGGTCAACATGATTTTCGGCGCTGTGATAAACGAAAACTTGAAGGAAGAAATCATGGTAACCGTGATCGCAACAGGCTTTGAGCATAAGCCTGCGGCTCAACAGCAGCCTCGTCGTCCTGTGCCGGGCCAATCTTCTCAGCCGCAGCAACCCGCAGAAACAGCGGCATCCGATAATCGCCTTAATAACCTGAGGCCTTTTGGCAGCCAGCCGAGCAGTGATCAGTTGGATATCCCAACCTTCCTGCGTAATCGCGGGCGCAATACCGACAAGTAAGCCAATCTAAAACTCAAATCTATGAAGCCAGAGCTCTGCATGCTGCAGAGTCTCTGGTTTTTTGCGTTGATAGGCTTCGCATCGATCATGACAGACGCGCTCATCATCCAGGACGGCGTTACCGTTTCTCCTTGGATTTACTGGGGTCTGCTCCTCTTATACCAAACAGGAATTGACAAAAAAAGTTGCAAGCTTCCGGCATGTTTAGACAGACTTTGAAATATGATTCTAATATACTGATTTAGAGCCGCCGGGGGGTGAGGGACGTGGTCGTTTATGCGGATCTCATTTTTGTATTCAATTTCCTGATGGATGCCGCTATACTCTTTGCCGCAGGAAGAGTTCGAAAGTTAAAGCTCAATGGGTGGAGAGTCGCCCTGTCTGCAGCTATCGGCGCTTCTTATGTGATTATGATGCTGTTTCCGGCACTTTCGCTTTTTTTTACATTTGCCGTAAAGTGTTTATTTCTACTCATCATGATTCTGGTTGCATTCGGTTTTGGAGGCTTACCGCATTTTTTGCGCAATGCGGGTACTTTTCTACTCATTAATTTCGCTGTGGCCGGTGGAATGTTCGGAATTCATTATTTCCTTCAATCGTCCGGGGAAGTGATCAACGGCATTCTGTTCACCCATTCCGGGGGACTGGCCTTCCGGGTTCAGATCGGTTTGGTGACGATCCTCGTGCTTGCTGTCGTGATGATCGGATGGTTCCAAACTATTTTTTCAAGCACGAAAAGAAGAAACGATTTTGTCGCGATTTTGGCCGAGGTCCATATTCATATCGATCAATTTACTTCCACTTGTACAGGCATGATTGATACGGGAAATCATCTTTATGACCCGCTCACCCGAACGCCTGTCATGGTCCTCGAGGTATCGGAATGGAAAAATATGCTGCCTGAGGCGTGGATCGAACAGATTCGTTCATCGAATGTGGATCAAATCTTTACAAGTGTTGGAATGGAGTCATTTGTGTGGCAGGATCGAATGCGCCTCGTCCCCTACAAGGGTGTAAATCACGGAACAGCATTTATGCTGGCTGTCAAACCGGATAAAGTGGTAATAGAGTATCAAGGACAAAGATTTGAATCCGCCAAAGTGCTGATTGGCTTACAAGGCGGAGCCCTTTGCAGCGATGGTTCCTATCACGCTATCATACATCCCTCATTAATCGCTGCCGGATAAACAGGAAATTAGAAGGAAATATAGTAATGCCTTAGGAGGAAAGTATAGATGATGGTGAAGTGGAAAATGCAGCTGCAGCTTACGTACTACCGGATCTTGTTGTTTTTAGGCCTTCGGGGCGAGGAAATCTATTACATAGGTGGCAGTGAAGCGCTTCCGCCTCCCCTTACACGAGAAGAAGAGGAATTCCTGCTGGGAAAACTATCGTCAGGGGACGCGGCCATTCGAGCGATGCTCATTGAACGCAACCTCCGGCTGGTTGTATATATAGCGAGAAAATTCGAGAATACCGGAATCAATATCGAGGATCTGGTTTCAATTGGAGCCATCGGATTAATTAAAGCAGTCAACACCTTCGATCCGGAGAAAAAGATTAAGCTCGCCACTTATGCATCACGTTGTATCGAGAATGAGATTCTCATGTACTTGAGAAGAAACAGTAAGATTCGCACGGAGGTTTCGTTCGATGAGCCGCTGAATATTGATTGGGACGGCAATGAGCTGCTGCTGTCCGATGTCCTCGGTACCGAGAATGATACGATCTATCGCAATATCGAAGAGCAGGTTGACCGCAAGCTTCTGCATAAAGCGCTGGATAAGCTCTCGGATCGGGAGCGAGTGATCATGGAGCTTCGCTTTGGGCTTCAGGACGGTGAGGAGAAGACACAGAAGGATGTCGCTGATATGCTCGGTATTTCCCAATCCTACATTTCAAGGTTGGAAAAAAGAATTATCAAGCGCTTGCGCAAGGAGTTTAACAAGATGGTGTAAAATTTTTTTTTGCTCGTCTGAGATTCAAACTTCATCAGCAAACATAGGTGAGAGCAAGTGCAAACCCTTTTGTCAAGTGGGTTTCGGGCTTCTGATGCACGCATAAAAACAACGACCTCGGAGATAATTAACATTAATGTTTCTCCTTGGGAGGTAAATCACGATGACCCGGAATAAAGTCGAAATATGTGGTGTTGATACCGCCAAGCTACCTGTCCTTACAAATGTGGAAATGCGAGAACTATTCACTGCACTGCAAACGAAGCATGATCGATCCGCAAGAGAGAAGCTGGTCAATGGCAATCTAAGGCTGGTTTTGAGCGTGATTCAGCGTTTTAATAATCGAGGAGAGTTCGTCGATGATCTATTTCAAGTAGGGTGTATCGGGCTGATGAAGGCCATAGATAATTTTGATCTGGGACAGAATGTGAAGTTTTCGACTTATGCAGTGCCCATGATCATTGGAGAAATTCGCCGTTATCTGCGGGATAACAATCCGATTCGAGTGTCAAGATCATTGCGTGATATTGCTTACAAGGCACTGCAGGTCAGGGATGCCCTAACCAACCAGAATTCCAGGGAGCCTACGATCTACGAAATATCTGAAGCGTTGGGCGTGCCTAAAGAAGATGTAGTATTCGCACTGGATGCTATACAGGATCCGGTTTCCTTATTTGAACCGATCTATCACGACGGCGGCGACCCGATATATGTGATGGATCAAATCAGTGATGAACGCAATAAGGATATGTCATGGATTGAAGGAATTGCACTTCGTGAAGGGATGCAAAAGCTGAATCCGAGGGAAAAAATGATCTTATCCATGCGCTTTTTTGACGGTAAAACCCAGATGGAGGTAGCCGATGAAATTGGCATTTCCCAAGCCCAGGTTTCAAGGCTGGAAAAGTCGGCGATCTCCCAAATGCAAAAGCATGTAAAATCATAACATCCCCAGGACCTGAAGGCTTATCGATTAAGCCGATTGGTCTTTTTTTTTGTGTCGGGACATTTTACCTTTAGCCCACATATACTAGTACCAAGCATTCAAAAATCCATTAGAGATTCGTGGTGAGCGCATCGTGAAAATATCCGATTTTCAAACTAAGGACGTCATCAATATTGTGGATGGCAAAAAGCTCGGCCAAGTCAGCGATCTGGAGCTGGATTTACATCATGGCCGCATCGAATCCATCGTTGTTCCCAATCAAAGCCGCTTCTTTGGCATGTTTGGCGGGAATACAGAAGTCATCATCCCCTGGAAAAATATTGTAAAAATCGGCCTGGATGTTGTGCTTGTCAAGCTCGAAGACTCTCGTGGATATAGGCCTATTGACGACAATGAGCCCATTTATGAAGGCAACCGAAATTACCGTTAAGAGCATAACTCGTGCAGAACAGCCATTTATGATAAATTAAAGAAGTAAACGTCAGGGGGTACAAGCATGGAACCATTCCAAGAAGTGACGAGTGAACAGGACGGGCAGCCGGTCCTTTTTTATATAGAAAGTTGGATGAACTCCTTTCCCAATTTGACGGCAGGGTTTACATCCAGGCTTGGCGGGGTGAGTGAGAAGCCTTTTGCGAGTTTCAATTGCGGACTTCATGTCAATGATCTCAGTGACCTCGTAGTAACCAATAGGCAGCGTTTGGCTGAGACTTTGGAGATGCCATTCGATGCTTTCACTTATGCGGAGCAGGTGCATGGCAATGAAATAGCCGTCATAACGAGAGAGGATCAAGGGAAAGGACGAGCCTCACGAGCCGATGCGATCCAATCCAGGGACGGGTTTGTGACGAATGAAAAGGAGCTTGTGCTCTGTGCGCTGTTTGCAGATTGCGTTCCACTTTTTTTTTACGACCCGGTATTGGAAGTTGCGGGATTGGCTCATGCAGGCTGGAAAGGGACCGTGCTTGATGTTGCTGGAAAAACCGTTCAAGCGATGATGGTACAGTTTGGAAGCAAACCGGAGCATATCCGCGCAGCGATTGGACCCTCCATTGGCATATGCTGTTACGAAGTGGATGAAAAGGTTGCAGAGCCGGTTGAGAAGGTTCTCACAGATATGAACGCTGCTCCGGAGATTAAGCAAAAAGTGCTGCAGGCCAAAGAAAATCAGAAATATATGCTGAATCTGCAGGAATTAAACCGAAACTTTATAGTAAAAGCAGGAATTTTGTCATCCAACATCGAAGTTACTGAGTTATGTACAAGTTGTCGTACTGATCTTTTTTTCTCGCATCGGCGAGAAAATGGGACCACGGGCAGGATGGCAGGCTGGATAGCGATGCGCCGAAACTTGCAAAATAAGCAGAACGAAAGCTGAATAGAGGTGGCAGATCAGCTGTGAGTTTACGAGATAGAATCGATGCAGTAGAGGTAAGAGTTGCTGAAGCCTGCAAACGATCCGGACGTGATCGAGACGAAATTAAAATCATCGCAGTCACCAAATATGTATCTCTGGAAACCGCCCGTGCTGCGCTCGATGAAGGACTCCATCATATTGGCGAAAATCGCTGGCAGGATGTGAAGCCCAAATGGGAGGCACTGCATGAGCGCGGTATCTGGCACTTTATCGGTCACCTGCAAACGAACAAAGTAAAGGATATTATAGGGAAGTTTGCTTATATTCATTCTTTGGATCGATTGTCTTTGGCCAAAGAGCTGCAAAAGCAAGCGGCCGCTTTGAATATGAAAGTAAACTGCTTGATCCAGGTAAATGTTTCCGGTGAGGATACCAAATTTGGCCTGGCTCCGGAACAGTTAATTGCTTTTGCCCAGGAAATCAAGATGCTTGAAAATCTGCAAATTGTCGGCTTGATGACAATGGCTCCTTACGAAATGGCTGCTGAAGCCACTCGGCCGGTTTTTAGGACTTTACGAGAATTAAGGGACAAGCTCAATGAACTGGCTGTTCTCCCATATAGGATTGAGCATTTATCCATGGGGATGTCAAATGATTTTGAGATTGCGATTGAGGAAGGTGCGACCTGGGTTAGACTGGGTTCGGTATTGGTTGGAAAAGATGAGGCTTAGGCTTAAATAAAGCTTATTTGTGGAAAGCTTAGGAGGATGCGACATGGGAGTTATGAATAAGTTCATGAATTTTCTGGGGCTGCAAGAGGAAGAAGAAGTGATTCATCGCGAGAGAGTGATTGAAGAGCATGAAGAAGTCGAAACCAATCCTTATGAGCAACGTAATAAAAATAAGGCCAATGTCGTCAGCATCCACTCTCAAAAAAGCTCCAAGGTGGTATTAAGCGAACCCCGATCTTATGATGAGACTCAGGAGATTGCCGATCACTTGCGTTCCCGCCGAGCTGTTGTCGTTAACCTGCAGCGTGTTCGTCCAGAAACCGGCGTCCGCATTGTGGATTTTTTAAGCGGAACCGTATATGCTTTGAATGGATATATTTCCAAGCTTGGTCCGAATATCTACCTGTGTACTCCCGATTCCGTTGATATTCACGGGCACATCTCCGAAATGATGGACGAGGAATAGACACATGTTGAACATGAACAATTGAGGTGATCTTGCCAAGTGGTGCTTAATTACTTATTAACTGCTATCGATTTATTGTCAAAGGTTTACTATTGCATGATTATTGCTTACATCTTGCTTTCATGGTTTCCCAATGCGCGTGAAAGCTTTATCGGCCAGCTGCTTGCCAAGCTGGTTGAACCTTACTTGGCACCTTTCCGCCGATTTATTCCCTCATTCGGAATAATTGACCTGTCACCGGTTGTTGCATTAATCGCTCTTAATTTCGTGAAAACAGGGTTAATAGCTGTAATCTTATTTATAGCTAACAGGCTCTGATGCAGAAGGAACTCTACGCTCACTTTCATCCGGATGAGCATCATTTTGTCGATAAAGCCAGTGAATGGGTGGAGCGTGCTGCCCATCAGCATGCTGTGAAGCTTACGGATTTTCTGGATCCCAGACAGGCTTTTATTTTGAATACACTTGTGAACCGTGAACCCAATGTGAATTGCAGGCTGGATGGCGGATATGCCGAAGCGGAGCGAAAGCGTGCGTTCATTGCACCGGATTACCGTCCATTGGATGGTGAAGACATGGGAATCCGCGTCCTGTCCGTCAGCTCGGGAGACGGTAAGTTTCTGACACTTGAACATGGAGATTACATGGGCGCCATTCTTGGACTCGGGATGAAACGAGACAAGGTTGGCGATATTCATGTTTTGGAGGGCGGCTGCCATTGTCTGGTTTCTGAGGATGCAGCCGACTATTTGCATTTGAATTTATCTCAGGTCCATCGAGTCCACGTACAGACAGAGCTGCTGCCGCTGGAACGATTGGAAGTCAGTCGCGTCAAATTGGACGAGCTTCAACTTTCCGTAGCGTCTATGCGGCTGGATGGGATTGTGAGTGATGTATTCCGGCTTAGCCGGGCCAAAGTCCTTGTACCGATTCAAGCCGGCAAATGCCGCGTAAATTGGAAGCCTGAGGCGGATCCCGGAAAGCAGCTCAAAGAGGGAGATTTGATCACTTTGCAGGGTTTTGGGCGCTTTAAGGTGCTTGCGGTTGAAGGTACTACCAAAACCGGAAGAATGCGTGTAAAAATAGGCAAGTATGCCTAATCATGAAATTTTGCATGAAGAATGAAGGAATTTCTGGTTTGCTGTCGAACTCAACATAACAGAGAACTGAATGCAGGGTCCAGACTTTCGGACCGACCGCTTTCAGCATAAATAGCGGGTTACCGTAGATTGAACCATATTCAGGAGGTGCACCAATGGCATTAACACCACTCGATATACATAACAAGGAGTTTTCCAGATCTTTTCGGGGCTACAACGAAGATGAAGTGAACGAATTTTTGGATCAAATCATTAAAGATTACGAGGCCCAAATTCGGGAGAACAAAGAGCTTCAAACTCAGATCCAATCGATACAGGAACGCCTGAGCCATTTTTCCAACATTGAGGAAACGCTCAGTAAAACGATCATCGTCGCTCAGGAAGCTGCGGATGAAGTGAAGAATAACTCGAAAAAAGAATCCCAGCTAATATTGAAGGAAGCTGAAAAGAACGCTGATCGCATCATCAACGAAGCCCTGACCCGCTCGCGTAAAATTGCCATGGAAATCGACGAATTGAAGAAGCAAGCCACCGTGTATCGCACCCGATTCCGCACCTTGCTGGAGGCTCAGCTGGAAATACTCAACAACGAGAGCTGGAAAACGATGCAGTTGGAAGTTATTGTTGAAGACACCCCCTAAGTCCCCCTAGAAGGGGGATTCCAAGGGTAACACCCCCTGGACGACTATTAAGGCTTGGGGAATGAGCTGGGCTTTTGTGCGTCTGCAGAGTACGGTTGCAAGGAGCGCTTTACGTCAAAGGGAATGTGCGTTGCTGAGGCAACCCCCATTCCCTTTGACACGCTTAACGGTAGAGCAGGTCAAGAGACAACCGCGCTGCGGTGTGCTAGCCAAGGGTAACCCGCCTTAGTGGGAGAGAGGGCGTCGCCTTGGATGACGCCCGCGGCAAGAGCAGGTCAAGAGACAACCGCTCTAAAGTGTACAATTCAAGTGATGCTTATTGACTATAGAGAGTGAATTCGGTATACTCCTGTTAAATGAAAACACATGAAAGCGATGACTGGAACAAGTAAGCCGTGAAAAGCAGTGTCAGCGAGTTAGGGATTTGGTGTGAGCCTAGCCTCTGCAGCGTGTCTTATATCCCCCAGGAGCATCTCTTGAAGCAATAGTAGAGAGTATCGGGCCATGCCGTTATCCATGATCGAGTGAAGAAGCAACTCATTCGTGCACGCAGTAAGTGCATGTCTTTGAGCATGATGCTTCTTAACGAGGGTGGTACCGCGAGCAGAACTTCTCGTCCCTTTTGGGGATGGGGAGTTTTTTTGTTTGACCCCCCTAAAAGGGGGATTCCAAGGGTAACGCCCCCTGGACGACTATTAATGATGCTGGGGAATGAGTTTGGCTCGATGCTTTGTTGAGGAATACGGGTGCAAGGAGCGCTTTGCGTCCGTGTAAATGTGCCTTGCCAATTGGCAAAGTCACACGCACCCGGACACGCTAGACTGCAGAGCAGGTCAAGGGATAACCGCGCTTCGGTGTGCAAGCCAAGGGGTGAAACCACCTTGGCAGGAAAGGGCGTCGCAAAGCGTGACACCCGCGGCAAGAGCAGGTCAAGAGATAACCGCGCTGCGGTGTTCGAGCCAAGGGGTGAAACCCACCTTGGCAAAACCGGTCATCACGCAGTTGGACGACCGAAAGTGCTCGATCGTTAAGCGTGTTTACTAAAGTTTGTTTGCTAAAGCAAACAAACTTTAGTAAACGGCAAGCGCTTCTCGCACCCATGTCCTGCAGATACACATAGCCCTGCTCCTTCCCCAATGCATTTAAGCGGGGGTCCAGGGGGCGGCCAGCCCCATGGAGTCCCCCTTGGCGAAGGGGGATTTAGGGGGATCGACAATTATTTATTTCAATAAAAGTGGGAGTTGACCATACATGGACTACGGTAAAACATTGAATTTACTGCAAACGGAGTTTCCGATGAGAGGGAATTTACCTCAAGCGGAGCCGGTGATACAGGAACGTTGGAACGAGATGGAGATTTACAAAAAGGTGCAGGAGAGCCGCAAGGGGCGCACCAAATTTATTTTGCATGACGGACCTCCTTATGCGAATGGCGATATTCATATCGGTCATGCGCTGAACAAGACATTGAAGGATATCGTCGTGCGCTTCAAAACACTGCAAGGCTTCGATGCGCCTTATATCCCAGGCTGGGATACACATGGCTTGCCCATTGAACAGGCCATCACCAATAGCGGTAAAGTAGATCGCAAAAAGATGAGCGTCTACGAATTCCGGGAGTATTGCAGGGACTATGCGCTCGAATGGATCGGGAAGCAGAAGGCGCAGTTCAAACGTCTGGGGATCAGCGGGGATTGGGACCATCCTTATATGACGCTGCAGCCTGAATTCGAAGCCAGTCAGATTCGACTGTTTGGACAAATGGTCACAAAAGGATACATTTATAAGGGCTTGAAGCCGGTTTATTGGTCCCCCTCTTCCGAAAGTGCTCTGGCAGAAGCGGAGATAGAGTATAAGGACAAAATATCTCCGTCCATCTATGTGGCTTTTCCGGTGAAAGACGGCAAGGGTAAGCTTCCACAGGATGCAGCGGTGATCATCTGGACGACCACACCCTGGACGCTTCCGGCAAATCTTGGGATTAGTGTCAACCCTGATTTTGATTATGTCGTTGTCGAAGCCGACGGCAAAAAATTTGTATTGGCCCAAGGCTTGCTGCAAGCCGCATCCAAAGAAATCGGTTGGATCGAGGTAAAGATGTTGTCTAAGGTAAAAGGCAGCGAGCTCGAATTGATTACGTGCCAGCATCCTTTTTATGACAGGGAGTCCCTGGTGATGCTGGGTGATCATGTTACTCTTGAAGCCGGTACAGGGTGCGTTCATACGGCTCCTGGGCATGGCGAAGATGACTTTGCGGTTGGTCAGCGTTACAACCTCGGGGTGCTTTGTCCCGTAGATGATCAAGGCCATTTTACGGCCGAGGCGCCTGGATTTGAAGGTGTTTATTATGAAAAAGGAAACAAGCTTATTATTGAAAAGCTTCAAGAGCGAGAATTGCTGCTGGCGTTAAAAGAAATACAACACCAATACCCGCATGACTGGCGCACCAAAAAACCTGTGATCTATCGCGCTACGGAGCAGTGGTTCGCTTCCATAGATAAATTCCGTAAGGAAATGTTGGAAGAAATCAAGAAGGTGACCTGGACTCCGGATTGGGGCGAAATACGTCTGCACAATATGATCGCCGATCGGGGAGATTGGTGTATTTCCCGCCAGCGGGTTTGGGGAGTTCCGATCCCGATTTTTTATTGCCGCAGCTGCAACGACCCGCTTGTGAATGAGCAGACTATTGAGCATGTGGCTGACATTTTTGCCAAGGAAGGCTCTAATGCTTGGTTTAAATGGGATGAGAAGTCGTTACTACCGCAAGGTACAGCTTGTCCAAAATGCGGGCACACGGAATTCCGCAAGGAAACGGATATTATGGATGTTTGGTTTGACTCCGGCTCCAGCCATGCAGCTGTGGTACAAGCGCGTCCTGAGCTTCAATGGCCTGCGGATCTGTATTTGGAGGGCTCGGATCAATATCGCGGCTGGTTTAACTCCTCATTGATTACTGGAGTTGCCACACGCGGTCACGCTCCATACAAAGCCATTCTAAGTCACGGATTTACGCTTGACGCAGAAGGCCGCAAGATGTCAAAATCACTGGGTAACACGATTGATCCTAATCAAGTTTTCAATAAGCTTGGTGCCGATATTCTGCGGCTGTGGGTTTCTTCGGTTGACTATCAAGCCGATCACCGGATCTCCGACAATATCCTTAATCAGACGACCGAGGTTTATCGTAAAATCCGCAATACGCTGCGGTTTCTTTTAGGGAATTTAGGGCATTTTGATCCGTTAACAGATCGCGTTGCTTTTGAACAGTTGGATGAACTGGATCGCTTTGCGCTGATCCGTTTAAACCGAATGCTCGAAAAGGTTGTTAAAGCTTATGACTCCTACGAATTTCATATTGTATATCAGACGATTCACCATTTTTGTGCGGTGGAAATGAGTGCATTTTACCTTGACGTTATCAAGGATCGGCTTTATGCCAACGCTCCTCATGATAACGCGCGGCATGCCTCGCAAACGGTTCTATACGAGGTGCTGACTGCAGTTACGAAACTGATCTCACCAATTCTACCGCATACGGCTGATGAAGTGTGGAGGTATATCCCTGGTGTGGAGCTTGAAAGTGTTCAAATGTCTGAGCTTCCAGATGTACATTCGGAGCTTTATGATGATAAGCTGGAGAAGAAATGGAGCGCCTTTTTGGATGTGCGGGATGAGATCTTGAAAGCGTTGGAGGAAGCTCGTAAAGAGAAGGTCATCGGAAATTCTCTTGGCGCCGCAGTGCATATTTATCCGAACAAGGAAACGCTCAGCCTGCTCAGTCAATTGGATCAACTGGATCAACTGTTCATCGTTTCTGCCGTTAAGCTGCACAGTCCGGATAGTCAAGCTCCTGAAGGCGCATATCAAACCCAGGCAGGGGCCATTCAAGTGGCCGTAGCCCAAGGTGAGAAGTGTGAACGCTGCTGGATAGTCACTCCTGAGGTAGGGCAAAGTAAAGAATATCCGACACTTTGCAAAAGATGCAGCGATGTTATCTCAGCCCATTACAAGGAGTAAAAGACAAAACGGCCGCCTAACCTTGATGGCTGGGCGGATTCGTTTTGGCTCACTGTCAGTTGAATGGAGGTACGAGCCAGGATGGTGGATTTGAATGAGAACCCTAAGGCCCATGATCATGCCATGCTCAGCAAAATCAAAGAGAAAGTCACTGATATTGCAGCCCAAATCGAGCGTACCCAAATTGCTGATTATGTGCAGCTTTTAAATCACCCGCGCAGGCTGATTTGGACCAACCTGCTGGCCGGGATTTCCAGAGGTGTTGGCATTGCTCTTGGTTTTACCATTTTTGCGACGACGATCGTCTATATTTTGAAGTTTATCGGGGCACTCAACATACCCATCGTTGGGGATTATATCACGGAAATCGTCAAGCATGTTCAATTTCAGCTGCAGAAGGATGGATATTAGTCGGTTTCTTCCAATAAAGGTTCACCTTCACCGTTATGGAGGTAATTCCGATAAGCTTTGTTCCTGACAATGGAAACGGTTTGACCGTATAAATCTGTGGCTACGAAGCTTTCATAGGATTCAACATATCCGTCAAGCTCATCCGATTCAATGGACACATCTTCGTAATCCTCGACTTGTCGATTTTCGGACATGGCGGGAGAATCCGAATTTCCCCAGTTCTCGACAATTTGCCAAGCGTCCTCTCCGTCAAACTGGTTTTGGTCATCCAGCTCATCCAGACTTGTTCGGCCGAAGGGAGGCGACAGCACTTCTTCTTCAACAGGCCGGCGTTCAGATTCTGCTGGGTCGGGTACATGCTTGATGCAATATAACGTTGTCGGGACAGCTTGCAGTCGTTCATAGGGTATAGATTCATGGCAAAAGACACAGGTGCCGTAATTCTCTTGCTGCATTCGTACTAACGCTTCATCGACCTGCTCCAATTGAAATTCCATCTGTTCATTTAATGCCAAGTCTTTGGAACGCTCAAACAATTCCGATCCGATATCCCCAGGATGATTATCATACATGGACAGCTCACCGGTGTTTTGATAAAAAGAAATGGACAAGCCATGGTTTTCATTATGGTCGAAACGCCGCTCCAGGCTGATTTTTTCTTCGAGAAGCTGCAGGTTTAACTCGCGAGCTTGTTCTTTGGTTAAATGATTCATGTCTGGTTCCAGCTCCTTCAGGCTAAGGTGCTACTTGCTTCCTCTTATAGAGTTCTCGTACGTTCATGTTTTTAGTGAGGTAATTCCTTGAAGCCGAGGGCAATCCTATCAGTTATGAAAGGAGGTTAATCATTGAAATATTATAAGTATTATGTATACGCCCTCATTGTTTTTTTGCTGGATCAGGTAACCAAATGGTTGATTGTCCATAACATTCCTCTCCATGAAAACCGTCCGGTAATCGGCGAGTTTTTTCAATTGACTTCACATCGCAACCGCGGAGCCGCTTTTAGTATTTTGCAAGATAAGAGATGGTTTTTCGTCATCATTACGCTGGTAGTCATCCTCGGTATCCTTTGGTATATTCGGAAAACGATCAGGGAGAATAAGCGGCTTCTTTCATTTGCCTTAAGCTTGCTGCTGGGCGGAGCATTGGGAAACTTTCTGGATAGAGCATTGTTCGGGGAAGTGGTTGACTTCTTGCAATTCCGTTTTACATTTTCTTTCTTTGGCAATCCGATCGACTATATCTATCCAATATTTAATGTTGCCGATTCGGCGATTGTCGTAGGGGTCATTTTAATATTCCTGGACTCCCTGTTGACATGGAAAAAAGATAAAAAAGGAGCTTCACATGACCACAACCACGAGCAAGAGCTCTCCTGATTGGGAGGATTCCGAGCCCATCCAATGGACCGTCGGAACTGAGCTTGCGGGTCAACGGATCGATAAGTTCATCACGGATTCCCTGGGAGAGGACACCTCCCGCACACAGATCCAGCAATGGATTAAGGATGGACATGTCTCCGTAAACGGGAAAGCAGCGAAACCCAACTATAAGCTTTCGGTGAATGACAATATCATTGTCTCGGTTCCGGAACCAGTCGATGTCGAGTTGGTCCCGGAGAATATTCCCCTGGATGTGATCTTTGAGGATTCCGATGTCATCGTGGTGAATAAGACGCGCGGCCTGGTTGTGCATCCTGCACCGGGGCATTACTCGGGTACCTTGGTCAATGCTCTGCTTTACCATTGCCGGGATTTATCCGGCATTAACGGTGTCCTTCGGCCTGGTATCGTACACAGAATCGATAAAGATACCTCCGGCCTCATTATGGCTGCCAAGAATGATAAAGCACATGCCAGCCTGGCAGATCAACTTAAAGCGCATACGGTGAATCGTAAGTATATCGCTCTGGTGCATGGAAATATTCAGCATGAGAATGGGACGATTGATGCCCCGATTGGACGTGATTCTCACGACCGCAAGATGTATACGGTAACTGAAAAAAACAGCAAGCATGCTGTGACTCATTTTTTGGTGCTGGAGAGGTTTGGCGATTTCACACTGGTGGAGCTTAAGCTGGAGACTGGCCGAACTCATCAGATTCGCGTGCATATGAAATTTATCGGTCATCCGCTGGTGGGAGATCCGATGTACGGCAAGAGCAAAGGGACGATGAACATGGAGGGGCAGGCTTTGCATGCTGCTGTTTTGGGCTTCAATCATCCTCGCTCGGACGCCGCACTTTTATTTGAAGCACCGCTGCCGGATGACTTTGAGGATTTGCTTTTTCGAATTCGCAGCCGTTAAATGATGCAAATGATTGTGCAATTATTGCATTGTTGGTTCGGGCAAAAAATGATAAAGTTTACTTAAAATTTGCAGAAAATCAGGTGACAATCAATGACAAAAATAAACCAGAATTATTTACAGCTTCAAGGCAGCTACTTATTTTCAGAAATCGCCAAAAGAAGAACCAAATTCATTCAGGACAACCCGCAAGCATCGATCATCAGCTTGGGAATTGGCGATGTAACCCGTCCGCTGCCGGACGCGGTTATTGGCTCTTTGCATACTGCAGTCGATGAAATGGCACACGAACAAACCTTTCGCGGATACGGTCCGGAGCAGGGGTATGATTTTCTCATCGAGCAAATCATTAAAAATGACTATGCGGCTCACGGAATTCAGCTGAAAAATAATGAGGTTTTCGTCAGCGACGGATCCAAATGCGATGTCGGGAACATACAGGAGATTTTCAGCTTGGACAGCATTATTGCGGTTCAGGATCCTGTGTATCCGGTTTATGTTGACAGCAACGTGATGGCCGGTCGTTCAGGCACTTACAATAAAGAAACGAACCGTTACGAGAACATTGTTTATCTGCCTTGCAACGCGGAAAATAATTTCAAGCCCGAGCTGCCCAAGCAAAAAGTGGATCTGATTTATCTGTGCTATCCGAACAATCCAACGGGCATGACGCTTACGAAGGACGAGCTCAAGGTTTGGGTCGATTACGCCCGCGAGAACAACTGCATCCTGCTGTTTGACTCCGCTTATGAAGCTTATATCCAGGAAGATGATGTTCCGCACAGCATCTATGAAATCGAGGGCGCGAAGGAAGTTGCGATTGAATTCCGCAGCTTGTCCAAGACTGCAGGGTTCACGGGAACCCGCTGTGCGTACACGGTCGTGCCTCGTGAGCTTAAAGCCCGCGACGAGGACGGCAACGAAATCACAGTAAACGATCTGTGGAATCGCAGACAAACAACCAAGTTCAACGGAGTTTCCTATATTACGCAAAAGGGTGCTGCAGCGATCTTCTCGGATGCCGGCAAACAGCAAATTGCCAAGCTTGTTGATTATTACATGACAAATGCTGCAATTATCCGCCAAGGAATCTCTTCACTTGGCATTCAAGTGTACGGCGGCGTTAATGCGCCTTACATTTGGCTCAAAACACCAAGCGGCCTCGGCTCTTGGGAATTCTTCGATAAGCTTCTGTCGGAAGCCCATATCGTCGGAACTCCGGGTGTAGGCTTCGGGCAGAACGGCCAGGGCTATTTCCGTCTCACTGCTTTTGGAAGCCGCGAGAATACGGAGAAAGCGATTGACCGCTTCAGCAAGCTAAGTCTATAATGGCACATACCCGTCATTTATCTCCTTGACTTCTTTTGTCGAAAGTGGGATAATTCTTTCAACCGCATATGTACCTTTAAAGATCAGTCCAGAGAGGCTGGCAAGGTAGTCGATGGAAGAAGACGGGGTGAGCCTAATTAGCACCTCTCTATATCTTCATGTTCATGCAACTCCTTGCCGAATAGGGCAAGGAGTTTTTTGATTGCTTGGAGGGAGGGCATGGGATGAGCGATACGGTTACACACAGCATCATGGATGAAATGGCGATACGAAGAGCTCTGACGCGGATCGCACACGAGATTCTGGAGAAGAACAAGGGCATCGAAACCTGCATCTTGATTGGAATTCGAACCCGAGGCATCTATCTGGCCCAACGGGTTGCCGAGCAAATTCTGGAAATCGAAGGTGTTCCGATTCCGGTCGGGGAGATCGATATAACCTCTTACCGCGATGACCGGGTACAGGTGAACTCCATCGAAGCCGTGAACACGGGTGGGTCCTTGCCTATCCAGGACAAGAAGGTCATCTTGTTCGACGATGTGCTTTATACGGGACGAACCGTGCGGGCCGCCATGGATGCCTTGATTGACCTCGGCAGGCCGCAGATGATTCAGCTGGCGGTGCTGGTAGACCGCGGGCACAGAGAGCTGCCCATCCGTCCTGACTATGTGGGCAAAAACGTACCGACCTCCAAAAATGAGCAAATCGAAGTGCTTTTAACCGAAATTGATAATTCGGATCAAGTCGTCATTTACCAGGTGAGGGGGAATCAGGAATGAGGTTCGCGGGTGTAGAATCCACCAAGCATTTCTTGGGCCTGAAGGGAATGAGCGCTGCGGAAATTGGTAGTATTCTGGACCGGGCCGCATACTGGGAGCAGCATCCGGTGAAGGTGACAGACCCCCTGAAGGGTAGGTTTGTAGCCAATCTTTTCTTCGAAAATAGTACAAGAACCCGATTTTCCTTTGAGCTGGCGCAAATGCGTCTCGGCGCGGAGGTGCTGAATTTTTCTTCAGCCGAATCCAGCGTGCAAAAGGGTGAATCGATCTACGACACTGTAAGGACGCTGGAGTCCATGGGAATTGATGCGGGAGTTATCCGCCTTAAGCCGACGGGAGTGCTGCAGGAGCTGGCGGAGAAGATCAAGGTTCCGCTCATCAATGCCGGAGACGGCAATAACGAGCATCCGACGCAGGCACTTTTGGATCTGTACACGATGCGGGAGCATTTCGGGGAGCTCCAGGGACTCACCGTATCGATCATCGGGGATATCCTGCACAGTAGGGTGGCGCGATCGAATCTGTGGGCGCTGAAGACGATGGGCGCGAACGTGCAGTTTTGCGCACCGGACAATATGCGGGCGCCGGAGCTTATGGCGCATGCGGAGTATGTCGGCATGGAGCAAGCGCTGAAAGCGGATGTGGTCATGATGCTTCGCGTCCAGCTGGAGCGGCATGAGAAGGGCATGATCCAATCCGCGGAGGACTACCGCGAGCAGTACGGCTTAACGGCCCAGCGGCTGCGCCAAATGGCGCCGCACGCGATCATTATGCATCCGGCTCCGGTGAACCGGAATGTGGAAATCGATGACGAGCTGGTGGAGCACGAGCGGTCGAAGATTTTTACACAAATGGCGAACGGCGTGCCCATTCGGATGGCCGTTATCGAGCGCACTCTATCATAGGAAGGAACGAAAACATGGGCATTTGGATTCTTAACGGATACACGGTGGATGCAAACAATATACAAAGGAAACAACATATATATATTGAAAATGGGCTGATCAACCAATTGATCAGCGGCGAGGAAGTTCCTCACACAGAGGGTCACACCGTCATTGATGCGGCTGGCAAGCTGGTTTCCCCAGGCTTCATCGATATGCATGTGCATCTTCGCGAACCCGGATTTGAGCACAAAGAAACCATTGCGACCGGAACGAAGTCCGCTGCAAGAGGTGGTTTCACGACAATAGCCTGCATGCCCAATACAAGACCGGTAATCGATACAATCGAGACTGTGCAGTATGTACTGGATAAGGCCAGGACTGAAGGCAGCGTGAGAGTGCTGCCTTACGGGTGCATCACGAAGAATCAGCTTGGACGCGAGCTCACGGACTTTGCCGCGTTGAAGCAAGCGGGAATCATCGGGTATACGGATGACGGAGTGGGCGTACAAAGCGCGCAGATGATGAAGGATGCGATGAAGCTGGCAGCTTCCCTAGGAATGCCCGTCATAGCCCACTGCGAAGACAACACGCTTGTGGAAGGAGCGCCGGTTAGCGAAGGTGCTTTTGCCGACAAGCACGGCCTCAAGGGCATACCGAACGAGTCGGAAGCGATTCATGTCGGCCGCGATGTGCTGCTCGCTGAAGCGACAGGTGTGCACTATCACGTGTGCCATGTCAGCACCGAGCAGTCGGTTCGGCTTATCCGCCATGCGAAGCAGCACGGCATTAAGGTAACGGCCGAGGTATGCCCGCATCATCTGGTGCTCTCCGATGAAGACATCCCCGGGCTCGACGGGAATTGGAAAATGAATCCTCCGCTGCGAACGCCTCGAGATGTGCAAGCGGTTATTGAGGGTTTGGAGGATGGAACGATTGATATCATCGTCACGGATCATGCGCCGCACAGCGAGGAAGAGAAAGCCAAGGGCATGATGCTCGCGCCATTCGGTATTCTCGGGTTTGAAACAGCGTTCCCGCTGCTGTACACGAAGTTTGTATTGACGGGCAAATGGACGCTGGGCTTTCTATTGAATCGAATGACGGCCAAGCCCGCAGAAGTATTCTCACTGCCATGGGGCAAGCTCGAGGTTGGCAGTCCTGCGGATGTAACGATCCTTGATCTTGACGCGAAAGCGCAAGTGAATAAGGAATCCATCGTTTCGAAAAGCAAAAATACACCGTTTATCGGCTGGGAGCTGCAAGGCTGGCCGGTAGTAACTATAGCTTCAGGCCAAATCGTTTGGTCGTAAAAAACACGATTGACAAATGCGAAGGAGTTGAAGAACATGCAGGCAAGATTATTACTCGAAGACGGTACTCTTTTTACAGGCACATCATTCGGCAGCGAAGGCAATTCTGTCGGCGAGGTTGTGTTCAATACAGGAATAACCGGGTACCAAGAGGTTCTATCCGACCCCTCCTATTGCGGTCAAATCGTGACCATGACTTACCCTTTGATCGGAAATTACGGCATCATCCGCGATGATTTTGAATCGGTGCGGCCTTTCATCCATGGATTTGTAGTCAGAGAGCATGAAGAAGCTCCGAGCAATTGGAGAGCCCAATATACGATTGGAAGCCTGCTGAAGGAATACGGCATCATTGGGATCAGCGGCATCGATACCCGTATGCTTACCCGCAGAATCCGCCATCATGGCACCATGAAGGGTATTCTTACCACAGCCGGCCATTCGGTTGCTGAATTAGCTGAAATGCTGGGCCAGACTCCGCTTATGACGGATCAAGTATCAAGGGTATCGACTAAAAGCGTGTTCGGTGCTCCAGGGTATAAAGAGAGAGTGGTTGTCGTTGATTTCGGCGCAAAAAGCGGGATTATCCGTGACCTGTCGAAGCGTGACTGCGACATAGTCGTCGTTCCACAAGATACTACGGCTGAACAAATCCGCAGATTGGCACCTGACGGCATCATGCTGTCCAACGGACCTGGGGATCCTAAGGATGTGCCTCATGCGGTTCAAATGGTGCGCGACCTGATCGGTGAATTCCCGATCTTCGGCATTTGCTTGGGGCATCAGCTCTTCGCGCTGGCTTGCGGCGCCGATACGGAAAAGCTGAAGTTCGGCCACCGCGGCGGCAACCATCCGGTCAAAGACCTGGCCTCCGGACGCTGCTATATTACTTCGCAAAACCATGGCTATACGGTAAAAGAAGACTCGATCGCGGGTACGGACCTTATCGTAACGCATATCAATAACAATGACCGCACTATAGAGGGACTGCGCCACAAGAAGCATGCCGTGTTCTCTGTGCAGTATCATCCCGAGGCGGCTCCGGGTCCTTTTGACTCCAGCTACCTGTTCGATGACTTTATCGCCATGATTCGCCAGTTCAAGCAGGACCATCCGCAGTTACCGCGTCAGGCGCAAATGCTTGCAGCTTCCAAGGCAGCCGCGTTATCCACATCTGAGAAGGGGGAACTGCACTATGCCAAAAAGTAAAGATTTGAAAAAAATTCTTGTGATCGGTTCCGGTCCCATCGTCATCGGCCAAGCGGCAGAATTTGACTATGCCGGCACACAGGCTTGTCAGGCTTTGAAAGAAGAAGGCATGGAAGTTATTTTGATCAACAGCAATCCGGCTACGATCATGACCGATACCAACATGGCGGATAAAGTATACATTGAACCCATTACGCTTGAATTTGTGACCCAGATCATTCGCCAGGAGCGTCCGGACGGACTGCTTCCAACGCTAGGCGGTCAGACGGGCCTTAACATGGCAGTTGAGCTGGCGCGCGCAGGAGTACTGAAAAGCGAGAATGTGAAGCTTTTGGGTACGCAGCTAACGGCCATTGAGAAAGCGGAAGACCGCGATCTGTTTCGTGATTTGATGCGAGAATTGGAGCAGCCGGTGCCGGATAGCGTGATTGTGACGACCGTCCCGGAAGCGATGGATTTTGCTCGGGAGATTGGTTTTCCAATCATTGTTCGCCCAGCTTACACCTTAGGCGGCACAGGCGGAGGTATCTGTAATACCGAAGAGGAGCTGCTCGAAACCGTAGCTTCCGGTATTCGTTACAGCCCGATTGGCCAATGTCTCGTGGAAAGAAGCATCGCAGGCATGAAGGAAGTCGAGTATGAGGTCATGCGCGACGCCAATGATAACTGTATCGTAGTCTGCAACATGGAGAATTTTGATCCGGTGGGTGTACATACGGGGGACAGCATCGTAGTGGCACCCAGCCAAACACTTTCTGACCGCGAGTATCAAATGCTGCGTTCCGCATCGCTGAAGATCATCCGCGCCCTCAATATCGAAGGCGGCTGCAATGTGCAGTTCGCACTCGATCCGCAAAGCTTTCAATACTATGTCATTGAAGTCAATCCGCGGGTGAGCCGCTCTTCTGCCCTCGCCTCCAAGGCTACAGGTTACCCGATTGCCAAAATGGCGGCAAAAATCGCCATCGGTTATACGCTGGATGAGTTGATGAATCCGGTGACAGGGCAAACATATGCCTGCTTTGAGCCGACTCTGGATTATATCGTATCGAAAATCCCACGCTGGCCGTTCGACAAGTTTACTGCTGCGAACCGCAAGCTGGGGACACAAATGAAAGCGACAGGCGAAGTGATGGCCATTGGCCGCACCTTCGAGGAATCCATCCACAAAGCTATTCGCTCTTTGGAGATTGGTGTTCATCGCCTGTTTCTGAAGGAAACCAATCTGTTGGATCAAGAGACATTGGAATTGCGCTTGGTGAAGCCGGATGATGAGCGTATGTTCCTGATTGCCGAAGCTTTTCGCCGGGGCTACACGGTCGACCAAGTGCAGGATCTAACCAAGATTGACTGGTGGTTCTTGAACAAACTGGAAGGTTTGATCAAATATGAAACTAAGATAGCTGCCGGAGAATTGACTCCTGAGCTAATGTTCGAAATCAAACGCAAAGGCTTCACGGATCGTGCCATTGCAGAAATTCGCAGCTTGGCAGGCACATCCTCTTATACGAAAGAAGCGGATGTCCGCGAACTGCGCCTTGGGCTAAACGTTAAGCCGGTTTACAAAATGGTAGATACCTGTGCAGCGGAATTCGAAGCGTCAACGCCTTACTATTATTCAACCTATGAAGTTGAAGACGAGGTTACCGATACCGCTAAGGAAAAGGTCATCGTCCTCGGCTCCGGTCCAATCCGGATCGGCCAAGGTATCGAGTTTGATTACTCGACGGTTCATGCGGTATGGGCCATTCAGGCCGCCGGCTATGAAGCGGTAATCATCAACAATAATCCCGAAACCGTGTCAACGGATTTCAACACGTCGGATCGTTTGTACTTTGAACCGCTGTTTTTTGAAGATGTGATGAACGTCATCGAGCGCGAAAAGCCCTTGGGCGTTATCGTGCAATTCGGCGGACAAACAGCGATCAACCTTGCGGCTCCGCTTTCCAAGGCAGGGGTTAATATTCTGGGCTCCAGCCTGGAAAGCATCGATTCCGCAGAGGATCGCAAGAAGTTCGAGGCTCTGCTCACCAAGCTGAACATTTCCCAGCCGCCTGGCGGGACTGTAACTTCTGTGGATCAAGCTGTAGGTGTGGCTTCCCGGTTCGGTTATCCCGTGCTGGTTCGCCCCAGTTATGTACTTGGCGGACGTGCCATGGAGATTGTCTACTCGGATTCGGAGCTTCTGAGCTATATGGAATATGCGGTCAAAATCAATCCGGAACATCCAGTGCTGATCGACCGTTACATGCTGGGTAAAGAAGTCGAGGTCGATGCGATTTGCGACGGTGAGCATGTGCTGATCCCCGGGATCATGGAGCACATCGAACGAGCAGGAGTTCACTCCGGTGACTCCATCGCGGTTTATCCTCCTCAGACGCTTTCGGATGAGCTTAAGCATGAAATTGTAACCATCACGACGGAAATTGCCAAAGAATTGAAGGTGCTCGGATTGGTCAACATCCAATTCGTCATCCTTCAGAATAAGGTTTACGTTATCGAAGTAAACCCGCGCTCTTCCAGAACGGTGCCCTTCCTTAGCAAAGTAACGAATATCCCGATGGCGAATGTAGCGACACGAGTGATTCTTGGACAAAAGCTGACTGATATGGGTTATCCGAGCGGCTTATGGCCTGAGGATAAATATATTTCCGTCAAGGTGCCTGTATTCTCCTTCGCCAAGCTTCGCCGCGTGGACACCACACTCGGACCGGAGATGAAATCTACCGGCGAGGTTATGGGTCGCGACGTAAATTTTGCCAAAGCTTTGTATAAAGGCTTGATTGGCGCAGGGATGAAAATTCCGGCTGCCGGCTCGATCGTAGCTACAGTAGCAGATAAAGATAAAGATGAAGCCGTCGAGATTTTCTCCGGGTTTTATCGACTAGGCTACAAAATCATCGCCACAGGCGGAACTGCCGCAGCGCTTGAAGCAGCCGGCATTCCAGTAACTACCGTGAACAAGCTGAGTGAGGGATCGCCGAACATTCTGGATCTCATCCGCAGCGGGCAAGCCCAATTCGTCGTCAATACGCTGACCAAAGGCAAAACGCCTGAGCGCGACGGTTTCCGCATCCGCCGTGAAGCGGTTGAGAACGGTGTCGTGTGTATGACGTCGCTGGATACGGTAAGAGCCTTGATGAACATGCTCGAGTCGGTCAATTTCTCCTCGAGAGCGATGCCTGCCCATGTCTAAGCTGAAGCTGAGCAATCGGGCAGAAGCGGCGGGTCGTATTATGGTCGCGCTTGACTATGCGTCGGCAGAAAGCGCTGAGCAGTTGATCAAGCAGCTGGAGGGGATTCCCTGCTATGTGAAAGTGGGGATGCAGCTTTTTTATACGGCTGGCCCCGATTTCGTAAGGCGTCTAAAAACGAGAGGCTATAAGATATTTTTGGATCTGAAAATGCACGACATCCCCAATACCGTCAAAGGCGGCGCCGAGAGCGTCGCCAAGCTGGGTGTGGATGTATTTAATGTGCATGCAGCCGGAGGCAGGCAGATGATGGAAGCCGCTATGGAAGGCGTAGACAAAGCTCTGACCGGTTTTCAAGCGGGAACGGTGACTCGACCGTTGGTTATTGGCGTCACCCAACTGACCAGCACTAATGAGCAGGTATTGAATCAAGAGATCGGCATTGCCGGTTCCGTAGAAGAAGCCGTGCTGCGATATGCTGTTCTAGCCAAGGAAGCGGGGCTTAACGGTGTTGTCGCTTCTCCTCTGGAAGTGCTCCGGATCAAAGCCGCTTGCGGGGACTCCTTTGTCACCGTGACCCCTGGGATTCGTCCTGCTGGTGCCGATGTTGGCGATCAGTCAAGAGTGATGACGCCGAGGGAGGCCTTTGAGCAGGGGACGGATTATGTGGTTATCGGCCGACCGATTACGGCTTTCCCCGATCCGAGGCAAACGCTTGAAGGAATTATCGATTCCATCGTTGCAGAATCGTAGCTTTATGCGCAACAATTATGAAGGAGTTGACCCGATCAAACATGAGTGATCTCGAACATTTGTCCAAGCAGATTGCAGCTTCATTACTGCAAATTGGAGCCGTTACACTTCGTCCGTACCAACCCTTCACATGGACATCGGGTCTGAAGTCACCGATTTACTGCGATAATCGCTTAACGATGTCCTATCCAGACATTCGTGAACAGATCGCAGATGGATTTGCGGCTTTGATTCGTGAGCAGTATCCGAATGCGGAAGTTATTGCAGGCACCGCGACTGCCGGTATACCCCATGCAGCATGGGCAGCGCAGAAGCTGAAGCTTCCGATGATTTATGTTCGGGACAAAGCGAAAGGGCACGGCAAAGAGAATCTGATTGAAGGATCCGTAATGCCTGGTCAAAAGGTTGTTGTGATCGAGGATTTGATCTCAACTGGGGGAAGCTCATTAAAAGCGGCATTGGCTGTCAATGAAGCAGGTGCAGAGGCGTTAGGCGTACTGGCAATTTTCACCTATCAGTTGGACAAGGCGTCCGATGGTTTCAAAGCTGCAAATATGCCCTTGCAGACGCTGACCAACTATTCGCAGCTGCTCGAAGCGGCTGTAGAACTGGGTCACGTTAAAGAACAGGATCTTGATTTGCTTCGTTCATGGAGAGAAAATCCGGCAGCATTTGGCGTGTAGGTTTGAGGTTGAAATAGCAAGTCCGTAACATTGATGGCAGACTTTCAATAAAACCAGAGGTAAAATGATGCCTCATGTACCGTGACCGGACGCTGGAACGATGAAAAACATCTTTCCAGCGCCGGTTTTCTTTTTCTAGTGTTCTGGAAGAATGAAAAACAATCTTCCAGGGGTAAAAAGAGGTCCCTTGCGGCATGACCGGACTCTGGAACGATGAAAAACATCTTTCCAGTATCTGGTTTCTGTTTCGTGTGCTCTGGAAGAATGAAAAACACACTAAGCTTGCATCAAACCTGACATGAAAATATTGTTCTCATTAATTCCTATTTATGGAATAAATTGATGTTATTTCGTGGATAAAAAACAAAAAAGCCCTTATTGTTGAATTGACGGCGTGTTATCCATCATTTCTCCAATAAGGAGCTTAACCATGGATAACGTTAAAGATATTCGCGTCATTTGTCAATGCCTACGTACTCTCAATGTTTCAGGTTATCGTTCTGTACTCGACGATCATCGAACCCAAAAGTTGTTTTCAGGTACGGCTATCGAGCTTCATGTGATCGCTCAATTGCTGCAACTCCCTACGTATGATGTCATTACCGAACAATTGCGTGCGCATCCGCAATTGCAACAAGCGATCGGCCTGGAGTCCATCAGCAGCGCACAGCTTTCTCGCAAAACGAATAGCTTATGCACCCAAACCCTACAGCAGATCTTCTTTCAACTCATCAGCCAAATCGACCAGAAAACGAAGTCGGGGGCTGGAATTACGCCGAACATTGGGCGTCTGCATATCATCGATGCTACGGACATTTCCCTTCCCGCTTTATTAGGCAGTTGGGCTCGCTGTGGGTCGCGAAAAACAGGGGTTCGTCTTCATGTTCGTGTGGTTGTTGCAGATCCTGACACCGTATTCCCGGATAAGGTCATTGCTTCTACGGTCAATGTACGGGAAAATAAGGTCGTGCTAGATATGGTTGTGGAAGATGATGTCACCTATGTCATGGATCGGGGTTATGAAAGCCTCCCTAATTTCCAAACCTGGATAACGGACAATAAGCTTTTCGTGGTGCGTGTGCGGGATCGAACACATCTATATCCCATTAGCGGTAGTGAACGTAAGAGTGTGGCAAGCGTTGGGCCACTCCGGCTGCTTCAGGATGTGGATGTACTTACAAACAAGACCACAACTCCATTACGTCTGGTTGAATTTGAGGATGACAAGGGCCGCCGCTACCGGTTAATAACAAGTCGATGGGATTTAACTGCAAATGAGATTGCCTACATTTACAAGAATCGCTGGAAAATTGAGCTTTTCTTTAAATGGATGAAACAGCATTTGAAGCTAGTGAACCTGCATGGCTGCCAACCTGATTCAGTGTGGAACCAACTCTTTTTGTCCCTGATTGCTTTTGCTGTGAGTATGCTTGTAAAGCTAGCTTTGCAAACAGGAAAAAGTCAGTGGAACCTTTTACAACTGCTGCGAACGTACATGTACCACCCGTGGAAGGTGTTTAAGCAGGAGCTGAATCGACCACCCACGCGCCAGTCAAAAGGAAGACAAAAAGTGGACACGGCGGGAAGAGCCAAGCAAGAGTCGCAACGAATGATCTTACTTTAGGCCAAGATAAATGAATATTCCATTTTATGGAAATACGCGCTGTCTTAACTCCACTTTCCTTTTTTAGCTGTTACGGAAATTGAGTTACTGTAAAATTATTACTATTAAGTATTTTTTAATCAAAAACAAGCAAGTTAAGTGGTTAATGTGAAGTTTGATGCAAGCTTAGTGTGAAAAACATCCTTCCAGAACAATTAAAAGGGACTTAGGTATTGAAAGTGGGTTGAGTCATCCTTGCCATTTGTCCGTCGGTAATGACGGGCTTTTTTGTATCTATACAATGGTACACCTTGGGTTCAACCACTCAATTCTTTTCCTCAGCAAATTCCAGGGACTTCCCGGGTATTCTCAGAGGAATCAGTAAGGCCAATACCGAGATGCCGCCGATCACGACAAAGATTTGATGCAAACCCCCGGATAGTGCAGCTCTCATGGGGACAACCAAAGCTTCATGTATCGCTCTGGCTTCGGCCGGATCGAGCAATTTGTTCATATCCGCTTCGGGATGCTTGATCAAGAAGGCAGCTATAAAGCTGTTGAACAACGTAGCCAGAGCTGCCACGCCCATAGTTTGGCCAAGTCCGCGAATAAAGTTGTTTGCGCCGTTGGCGGCTCCACGAAGGTTCCAGTTTACGGAGGATTGAACGGAAAGGGTGAAGACGGTCAAAGCTAAGCCAAATCCAAGTCCTTGGATGCCCACAATGATATAAAGATAGAACAAAGGAGTAAAGGGCTGCATAACAGCCAACCCTACAAAACCTACTGCGAGGAAAACGATGCCGATCAGTGACGTCGATCTAGTTCCGATAGAAATGCCCAATTTGCCGCCTACTAAAGAACCTATGGGCCAGGTTAGAGACAATGGAATCAGCGCTAAGCCCGCTCCTGTTGCTCCATAGCCATAAATTCCTTGGACCCATAATGGTGAGTAAAAGGTGACTCCGGCTAACAGAATGTTCAAAACAAAACCGCCTAAATAGCTTATAACCAGCATTGGATTGCGAAATAAAGACAAAGGGAGCATCGGTTCCGGTGCTTGGCGTTCTATCCATATGAATGCTATAAAGGACAATACAACCAAACAGAGCAAACCTATGATCATTGGAGATATCCATGCATACACGGAGCCGCCTGTAAGCAGGGCATACATCAAGGCAGTCATGCTTATGGTGAATGTTAGCGCACCAACGTAATCAATCTGAAGCTTTTTGCTATCCGGATTCACATCTTCATGAAGATAACTTCCTATTAAAAATAAGGCCAACAGTCCGAATGGAATATTCATATAAAAGATCCATCTCCAGGAGACATAATCCACAAGAAAACCCCCGGTCATAGGCCCTACAACACCGGCAATACCCCAGACTCCGCTGATCATGCCCTGGATCTTGCCTCTTTCTTCAAAAGCATATAAATCTCCAACGATAGTAAAGGTTAGTGTCAGAATCGCCCCGGCGCCAATTCCTTGTACAGCCCGGAACCAGATGAGCTGTTCCATGGATTGGGCGAACCCGGCTAACATGGCTCCAAATAAGAAAATGAGAATGCCGACGGCGATGACTTTTTTTCGGCCGTACAGGTCTGCTAATTTTCCATAAATCGGGGTGGTTACTGCAGAGGTCAGAAGATAGATGGAGATCACCCAGCTAAAAAGGCTCAAGCCGCCAAGCTGTCCTACTATGGTAGGTATAGCTGTGCTGACTATAGTCCCTTCAATGGCTGCCAATAAAGTAACTACAAAAATGCCGATGGTGACATTACGCCGATTGGTTTGTTTGCTCATATCTGCTCCTCTGCATTTGTCTTTTTAAATTATAGGTATTCATGGAAACATTAGTCAACCTGAGAGGGCAGTGTTTCGGTCTGAAGACTGAGATGAAATCCATGCCGCAAAAATCAAGGCGAGATTCGAATGAAGGGACTCAGCTGGAAGCAGCATGGAGAGCAAATCAAGCAGGTGATCGGGGTACAGCCGCAATCCAGCGCCGCATACTCAGTTCTGGTTGAATCTCGTGATTTTGGCAGCATGGGGATTGGTTGCTTTCCTGATAGGTTGCAAGTTCTACAAATGGAATAGCGAGGTCAAGTAATAGAGAAAGAGAGTCCGGAGATGATCCGGACTCTCTTTTTACATAAATCAAGAATAGGAGGTTGTGGCAGGCCAAGATCCCTGAAGCTTGCGCAGTTGAATAATCTGTCCTGTGTGGTAAGCATTGTGTGAAATTAGGCTTGTCACCCAAAGCCCAATGGTTGTGCTTCCTAATGGGCGCTCAAAATCTTCTTTTTTCAAGCTTGCGAGAACCTCTCGGATTCCTCTATGCACTTTCTCCAAACGAACAAGAGTGTCCTGCCAGGCCGATTCTTCTTTGGAAGGCACGGCAAAGGTATCGTCGTTAGTGATTCCATCAGGATATTCGGATTCCGTACCCTTTAATCGCCCCAGCAGGCGTTCTTTGTAAAAGATCAAATGATGGACATTCTCCCAAATGGTGTTCACTGCCGCTCCTTCCGGCCGCCAATCGGCATTCATTGCGGTTACTCCCTGGAGGGCATCCAGTAAAGGAGGATACCAATCTTCCTTGTCATAGCAGTATTCCCATCCGTGCAACAGGAGCTCGATTTTATTCATTTTGTCCTTACCTCCTTGAAATAAGTTTACCTTTCTCATTACCCATCATTACATAAATGATCACAAGATTAACGGACCCTTTTACCGACGATAATCAGGTCGCGTTCGATACCGTCGAGTTCGGCGATCTGGGGCAGGTGTGCCCAGTTTTCGAAGCCGAAGCTTTGGAACAGCCTTAAGCTCGGGACATTATGCCCAAAAATAAAACCAAGCAATGTAGAAACATTCAGCTTGGGACAAGCATCAATGGCCTGTTGCAGCAAATACCGCCCGATGCCTTGCCCGCGGCTAGCCTCATCTACATAAATACTGACTTCAACGGTAGCTTGATAGGCTGGACGTCCATAGAAGGATTGAAAACTGAGCCATCCGCAGACGGATCCTTCTTTTTCCAGCACCCATAGAGGTCTAAAGTCTGCTGAATGCTCATGAAACCAATGCTCACGGCTGGTTACGCTGACGGGCTCCGTATCAGCAGTTACCATACGTCCTGCAACGGTAGAATTATAGATTCTTACAATAGCAGGTAAGTCTTCAAGAGAAGCGTCTCTTAGAATATGGCCATTGGTTGTCATAAAGATGTTCATTTCCTTTCTGTAGGGGAATTACCTTGTGTTTAAAGCTTAAGCCAGTAACGGCTGATAGTCGAAAGGCCTTTATGCCAATTTTCCAGATGAAAATGTTCGTTCGGCGCATGCAGATTCTCTCCCGGCAAACCGAAGCCAAGCATGACGACCGGTGCTTCGAGCAAACGTCCCAAAGCCTCAATAATCGGAATGGAGCCCCCACTTCGCATATAAACTGGCGCTGTTCCATAGGACTCCTCGTAAGCATCTGCAGCAGCAACCATCGTGGGATGATCGATGGGAGTGACAAATGGATTCCCGCGCAGCATACGATTCATGCGGATTGTGACTCCGCCCGGAGTATGATTCTTGATATGCTGCTCAACAGCATCCATAATCTCATCGGGTTCTTGCGCAGCTGCCAAACGGCAGGCCACTTTGGCGACGGCACGGTTTGGGATAATGGGCTTGATGCCTTCACCTTGGAAGCCTCCGGTTATAGTTGTGATTTCAAAGGTCGGTCTCGCTGAAGTTTGCTCATAGTAAGTATAGTCTTTTTCGCCAAATAAAGCGTTAACGCTCAATTCCTTTTTCACCTCGTTCTCATCTTTCTCGACAAGCTTGAAGGCTTCTCGTTCCTCCTTAGTAAGCTCAAGCACTTTATCATAGAAGCCATTCACGGCAACCCTGCCGTTATCATCATGGAAGGAGCTGAGCAGCCGTGACAATACATGTATCGGATTTTGCACACCGCCGCCATATAGTCCGGAATGCAGGTCGCTGCTTGCACCCTCCACCACAATTTCAAAAGCCGCGACACCGCGAAGCCCATACAAAAGAGCAGGCTTGCCTGGTGCATAAATCGATGTATCGGACACTGTAATTACATCCGCTTTCAGCTTGGCGCGGTGTTCTTCTACAAAGGGTGGCAGATTTGGGCTTGCGTTCTCTTCCTCGCCTTCTATACAGAATTTGATATTGACGGGCAGACTGCCTGTTTGTTGAAGAAAGGCTTCGACGGCTTTTATATGCATGAGAACCTGCCCTTTATCATCGGTAGCCCCTCTTGCAAAGATTTTGCCATCACGAATGTCAGGCTCGAACGGCGGCGTTTGCCACAATTCTAGCGGCTCGGCAGGCTGCACATCATAATGGCCGTACACCAGAACAGTTGGCTTGCCTGAGGCATGCAGCCAATCTGCATAAACGACGGGATGGCCGGCGGTTGGCATGATTTCGATGTTTTCCAGTCCGGCTCTGCTTAAAGCATCGGCTACCCAATCCGCACAGCGGCGAATATCAGGCTGATGCTCAGTCAATGCGCTGATGCTGGGGATTCGCAAAAATTCCTTAAGCTCTTCCAGGTGATCTTCGTAATTATCTTTAAAATAAGCTTCAATGGCTTTAATCATATTGCTTGTCTGTCCCCTCTGATGTGAAATTGTTCTATCTTTAAACTTCCCTAAAGTTTTACAAAAATCCTGCACGGATTCAATAGATTTCATTATACAAAAGTTAGATTAAAAGATAGGTTAAAAGGTGCATGGATAATGTTTCCAATACCTAGTATATTTTAGAAATAAATATTTTTGCTTGGGATAGTAAAATATTGGAACTTTTTCAAGTAGTCATCCGTCTATTGAGTATACAGTAGAACTGTAGACAATGCGGTTATAAAGGAGAGAAGTCCATGCCAGTTTGGTTTCGAATACGAAACAAAAATAGCTTAGAAGAAACCGGGATACATAATGCAGAGAACTCGTATATCAACAAGATTGAACGTAATATGGATGCAACACCAACGCCAATTCTCACTGTCAAAGGAGTGGAGCGCTCCTTTCAAGTCGGAGGCGAGCAGCTGCACGTACTGAAAGGTATTCATATGGAGCTTAAGCCCGAGCAGCTAGTCATGCTTCGCGGAAGATCCGGGTCCGGTAAGACAACGCTTCTGAACCTGATAGGCGGCCTGGATCAACCAAGCAACGGTGAAATTATGTTTCAGGGTCACTCCTTTCATCAATGCAGTGATGATGAGCGAACGCAAATCCGACGACGGGACATCGGCTTCATCTTTCAATCCTATGCGCTCATGCCGCTCTTATCCGCATGGGAAAATGTCGAGCTTGGCCTTCGGATGGCGGGAGCTCCCCGCTCGGAGTGGAAGAGCAGAGTCACGCATTGTCTGGAGCTCGTTGGACTTGGCAAGAGAATGGATCATCGCCCTTTTGAACTCTCTGGAGGCGAGCAGCAGCGTGTGGCCATAGCCAAAGCGATTGTGCATAGACCTTCTCTGCTGCTTGCAGACGAGCCGACAGCGGAGCTTGATTCACAAATGGGCGCGCAGATCATGTCCGTGTTCCGCAGTATTATTGCGACAGAGAAAGTGACAATTTGTATGACGACACATGATCCTACAATTCTGGAGGTTGCCGACCATGTCTACGAAATGGTGGACGGAAGATTCATCTCTTAAACAAAGGATGAAGCCTTTTACCGTACTTATTTTATCCGCATCTTTACTGCTCGCTTCCGGTTGCTCGTTTCTGCCGAAGGAGCAAGTGGAGGAGTCACTTCCGAGCATCAATCCTCCCAAGCTGTCCAAGAAACCCGAATACATAGTAAAATCGGATACGCTCGAAACGAAGGTTAGCGGAACCGGGAGACTCATGGCACTGCAGGAGGAAGAATTGTTTTTCCCGACGGAAATGAGCAGCAAGCGAATTAACAGCATCTTGGTCAAAACAGGCGATAAAGTCCAGCAAGGCCAAATCATCGCAGAGCTGGATGTGTCCGACCTGGCCGGACAGCTGAAGCAGAAACGGCTGCAAACCCGCAAGGATGAGCTGACCATGATTGAAAGCCTGCGCAAAGCGGATGAATTGTCGTCCGATCAGCTGGAGCAAGCTAAAATTGATTTTGAGCTGAAGCGCGAGGAATACAATAAGCTGGTGGATCAGGTTAGCAAAGCGACGCTGGTTGCGCCATTTTCCGGAACGATAGTTGCCGTAAAATCAAAGAAAGGCGACACCGCAAAGGCAGATCAATCGGTAGTCACCATCGCCGATCTGGGTCAGTTGACAGTGGCCGCCAGCATCAGCGCGGATGACGCCAAGAAAATCGCCGTCGGGATGGATGCGGTGGTTGACATTAATTCGGCTGGCCAACACAAAGGCAAGGTCAAGCAGCTGCCGAACCTGGGCGTGAATGGCAATAACGGCAATGGCGGGGGCGGCGGAGGCTTTCCCGGTGGACAAGGGCAGGGCCAAGACTCCATTGATAATTATTTAATCATTCAACTAAACACGTTTCCGCCGGGCATGAACCGAGGTACCCCGCTCAGTGTGAGCATCATCACACAGAAAAAGGATAAGGCAGTCCTTATTCCGCTGGCGGCGCTGCGTTCTTACTCCGGCCGCAACTATGTTCAAGTCGTCGATAACCAAGGCAACAAGAAGGAAGTTGATGTGGAGCTAGGCCAGCAAACCGCGACTGATGTTGAGATTGTAAAGGGCCTCACTCCCGGACAGAAAGTAGTGGGTAGATAATGTCGATACCGATGCTGCGGTTTCTGTATCGCAAAATGTGGAATACCCGCTGGCTGACGCTCAGCACACTTTTGGGACTGGTGATGGCGGTAGCCTTTACGACCAGTATTCCAATGTACGCAGACGGGTCGCTCAAGCGAGTCGTAGCGAAATCCCTGCAGGAGAAGAGCAGCGGCCTTCCCGCAGGCTCCCTGCTGATGCGTTATCAAGCCGTCGGTGCAGACCGGGCAGGCATGCAGGAGCTTGGCGACGTGAACCAATACATACAAGAGAAATTACCAGGCGAAATTGGATTCCCCATCCATGCGTATGCAAAAAGCTATACCATCAAAGGCGCCCAAATAGCGCCGGTTGATCCGCAAAAGGTCGACCCCAGCAAGCGCCGCCTAATGACGATCACATCATTAAGCGGACTGAGCGATCAAGTGGAATGGTCAGGCGGCAAAATGGCTGCTGATCAGCTTCAATCAGGTGTAATTGAAGCCGTTGTACTGGAGGAAGCATTGTACCGCAACGACCTGCACATTGGAGATATATTCACTTATCCCGTTTCCGGTGGACAGGGGATCCCGCCGTTAAGGGTGAAGATTGCCGGTTCCTTTAAGCCTTTGAATGAAAACGACCCTTACTGGTTTCAAGGGCTCGAGGGAATCGTCAATTCGCTGTTTGTCAGTGATGCTTTGTTTCAGAAAACGCTGCTGTCAGAGAAAAAGATTCCGCTTCAGTTGGCGAATTGGTACTATGCTTTTGATTTACGCAACATCCAGACCAGCCAGCTCACTCCTTTGGAGAGAAAGCTGGATCGTCTGGATATCACCCTGTACCAAAAGCTGAAGGACACGAAAGTTGATCTTTCCTTTCAACCTGTCCTAGTCGAGTTTAAGAAGCAAAGCCTGCAGCTTCAAATCTTGTTATTCACGCTGGCGGCACCGATGATTGCCATGGTCTTCTATTATATAGTGATGAATGCTCGTCAATCTCTCGACAGGCAGCGCAGCGTCATTGCCGTTCTGCGAAGCCGGGGAGGAAGCACGAAGCAAATCGTGGGCGTTTATGTGCTAGAAGGCTTAATCCTGGGGGCGATTGCCTTCATTATCGGTCCTATGATTGGCTGGTTTATGGCCAAAAGTATTGGATCCTCCAGCGGCTTCCTGACCTTCGTCGACCGGGAATCCATTCCGGTCGGATTTACCAGGGAAGCCATGTTATACGGCGGCATTGCGATTATGATCGCACTCCTCGCCAGCGTCATACCGGCAATCCAGTATGCCAAAGCTTCGATCGTGAATTACAAGCAGCAGCTTGCCCGATCCGATCGGGCGCCGGTATGGCAAAGATGGTTCTTCGACATCGTGCTGCTCTTGGTAGTCGGTTACGGCTGGTATTTGTTCGACCAGCGCCAGGTGCTGTCCGTCCAAACCGGACTCACCACTGATCAGCTGCAGGTGCATCCGCTGCTGTTCTTTGTACCGGCGCTCTCGATCTTCGCGCTGGGACTGTTTTTCCTGCGCATCTTCCCTTGGCTGCTGCGCTTGTTCGGCTGGCTGGGCCGCAGTTTTCTGCCAGTGCCGCTGTACCTGACTCTGGCGCAGCTCTCGCGCTCCGCCAAAGCGTACTATCCGCTCATGCTGCTGCTCATTCTCACGCTCGGACTCGGCGTTTATAATTCCGCTGCAGCCCGCACGATCGACCTGAACTCGACGGAGCGGACGCTGTACCAATACGGCACCGACGTCGTACTGACGACGGTGTGGGAGGGCTTCTCCGACGCCGTGCCCAAGGCGCCGGCGACCGGCGGCGCCGGTGGTGCCGGTGCCGGCCAAGGGCAAGGGCAGGGCCAAGGCCAAGGCCAAGGCAGCCCGGCCGGCGGTGCGGGAGGCTCTGGCGCCGGAGGCAGCAATCCCGGCGGTACCGAGACTCCCTCGAAGGTCCGCTACGTCGAGCCGCCGTTTCAGATCTTTCGCGATCTGGAAGGCGTGAAGGCTGCGGCGCGGGTGCTGCAAACCAAGGGCAACGTCGTGGTTTCCGGGAAATCCACCGGGCAGGGGCTTGTGATGGGCATCGACAATGTAGACTTTGCCAAGGTTGCCTGGTTTCGTCCGTCTCTTTTTCCGGCGAATCCGAATCAATACTTGAATCTCCTGGGCGCTTATGAACAATCGGTGATCATTCCCGACAATTTTGCCAAGAAATATGCGCTCAAGGCGGGCGATTTGCTCTCCATTACCCTTCAGCAGCAGCCGATTGAATTTATAGTGGTAGGCATACTTCCTTATTGGCCCAGTCAGTATCCGGAGCAAACGCCATTCTTTATAACCAACCTGGAATATATTTATGATCAAGCTCCCATTATCCCGTATGAGGTTTGGCTGAAAATGAAGCCTGACGCCAAATTGAAGCCGATTGTAGATTCGCTGCTGGCCAAAAACATCGAGCTGGTCTCCATTAAAGATGTGAGAAATGAATTGATCATCCAGAAGAAGCATCCGGCACGGGGCGGGGTGTTTGGGATTCTCAGCTTGGGCTTTCTGGTTTCGGTCGCTGTCTCGCTGGTTGGATATCTACTGTACTGGTTTTTCAATCTATCCAGCAGGGTTGTGCAATTTGGTGTTTTGCGGGCCATGGGGTTATCGCGCAAACAGTTGACGGGCATGCTGCTTTTGGAGCAGAGCTTTACAGCCGGTTTATCCATTGCCCTGGGAATTGGAATCGGCAAGCTGACCAGCTATTTTTTTCTGCCGTTCCTGCAAACGTCCGAGAATGTGAAAACGCAGGTACCTCCTTTTCGGGTCGTATTTAACTCGAGTGATACGAATCAACTGTACGTTGTCGTTGCTTTTATGATGATAACGGGTGCCACTTTATTGTTTCTTCATATTCGCAGGCTGCGCGTTCATCAAGCCGTGAAGCTCGGGGAGGAGAAATAAACGATGATCCTTTGTGACGGCTTGGTCAAAATCTACAAGACCGATGATATCGAGGTCGTAGCGCTTCAAGGCCTCAACATTCAAATCGATGATGGAGAGTTGATGGCTATCATCGGCAACAGCGGCAGCGGCAAATCTACCCTGCTCAATATACTCGGAGGTTTGGATCGCCCATCGGCAGGTCAAGTCCATGTAGGCGATTGGGATTTATTAAAAATCACGGATAAGCAGTTGGTTGAGTACAAACGCAATACGGTAGGATTTATTTGGCAAAATAACGCCCGTAATTTGATCTCATACCTCACTGCGCTCGAGAATGTCGAAATGCCGATGATGCTTAGCGGCAATTATGATCGCGCCTATGCGAAACAGCTGCTCGAGTGGGTTGGTCTCGCTGAAAGAATGAACAATAAGCTGCATCAGCTCTCGGGCGGTGAGCAGCAGCGGGTAGCAATAGCGATTTCTTTGGCAAACCGCCCCAAGCTGCTGCTGGCTGATGAGCCTACCGGTTCCGTCGATACCCAGACCGCCGATATGATTCTTTCGATTTTTCAAAGATTAAACAAAGAGCTTGGTGTTACGATTGTGATTGTTACTCATGATTTATCGATGGCCGGCAAGGTGGGAAGGGTAGTCGCGATTCGCGACGGGATGACGAGCTCCGAGTTCATTTCCCGCAATCCGATGTTATCCTCAGGTGTTGAATTCGGTTGGAAAAATGCACAACAGGCTCATGAAGAATATGTTGTGCTCGATAAAGCAGGCAGGCTGCAGGTGCCGAGGCCCTATCTTGAGGCGCTGCGCATTTCCGGTAAAGCAACCATGGAATTTGACGGGGATAAAATCATGATCAAAGCACCGAGAAGCTTGACGGATCACGTGGATACGGAAGCTTTACATACACAAAAACCTTTGGAGGGAAAAACGGATGAAAATGTTGAATCATAAAGTTATTACTGCAGCTTTGATACTGTCATTGGTGGTGCCACTTGCGGTCGCATGTACGAAAACGAATAAGCCGGACGCAAAAACAGAGCGAGTGCTCAAAATTGCAACCAGCTTCGGATATGGCGGGGATGACGAATATTTCCGCCAGCAATTTACCGAGGTGTATGAGTTCGCTCATCCCAATATCAAAATTGAAATGATCCCGACGATGGATGACAGCATGCGTTTCCGCGGTCCGCAAAATGGCGAGAAAATGCCAGACCCGCTCGAAAAGCTTAAAGAGGTTATGCAGGGAGACAACCCTCCGGATGTCGTGATGGTCGGGTTTGAGCAGCTTCCTGAAATCATCAACAACAACCTGGCCATCCAGCTTGATCCTTTAATTACCAAAGATAAATTCGATATCAGCGATATGGTTCCAGCTGTAATTGACGGCCTGAAAAACGCGGGAGGCGGCAAGCTTTTTGCCTTGGCTCCCATGTTCTCCTCTTCCGCACTTGTTTATAATAAGAAGCTGTTCGATGATGCAGGCGTCGCTTATCCGAAGGATAATATGACTTGGGATGAAGTGTTTGATTTAGCCAAGCGGGTGGCGAAAGGGGAAGGGGATAACCGAAAGAATGGCTTCTCTTTCAGCACCCAGTCGCAGGGTGATCTGTTCAGGGGGATGCAGCAAATGTTCACGGCACCGCTTCAACTGCGGATGTTTGACGATAATGCCGAGAAAATGACCGTCGATACGGATCAGTGGGAAAAGGTGTGGGCGAAGATCGCTCAGCTGCAAAAGGAAAAGGTGTTCCCGGAGCCCGTCGATTACTCTAAACCCATGACTCGAAATATGGATCAGCAAAACAATCCATTCGCTTACGATGATTTCATGTCAAGCCGTTTGGCCATGGGGATTATGTATTATGGGCAAATCAGTCAATTGCAGATGGCCAATAAAAGTGCGGCTAATTTCAAAGGTTTTACCCCTGTTGAATGGGACGTAGTGACTGTACCTTCTCATCCCGAAGCTAAGGGAGTCGGCGGTATGATCTATATGAACGGCATCATGGCGATAAACGCCAAAGCGCAAAACAAGGATGATGCCTGGGACTTTATCAAATTTATTAACGGCGAAGATTGGGCCAAACTCAAATCTCACAGCAATAACACTCTTGTAGCCCGCAAAAAATATTTGAAGCCAAAGGACGGCCAACAATTTCATATCGAGGCCTTCTATAATGTAAGTCCCGTTCCTATGGAAAATAACCCAAAGCTCTATCAAAATCAAAATATGTATCAAGTTCAGGATATCGGCCGTCAGCAGTTCCAGCTCGTTCTGCAAGGCAAAATAACAGCGCGTGAAGGACTGAAGCAGTGGCAAACCCAGGGGGACTTAAGGTTGAAGCAAATGAAAGACAATCCGAATGGCCAAAATCAATCTATGCCAGTTCAGGCCGTTCCAGCAGGGTAAACGACTATGATAGTGAAAGGAAGGAGAACTTCATGAGCCACTTACGATGGATGCAATCAGCTGCGCTTGCTTTAACCTTGACACTCGGTATCACATCTCTGGCCCCAGCTCTTGCTGCATCAGGAGCTTCAGTTTCTGTCAGAGCTGCGGTCGGGAAGGTTCAAGTAACGGCGAGCAGCTACATGGAGCTTAAACAAATCAATTTGCTGCCTGACCAAAGCGGCAAGCTCGCCGCTTTTACCATCACGATTCATAATCAAGGCAGCAGCGAGCTGCAGTTCATTGACTACTGGGTACGGTTAAAAAGCAAATCAGGCAACAAATTTTCCACCCGCCTGCTCCCGGCAGACAAGGATAAGAATCAGGTCACGCCGGGCTCGAGCATGGATATTACGTTTTATGCCAAGGTCAATGAAAGCACGGCACTGCAAGATTTAATCGTGCAGTTTATTAAATGGGATTTCAATCAACCCGATTTTGAAAATGTGATTGGCGAGGTCGCGGTTCCAGACTCTTATACGAACGTAATACCCGCGGATGAAGCTTATCTCATGAGAATTGGAGGCACAGATGTAGCTGCCTCCATCAAAAAGGTTGTCAGCAACAAGAACGAAAAGTATTATGTGCCGACCGTCTATTTGAACTTGGAAAACGCAGGGTCGAATGCGGTCACCATGCCTGCCTATTTATTTTCCATTCTCACCTCGGAAGGCCTGATGTACCCACTGGAGGCCAAGAGCTTTAAAGATCTAACCATTAACCCTAAGGAATCCAAAGAAATTCAGCTTTCCGGAACGATACCGGTTTCAGTCTCCCCAGACAATTGGCAGCTGGTGATTACTGAGAATTTGACGGATTTGAAGCTGAAATTACAGATAGCTTCGTTTGAGCTCCCGAAGGCTGCCCGGCAGGAGGACGGCTCCATCGGCAAGGAATATTCGTTCACGAGTAAATCGGGTGTATATACGGCTAAGATGAATGGTTTGTATCGCCTTCCTTGGGAGGATCAGGACATTTTGACAGCTGACCTGACTTTATTGAATAAAGGTACGGATTCGCTGCCGATTCCTGATTTGACCGGATACTTTATGCTTGACAATGCCGTCAAGGTTGAAGCCAAGCTTGTGAAGATTGCCAAAGTTATTGCATTAGGAACAAACTCGAACGTAAGCTTTCAAATCGCAGGTAAAATTCCTTATACTTACGAGTTTTCCCAGGTTAAGCTTGTGCTTCAGGAGAAAGAAACCGCAGGAAGCACAACGGGGGGTTCAACAGGTGGATCAACAGGGACGGTAACCGATGTTTTGGAATTTACCGGCCAGTCTGAACTGCAAGCGATCCCACTGCAAAAACAAACAGAATCTTATACGCTTACCGACATTGGCCGCCAATCGAAGTTCACGGTTCGCAGTACAGCCTCTTACTCGGGTAAAACCGGAAAGCTGTTCACAGTGCAGCTGGAAGCCGCCAATCTTGAAAAACGTTTCTCAACCATAGCCAAGCTGGTTGCTCATTTCCGTGCGGAGAATGGTACCATATTCCCTGCTGCAATAGCAGAAGTGAAAAACAAAGTAAGCCCAAGCGGCAAAGCGATTTTGAATGTATCTGCTACTCTGCCGCTTAGTTATTCGACATCGAATATGCAGCTCCTGATCGGTGAAGCGGTAACGGACGGCATGCTGACGGAAGGGGATAAGGCAGTAGCGGACTCTTATGTGAAACCTGCTGCCTTTGTACTGCCGGAGGAAGATAAGACGGTCAAGGATAAACTGAAAGATGTACAATTGTTCCCTTATACGATCTCGATGAACAAAATTGGAACAACTATTGAGAACAGTAAAGTTACTTTGATCTTCGATTACGAAATCACCAAAGATGCATTGACCGAAACGAATCTGGAAGGGCGTAAGCTGATCATCTCGCTTGATGACAGTAAGGGCATCAAATCGTTCGAAAGAGCGTTTGATCTCAAAAGCTTGGAGCCTGCTGCCAGTGATGCGACAACAGACTTAACAAATACGCTGCAGCTAGGCAAACATGAGAAATTTAAAATCAGTGTTACGGATGCGGATCTAATCTACAAGTTGGAGTTTTTGAAAAAATACAACGTTAGTGTTTACGAAGAATTCCAGGGACAAAGAAAGCTTCTAGCGTCTCAAGCTAATGACTGGTTCACAATCTCGGATTAAATAAAACGAAGGCCTAATGGTTTTCATCAGACTGTCGATAAAGTTTCGACGGTCTTTTTTTTATGAATAACTGGGGAATGATGGACGGCTTTCGCTTTTTTTGTGGACTTGGGAGTCATGCCTGGTCATACGGGTCATACCAAAAGTCATATGAAGTCATAAAGAAAGCCGGGTGTAATATGACCATAAAATGCCATATTTCATGACTAAATTCACCTGTATTTCCAGCTTAGAGCCTATATAATGAGAGTATTAAAGATTGTAGATACAGTAGATAGTTCGGTTATGGAGGAGTAGGAATGAACAAATTAACCCAATTTTCAATGAAAAACATTGCGGCGGTCTTTATTATTATGGTGCTGCTGGTCGTGGGGGGCACTTATTCCGCAACCACACTCAAAGTGGAAAGCATGCCAGACATTTCATTCCCGGTCGTGATTGTGACTGCCCAGTATACGGCCCCGCCCAAGGATGTGTTGGAGCAGGTTACGAAGCCGATAGAGAAAGCCGTATCCGGTCTCGACGGACTTAAGAATTTGACATCGAGCTCACAGGACAATTTTGCACAGATCATTTTGGAGCTGGAGCAAAGCAAGAAGCCGGATGACGTCAAAAAAGACGTGGAGAGCTTAATTGCAAATGTTAAAATGCCGCAAGGTGCTGAGAAGCCCAAGGTGCTGACAGCAGGCTTTGCCAGTGAGCCGGTTTACTACATGGCCGTATATGGAGAAGACGGCATGAATCAAACAGAGCTCGATAAAGTGTATAAGGATACGATCCTGCCGGGATTTGAATCAATCAAAGGGATAGATCACGTAGACTCTGTCGGCAATCAGGAGGGTATTCTCAACATCAAGCTGGATGCAGGTGCGATCAACAATTACGGACTTACACCTGCCCAGGTTTCAGGATTGATTCAAGCCTCTCTAATCTCCAGTCCCGCCGGTGTTGTAGACTTTAGCGGCAACACTCAGATGGTGCGGGTCAAAGGACAGCTGGATTCGATTTACAATTTGGATAATTTGAAAATTTCCACTCCGCGAGGAGATACTTTGCTGCTAAAGCAAATCGCCAGGATCGAAGCGATCAGCGAGTCTACCTTTGTGGCCAGATTGGATGCCAAGCCGGCAATCGGAGTGCTTTTATACAAAACCAAGGCTGCCAACGCAGTTGAGTTCGCGAATACGGCGGATAAGAAAATGGCAGAATGGGAGAAGAAGATACCGGGCGTTTCATTTCACATCGTGCTTAACGGCGCTACTTCAATTAAGGAATCAGTCAACGGAATGGTTCAAGAGGGCGGTTTGGGTGCAGTGTTGGCATCCCTGATGATCCTGCTCTTTTTGAGAAATCTGCGCATGACCTTTATCGTTCTGGTCTCGATTCCTTTATCTATTGTCATTACCTTGCTGTTCATGGGCCCACTGGGCATCTCTCTTAATATCATGACACTCGGCGGTCTCGCGATCGCTATCGGGCGGGTTGTTGATGACAGTATCGTTGTCATTGAGAATATTTACAGCCAGCTGCAAAAAGCGCATGACCGCAATGAATCCGTCATTAAACTCGCGACAAAGCAGGTATCTTCTGCTATTACATCCTCCACAATCACAACGGTAGGTGTATTCGCTCCAATTGCTCTTGTTAGCGGAGTCTTAGGGGAAGTGTTCCGACCCTTTGCCCTTACACTCGTCTGTGCCTTGTTGTCCTCACTCATTGTGGCGCTAACGGTCATTCCCATGCTGGCCAAAATCATGGTCATGAAAAGCAGCAAAATCCCTCATCATGATGAGAACAAGGTTAGCTGGATGACGAAACGTTACAAACGAGCATTATTATGGTCCCTGAATAATCGAATCAAGACTTTATTGATGGCCGCACTCATATTTGTTCTCTCTTTTGTGCTGATCGTTCCTCATCTGGGTATGGCTTTTATGCCGGAGAGTCAATCGGATAAGCAAATGGTCTATCAAATTAAAATGCCGAGAGAGACCTCTTTGGAGACGATGAACGCCAAGGCCAAGGAAATTGAGGCTATGCTTAGAGAAGCTAAGGATACCGAAAATAAATCACTTTTTAAATACAATGAAGCACTGATTGGATATGATTTTGGCAGAGACCGTCTTGCTTATAAGGCTACAATGTTTACAGAAGTTTCTGCAATTACAGATGCTAAAAAAGCCGTCAAGCAATATCAAGATGAAATATTGAAGCTTTTGCCCAAAGGCTCCGAAGTTAATGGCCAGTTGATTTCCTTCGGACCTGGAGGCAGCGGTGGAGTGGATTTCTCTTACGCGTTAAAAGGCGATGATCAGCTATATCTGAAACAAGCGGCCTTAATGATCAAAGAGAAGATGAAAGAGTTCCCGGAATTGAACGATGTCAAAGACAGCCTGAGTGAATCCAAAACAGAAGTTGAAATTACAATCGACGAGAACAAAGCAAGAATATACAATTTAACAATTGCCGGGGTTCTGGAAAATGTACACAACTGGATTAAGGAAGAAAAGCTTGGTGACATTAAATTCGATAACGTGACCTATTCAACAAAGGTGATGCTGGATCCGAAATTCAAAAATTCCATGGATCAAATGGGAAACCTACTGATTAAAACTCAAACTGGACAAAGCGTTCATTTGAATGAAATTGCGAAAATCAGACAAATTGATGCGCCGATTTCCATCAGCAGGGAATCACAGGCTCAAGTTCTGAATGTTACCGCCAAAATCGACAGCAAGGATAAAGGCGGGGTGAGCAACAAGGTTTCCGCGGAATTGGCGAAAATCGAGCTTCCACCCGGTGTCAGCCGTGAAGTGAAGGGTGTTACCGATGATATTAACAACAGCTTTATGCAAATGTTTTTGGCCATGGGCGCTTCGATTTTCATTGTATACCTGGTCATGGTGTTAGCCTTTGGGAATGCCAGTGCACCATTCGCTATTCTTTTCTCCTTACCGCTTGCAGCTATTGGGGGCTTGCTGGGTCTTCTGGTTACCGGCGAATCGGTCAACATAACCTCACTGATCGGGTTCCTGATGTTAATCGGGATTGTTGTCACCAATGCCATCGTGCTGGTTGACCGCGTTCAGCAGCTTCGTGAGCAGGGTCACACGGTTCGCGATGCGCTCGTAGAAGCGGGTTTAACACGCTTAAGACCGATTATTATGACGGCAGGTGCTACGATTATTGCTTTGATGCCGCTTGCGCTCGGCCTGTCCAAGGGAACGATTATTTCCAAGGGCTTAGCGGTTGTCGTTATCGGAGGACTTACAACTTCAACACTGCTTACTTTAGTCATCGTACCGATTGTATACGAATTGATTTATGGCTTCAAAGGCAGAATCTCGCGGATGTTTAGTAAAAAAGCAGGAAAAGGTTCAAAGGCTGAAGCCACCGTATTGGTCCCACCGGCACCACCCGTTGTTCAACCATTTGGCAAATTGGAAAAGGAGATATAAGAATATGAAACGTCATCTATCTATATTAACGACAAGCTCGAAATGGGCGGCGGTTTTGGTGCTGAGCAGTGCTTTGATCGCTGGCTGTACCTCGCAAGCAGCAGGACCGGCTGCGAGCCCTTCACCTGCACAAGCGCAGCAAAACAAGAGTGTTAAGGTTGCCAAAGTCGGAAAACAAAAAATCGGCGATCCGCAAGAACAAATCGGGGATGTGGTTTCTTCCATTCAGCTGGATGTCGTTACCAAAGCCGGCGGGGAAGTTGTCGAAATCCTCAAGAAGCGCGGCGATAAGGTGGCCAAGGGAGATATCCTGTTCAAGCTGGATACCTCGGATATTGAACTGCAAAAGGAACAAAGTCTGCTTTCGATTAAAAGCGCATCGGCCGGACTTGCCAAAGCTCGTGAGGATTTGGCAAATGGACGGACAGAGTTGGTGAACGGAATCACCAAGCTGTCCCAAGCCGTAAAGGACGCAGAGAAAGATTACAACAATGCCCATAATAATTACGATCTTGGGAATATCAGCAAAGAGCAGCTGGATCAAGCAGAAACCAGGTTTACCAATGCCAAGCTGGATCTGCAAATCGCACAAAAGAAGCTGAATACGCTTGATAACACCAATTCTTTGGCTCCCGTCGAGCTGCAGCTGGAATCTGCTCAGCTTGGCGTCAAAAGTGCAGATAAAGCGATCCGAAATACCGAGGTTAAAGCAGCTGCATCCGGAATCCTGACTGATTTTAACGTAGAGCTTGGCATGTCAGTTCCTGCCGGCTTCAAAGCCGGACAGGTTCAGCAGACCGACCCGCTTAAAGTCAAAGCCGAATTGACGGAAGCTGCCGCCAAGCTCGTGAGAGGAAAAGGTCAACTGAGTTTCTATATCCCCGGTACTTCGGAAAAGCTGACAGGTATGGTGATCTACTTATCCGATATCATGAATGCCCAGTCCAAAGCGTATGATTTGGAGCTGCAAGTGCCTAATTCCAATGGACAAATCAAGCCAGGCGCGAAAGCCCAGATTCTTTTGACAGCGGATGAAGAGCAGGTTGTGATTGCCATACCTACATTAAGCCTTGTACGAGAAGGCGGAGATTCTTTCGTATTTATTCTTGAAGGTGACACCGTGCATAAGAGAAAAGTGGAGCTGGGCCGTATTAGTGAAACCAACCAGGAAATTATTTCCGGAATAAAAGCCGATGAGAACCTAGTCGTTTCCGGTCAGCATCAGTTGAAAGATCTTGAAAAAGTTAAAGTTTCTAATTAATTAAAAGATGTCCTGGGAGGATAACAATGAATAGATCATGGAAAAAAACAACCGCTGTCGCTCTGCTTTCAGCCGTATTTATAACGAACGCTTATCCGGTATGGGCCTCCGATTCTGTCTCTTCAGAAGGTTCGGCTGTTGCACAGAGTGCTCAAACCAGGTATGCACTGAACCCATCCATCGAAGTGGAAATCAAGAGCATCCTAAATGAAAGTACCCTGGACGGAACGAAGCTGGGCGCTGTAGTACGCATGCACAATACAAGCTCCAAGGTCACTCGGGTGCCTGAATATGAGCTGCGGGTCCGCACTGCAGACGGTGTTGAATACACCCTTCAATCCAGCTCGAAGAACGCTAAATCGCTGCAGCCTAAGGCTCAGCAGGAGCTAAGCTATTTAGCGATCATTGATCAAACGGATCAGATTGAATTGTCTCAAATCAGCTGGGTAGATGTCGATATGTATGTATATCCGAAACAGGAAACAACCCTGCTTACCTTGCCCGTAGATACAAGCAACTCCTGGAAGGGCAGCAATTCACTGATAACGAATCCAACCGCTCTTCTCAAATGGGGTGATACTTTTACCCTGCCGGCACTGAACTCGCCTATCGTTTACAAGACAAAGGATATCCATTTGGAATTTGCGGATAAAAAACCGGTTTCTATCGTACAAATTGAGGCATCGAATCCAACCAAAGAGCGCCAAACGGTTCCCGCTTTTACGATGGACGGCAAGACGGAGAGCCAAGTGTTCGCAGGCAAGAGGGCGGAAGGAGCAATTACCCTGGAGCCAGGAGAGAAGCAATACTTGCATATGCTCATTCCCACCGAGCTTGGCAGCAGCTTAAGCAGCTTGAATGTACTGACTCCGGAAAAGTTTTTTGCTGGCGGAGAAGATAAAAGCTACAGCGTAGGCCGGCTGAACATCCTTCTGCCAGGCAAGGCGACTTCAGCAATTCCGGCAGCAGCTTATGAGCTCGGCAAGCCGATGCAGCTGGATCCTCTTAACAAAAAGATTCACAAGAGTATGGATGTTTCTTTAGTTGAACTGCACGTGAAGGAAAATGATACGGATGGTTTCCAAACGGCTGTGGCCAAGTTTAAGCTGACCAACCGCAGTGAACGCCCGCTTCCGGTCCCAGTTTTCCAAACGGAGCTAGCCAGCAAAGATGGCTATACTTATTCCGGCAGCAGACAAAGTGCTACAGCACTGAATATTGTGCCTAATGCATCCTATGTGGTTAGCTACTCATTTGCATTGCCTGCCTCTGAAACTGGAGAGGGCCTGAGACTCAGCCTTTACGATAAGCAAACGACAGGTGATAATAGCTATAATTCCATATTGGCTTCTTATCATGTTGCGGCACTCAGTGATTATGACGATAAATTGTTGAAGGTTTATCCGTTCGATGTGAAGGTGGATAATTGGTCATTAGGCGCGCAATACTCCCCAATGACTGGTTACAATTATAAATTAAAGCTTATCCTAGGTTTAACCCAGGATAAGCAGGTTTTGACGGATGCCAATTCGAACAAACTAGAATTTGATGTTTTTGATTCCGTAGACAACATGATCGGCAGTACAATTAAAGGCTTTACTGGAGCTAATCATCTGCAAAGCGGAGAGAACAACATTAATCTGAATGCAACTTCCGAACAGCTTGCTTTCCCGGTGCATATCAAGGTTTACGAAGTATTGACCAACGAAAATGGAGAAACCGCAAAACGCTTCTTAACCACTTTTAAACAATGAAACAACAGCAAAAAGCCGCTGGGATCTGAGGATCTGCGGCTTTTTTGCTGTTATAGGAGTTTATAAGATGGTGTCTCGAACCGGTTGATAAGATGGACCACAACGACCCGGTGCATCGCAGTGCTCCCTCGACTAATAAGGCGCAAACATCCTTTGCCGGAGGCGCGATAACCGTCGATCGCTCATTGCGGCTGATTTGCGGGTATGTTAACGAGCTGCGGTACCGTACGGAATTTATATCCTCGCCTTTGCAGTTCATGGACGACGACCGGGATCGCATCAACGGTGCCCTGCAGATTCTCACCGGTGCCGCCGGCTGCGTGCTGCAGAATGATCGAGCCAGGGCGGACGTGTGACAAAATGTTAGTCGCTACCTGTTTGGCGTTGAGCTGCATCCAATCGAGAGAATCGACATTCCAGAAAATGATTTTCTTCTTCAAACGAATGACCTCTTGCACGACCATGTCGTTGAGCGCGCCGTAAGGCGGACGGAACAACGCGGGTGTATTGCCGGTAAATCTGCGAATGACGGCGTCCGTGCGCTCGAGCTGCGAACGGACTTCCTCGGCTTTGAGCTTCGTCAAATTCGGATGGGTAAACGTATGATTTCCGATGATGTGGCCTTCGTGCACAATGCGGCGCAGAACGTTCGGGAATTGTTCGGCGCGGCGGCCGAAGATGAAGAACGTCGCTTTGACGTTTACTTTGGCCAGCTGGTCGAGCACTTTCGGCGTCCATTCGTCATCCGGTCCGTCGTCGAACGTCAGCGCAACCTCCTTGCGGTTTGGCCCACTCAGCACGATTGCCTGCGGATAACGCTCGGACCAGTCAACATGCTCAACGTGAGGCGGGCGCGCCTCGGGCCGCTCCTTTCCTCCCTCATGAGGCTCGGCCGGCTGCCTCGTCTGCATTAGCGGGAACGCTGCCCCTCGTGCACCGGGAGCGTAAAATGCGCCAGCAGGCGAGTTGGCGCCAAGCCCGTAAGGGGAGTAAGGGTATTGCTGCGGTTGGTACAAATTCAGATAGGTGTACGAGCCACCTGACATGTAAGGTGAATAATGGCTGTTGGGCGAATGTTGGTTAGGTTGCTGCAAGGGTGAAGCGTGACTGACGCTGGGGGCGTATTCGGCGCCAGGGGCGTAACCGAGGCCAGGAGCGTAACCGGTCCCGGGAGTGTAACCGCCGCCAGGAGCAACCCCGTAACCACCTCCGTAGCCAGGGTAGACACCGTTCAAACTGCCGGAAGTGGAGCGATTAACGTCGTATGCAGGCCTGACGCCGAGGGGGGAGTTAACGGAATTTGCGTCGGAGTCATTGCCGGGGGCTGGGTTGGACATTCAAATCACTCCTTTGAGTTCCATTCCTTTCAGCCTATGCGCTGTCTCGCCGCTAGGTGCCAACCCATTTCCTGGTGGGGAAATGTTTTAGCGAATAGCCGAGCTGCCGGACGGAACCGTCGTTCCACTCTTCCGCCAAGGCGATTGGGCCGAGTAACTGAAACGGCAAAAAGCCGCATCCCACCAGAGGTTGCGGTTTTTTCGAGTCCGTATAGTTACAGCCTTACGCCTCACCCTACCCGAGGATGGCGTTGTTATTGTACATTGAGACAAGCATTTTAATGATCGTTCAGGGCAGATAGTATAAGTTTTCTAAACTTATCTTGCTGCACAACCGTTTATCCTTGTTCACTCAAACTCCTCTGAACAAGAAGGTTTGATGAACCGTCCATGCTTGATTGTCTGTTTGGTAAAGCAAGTGAACGCGGTCGATGCGGCTGGTCAGGTCGAGCTCTATTTTCTTTAGGCTGGCCAAAACATCATGAAGCTCATCATCTCCGAGCTCTTGACCGATAGTCAGGTGGGGATTGAAATGATATGGCCTGCTGTTTTCAGCCAGCTCCCCGCTGCAAATCACTTTATAGGCTTTCAATAATGGATCAGGGCTGGAAAGCGCCAAATAAATGACATTGCCTGCCGGATAAAAGGATGAGAAGCGGTTAAAATGAATGTCGAAAGGAGTGATTGTGCTTGTTACTTGCTCCAGATGGTCAGCTGCACTGGATAACTGGTTCCAGCTCCAAGCCTCTGGCTCACGAAGGGTCAAATGGGGCGCGATACGATTATAATTCGGATCAAACCTTTTACGGTAACTATTGGCAAAGTCCTGAATCTCTTTCGATGGAAAAATCGCGATTCCACAATTCATGGTCATCCCTCCCTCATCCTTTTATTATACCGCTTTCCCGCCGATTCAACCAATTTAAAACAATTTGAAGTCGTCCCCAATAAGAAGACATTCTTTTGGAGAAGATAGGATAAATACATACAGACACGGAGTGAATATCGATGAACTGGGTATATTGGGCAAAGCTGTATGATTCCAAATTCCAGGCAGGCTGTTTAGCGAAACGAATGGAAGAGGATTGGTGGATTTATGGATACGAAAGCCCGCATGAGGTCGAAGTTTTCAAGTCCAAAAGAGGCCGTTTTGGAGTAAGGTACAGCCTTTAACATATGGAAAAACCTTTGAAGATTCGCCCTTGACTTACATCTTGTATTTGGTGTATATTTATTTTTGCCGCTGTGAAGGCGTCACTATCGCGGGGTGGAGCAGCCCGGTAGCTCGTCGGGCTCATAACCCGAAGGCCGCAGGTTCAAATCCTGCCCCCGCAACCAATTTTCTTATGCATATGGGCCCTTAGCTCAGTTGGTTAGAGCGGTCGGCTCATAACCGATTGGTCGGGGGTTCGAGTCCCTCAGGGCCCATACCCGAAAGCCCTTACCGCTAAGGGTTTTTATTTGTTGATCAGAAATTATAAGCTTTTTTCACAGACAAGCTCGTTAGTAAATACCTTTAATCAGGTATTTACTAACGAGCTTGTATTCTTTTGCAATAAGCCATTTTTAGCCTCGCTGCAAAACCAAGCAGCTAGACACATTGGTTGTTCTTTTACTTAAACAATTTAATGCTTTAAATAGTTATATTCGATGTGCTAACCTCATCTATTGTCCGTTTCGGGTCAGTCTGACTATGAATAGAATAGAGTAAGAGATTTATTTTATTTATGGCATATGAGGGGGTATTAGTGCATGAAAATTACTGTTATTGCATTACAATTATATACTTCAATAGCAGGAGCAAACGGAAAAGAAACCAGCACAGCTGGAGTCATTGCCGCTTTAGGTACATTTTGCACAGCTCTTCTTGGAGGTTGGGACATTGCGCTTCGCCTGCTTGTGTATTTAATGATTGCTGACTATGTAACCGGCTTGCTGGCAGCAATGAGGAATAAAAATATGAATAGCGAGATCATGTTTTGGGGAGGTATTCGCAAAGCTATTATTCTGCTTGTAGTATTGTTGGCTGTCCAGTTAGACCAGCTTGTCGGTGGACAAAATCCGGTATTTCGAACCATTACTTTGTATTTCTATGTGGGCAGGGAGGGACTTTCGATCGTGGAGAACCTTGGGATCATTGGTGTTCCGCTTCCTTCGGCGATAACCAAATTCCTGGAGCAACTCAAGCAAAAAGGTGAGGATGACAAGCCTGATCCCTCTAAAAAGAGCGACTGAAAAAGCATAAGCCCTCTCTCCTTTACAGGTTGGAGGGCTTATGATGTTTTCATTATTATAGTTTCTTATTCAATTTGAAGTCCCAACCGCCAATGATTGTATTTTTTTTGGCGCCGGTTTTCGGATCATATACTGTGTAGCTCAGCTTTATACTGTCAAATTTTAAAGAAACGGTTTCGCTTAGATCATTAAAGATATAATCGGAAATGATGACATCGGTTAAATCGATGGTCAGTAAGATTTCCTGTCCCTTGCCTTGCTTAACAAATACAATTTGTCCTTTAAGAGTACGTTCTCCCGAGACTGTTTTCGTAAATAGTGAAGGGGAAGAAGAATCGATAACTTTTTTTAATTTAAATTGGTTGATAAAAGCCTTCCCTGGAGCGCCGCTAGAAGCAATAGGAGTGGATACCTCGAAATCAATACTGGTAGGAATAATCCAATTTTCATAACCTCTAGTTGTAGATTCTCCAGTAACACCATCCAATTTAAAATATACATCATAATTAATAGTCGGTGCTGCGGAAGCGGGAACCACACTGAAAGCCATTGCCAACAAACAAACCGTAATTAGTGCCAAAAGCTGTTTTTTAAACATTTTCATTAAATCGCTCCTTAATTTTTTATATTGATACATATTGTATCACAAAAATAATATAAACTAAATCCGATACTTTGTATATATATGCCGGGGAACATTGAAATACACAATAAATGAAACCAATATAAATGGATTTTTCACAGGATTGTCTTGCATATCCCATCTCAAACCGATACAATTTATCGAATAGAGCTTATTAAATGGGGTGGATCGGTTGGAAATGTTTGGAAATTTTTTCTTCCTGGCGGTACTGCTGCTTGCGACGGTTTATATGTATTCCAAGCCGGGGATGATGATAAAAAGAGCAACGAGAACACTTGCATCCCGAGAAGTCACAGAGGAGAGGGCAGCCGATTATTTGAAAACGCTGAAAGAAGCTAAGAGAGTTCCCAACTATAAGGAATATTGGAATTCTTGCAAGGTTGGCTATGAGCTTATCAACTCCAGCCAGGTTAGTCCGGAGCTTAAGGAACAAGTGAAACAAACCATGCTGGGTATGGGTGTAAGTGGGATCTAACATAAAAAACAGCCCCTTTAACTGCCTTCTGACGCGATCGTTCAGGAGGGAGCTAAAGAGGCTGTTTTTAAGATAATCCGCGGTACTTCGCAGTGCGAAGCTCTTGTTGGTAAGGCGCCAACTCCGGCATATGGGCTTCTTCCGCTTGACGAATGGCAAGCTCGATATCGTAGGGCACTCGCACTAATTGTACCGAGAAGGCGCCAGGATTCTCGCTGCCCCAAACTCCCTCGATAATCGCGTATGAGGCTTGCGGCATATCCAGCGGATTCCCTACACTGCCTGGGTTAAATAGCAGCATTCCCCTTAGGTGCTGGACAAATGCATTGTGAACATCCCCGTAACCGACAACGTCAGGCTTTCGCACTTCTTGTGAACCTTCATTTTCCCGTAAGCCCACAGGCTCAAACATCGCCAAGCGTTCTTCGCTGGGGCTCCAAGGCTGTACCCGATGGTAGACGCTTTTGGCGGAGGCATGGAACAACCGGATCAGCCGTCCGCTCATAATACAATCATAAGAAAAAGGCAGCTCGCTCAAATAGTGGATTCGTTCAGCTCCCAGCCGTTCATGGTGCCAGATTAAGACGGGATCTTCTTTTTTTCCGATAAAATCATCCCAATTCCCTTGCACCACAACTTCGCACAAATCGCGAATCCGGTCTACAACCATATCGGAGTGGGGTCCTTTGCCAACCATATCCCCCAGGCACATGATACGCTTGATGCCGCGCTGCCGGATGTCATCTTCAACGGCATCCAGTGCCGGCATATTCCCATGTATATCGCTGATTACGGCAATCCGCTCCATCTGGCTTCACCTTCCTATAAACGCTCTTTTCTTACAATAACGCATATGGAAAAAACAATGCAAACCCAATCCGCCATTTTTACGTTAATTGATGCGAGAAGATTCTCGAGGATGACTTGCAAAAACTCTCAATATATAAGAACATAAGGATGATTAAGCAACTTATCCTTCATCTATTCTTATTGCGGGGGAGTGCCATTTCGTGCAGAACTTAACGGACGTTCAATTGATGGGGATGATTCAAAGCAAGCATCGTCCTGCCTTAGAGGAGCTTTATGATCGATATGGCAAGCTGGTTTATTCGTTTGCCATGAAATCGACTCGTGATCCGCAATCCTCCCTGGATATTACGCAGGCTGTTTTTACGCGTTTATGGACGACTGAGCGCAGCTATGATCCGAATAAAGGAAAATATTTGAACTGGCTTCTGACCATGACCCGCAATTTGACTATTGATCATATTCGTAAAGAACGCAAGCATGCAAGGACAATTCCTCTTGAACCGAAGCATGAGAATCGAATGGATGCTGAAAATCGCAGCAATCCGGAGCAAGCTGCTGCTCAATCATGGGTCGGAGAGCAGATCCGAGATGCATATCAGTTTCTTACAGAGAGCCAAGTGCAGCTGCTTGAGCTGTTATATTGGCAGGGCTATACTCTGAGCGAAATTGCCGACCTGAAGGCTGAACCGATTGGTACAATCAAGAGCAGACTACATCAAGCACTCAAAATCCTTCGCAAACAGCTTTATGTCATAAGGGAGGAATGATTCCGATGGAAAAAGACATCAACCAATGCGAGCAGCTGACTTCTTATTTCTTGAAGGAGCTCACTCCCCTGCAGCGTGAGCAATTTGAGCAGCATTTGGCACAATGCAGCTCTTGTCAAGATGAACTAAAAGAGCTGGAGGGGTTATGGGATGTGATCCCTTTTACAGTGGAACTCATCGAGCCTCCTTCCGGCATGAAAGATAAAATTATGGATGCCGTCTTTGAGACTCACTTTTCCGCAGAGTCGGAGTCCGTGAAGGAGGCCATGGCAGATATTCGAGCCCATACCTCGGCTTCGGTTTATCCCGGATTCCGTAATTGGGGTTTATTATCCGCAGCTATAGTTATCCTTTTGCTAGGCGCGTATTTATTGGGCAACCTTCATGGCAAAAGCGATGTCGCCAATGCTCCACGAATATCTCCGCAATCGCCATGGAACATGCAAAAAACAGTTGCTTTGAAGCCTGTAGATCCCGCCTTGTCGAACAGCACGGGAAATGTTTGGTTTATGCAGCAGGGAGACAGTGTTCAAGTCATCCTGCATGCAAAAGGGCTTCCTGCTACGCAGGGTAGCGAATCCTATCAGATGTGGATGACCAGCGGCGATAAAAAATGGAGCTGTGGCACCTTTCAAGTGGGCAAGGATGGCTCAGGCATCTTGCTTTATACCCTCAAAAATGGTGCCGTGCAATATGATTCTTTAGGTGTAACCCTTGAGCCGGATGCAGCCGGGAAACAACCTCGAGGTCGCAAGGTGTTGGGCATATAAATTTACACAAAAAAAGGGGCTGTCTCAAAAGGTCAAAGCTGACCTGAGAGATAGTCCTGTTTTTTTGCGCATTAAATAGGGCTTGCTGAACGAAACAAAAAGTCAGTAATAACAAGGGTTTAGCGCCTCTTTTGTCGAAGTTAAGTGTATGGAAAACGGGCGATACCCCGTCAAAAACCGTGCACATGGAGGCGAACAGAATGTATCAGCGAACAGAAGGCCAAATGATCCTGCCGGGGGATTTCTTCCTACCGTTCGGTGGGGAACTGTCGGAAGATAACCGTTGGGTACTTCTAGCCCAGATAATCCCGTGGTGGAAGATTGAAGAGAAATACGCTCGGAACTTCAAACGAAGCCTAAAGGGACAAAAAGCCGTCTCGATCCGCGTCGCACTTGGGGCTCTCATCATTCAAGAACGACTTGGCACCGACGATCGGGAGACACTGCGGCAGATTCTGGAGAATCCGTATCTGCAGTACTTCTTGGGTCTTCCGGAATACCAATATCGCCGTCCCTTTCATGATTCGCTTATGACGCATTTCCGCAAACGGTTGGGCGGTGACATCATCCACGAAGTGAATGAGTGGATCGCGCTCGAAGAATCGCGTAAAAGCAGCGAGTCTCAAGACCCGTCAGACGATGACGATCACAAAGGCGGAGGTTCCCCTGCGGTCAGCGACCCAGCAGAGAAGCCGCCAGAGCAGATGGAGCTTACCAACGAAGGCGAGTTGCTCCTCGATGCGACCTGTGCGCCGGCAGATATTGCGTACCCGACGGACTTGTCGCTGTTAAACCAGGCAAGAGAAAAGCTGGAGAACATCATCGACACCCTCCATGAGCCGGAGCGAAGAAAGTCACCAAAGCCGCGAACCTACCGCGAGCGCGCCCGAAAAGCGTATTTGACCATTGCCAAGCAGCGGCGCGTGAAGCCACGAACAATGAGGAAAGCGGTAGGCAGACAATTGCGGTTTGTCGCACGCGATCTACGGATTGTGACTAAGCTTGCTGCAAACGGCGACTTGGCCCTGCTCTCGCGCAGGCAGTACAAGGAACTGATGGTCATTCAGGAACTGTATCGTCAGCAGCAAGAAATGTACAGTTCCCATACGCACAGCACACCGGATCGGATCGTCAGTATCTCGCAGCCGCATGTCCGTCCCATCGTACGCGGCAAAGCCAAAGCAAACGTTGAATTCGGCGCGAAGCTTGCGATCAGCGTGGTGAAAGGTTATGCGTTCCGTGAGCAGCTTTCTTGGGACAACTACAATGAAGGCATCACGTTGCAAGCTTCCGTGGAAGCTTACCGCGTCCGCTTTGGATTCTATCCCAAGGCAGTGCTGGCCGATCAGATTTACCGCACCCGTGAGAATCTGCGCTACTGTAAGGAGAAAGGGATTCGTCTTAGCGGACCGCAGCTCGGACGCCCTTCAGTTGACCAACAGGAGCAAAAACGGATCGCCAAAGCGGATGCCTCTGCACGCAATGCGGTTGAAGGCAAGTTCGGAGAAGGCAAGCGCAGTTACGGGCTTGGCCGTATTCGAGCGCACCTTCAGACGACCAGTGAGACAGTAATCGGGCTGCAACTGCTGGTCATGAATCTGGAAAAGAGACTACGGGTTCTCTTTTTGCCTATTTTGCAATGGCTGTTATCCAGACTTGCCGACCACTTCGCTTTATCGCTGTAATTGCGACCCGTTCAGCAAGCCCTAAATACAAAAAGAAACCGCATTTTGGTAAAATGGAGGTACCACCCAACCATCCCAAAAGGAGCGATTTCTTTGTACATTCAATATACCATGGACCAACTTACCCTGCCAATGGATCTTGAGGAAGACATCCCCGAAAACCACCTAGTTCGAGTCGTTAACGCCGCAGTGAACCGGCTCAGCGACAAGATCTTTGCCTCCGCTTACCCGGGCGGCGGCCGAGACAGCTACCATCCCAAAATGCTCACTAAAGTTATCGTCTATGCCTACACTCAGCGGATCTACTCATCCCGTCAGATCGCTAAAGCGGTTCGTGAGAACGTCATGTTCATGTGGATTGCTGGCAGACAACGTCCGGATTTCCGTACCATCAACCGGTTTCGCTCCGAGCGAATGAAAGAGGTACTGGAGACGGTGTTTACCGCTGTTCTGCAATTTTTGGCCGAGGAGAACTACGTGCAACTCGAGCATTACTTTGTCGACGGCACGAAAATTGAAGCAAACGCCAACAAATACACGTTTGTCTGGGGGAAAGCCGTCGTTAAGAAAAAGGCGAAGCTGCAGGAGAAAGTCCAGACGCTGTTCGACACCATAGAAGAAGCAGAGAAACAAGAAGATCGGGAGCATGGCGGCCAAGATCTTAGCGAACTGGGTGAAGCCGCGAAAATGACAAGTGAGAAACTGGAAATCGCAGTCAAGCAACTGGAAGAAAGGCTTCAAGAGAAACCGAAGGACAAGCCGCTTAAGAAAGCGGTGCGTATGCTCCGTAAAGACTTACTCCCTCGCCTCCGAAAGTACGAAGACCATCAAGAAATTCTAGGGGATCGGAATAGCTTTAGTAAGACCGACAAAGACGCGACGTTCATGCGTATGAAAGAAGACCACATGCTTAACGGCCAGCTAAAGCCCGGGTACAATGTACAGATCGGCACCGAAAATCAGTTTATTGTCGGATACAGTCTTCACCAACGCCCTACGGATACCCGCTGCCTAAAGCCACACTTAGAGAAGGTCAAAGCGGCTCTTGGCAAGCTGCCGGGAACCATTATAGCGGACGCCGGATATGGTGGGGAAGAAAACTATGCTTACCTGGAAAGCGAACAGCTCGAGGCGCTGGTGAAGTACAGCACTTATCATAAGGAAAAATCAAAGAAATGGCAGAAAGACATCAGCAAAATTGACAATTGGCACTACGACGAATCCGAAGATATCTGGACGTGCCCGGCAGGACGAAAGCTCGTATTCCGTTATGAGAGCAGGGAAGAGACCGAAAGTGGATTTGAAATCCGGCATCGCCATTACCGTAGTACGAGTTGCGAAGACTGTCCACTCAAGCCCTCCTGCACGAAAGCACAAGGGAATCGGGAGATAAAGGTAAGCCAGCGGTACATGCGCTACAAACAGCAGGTGAGGGATAAGCTCCGAAGCGAAGAAGGTTATGCTTTATCGGTTCGGCGGATGATTGAACCGGAAAGTGTGTTTGGACAAATGAAAAGTAACCGGGGATTCCGGCGATTTCTGCTGCGAGGCTTGCCGAAGGTAAGCTTAGAGGTAGGATGGCTTTCTCTTGCCCATAATTTACTCAAGAAAGCGGTAATCGACCAAAACAGAAACGGGACGATGCAGAAATAGTCCCCTGCTCCGTCCCGTTTTCATCATTACTATGCTTTTTTCTTTAAGTGAGCTGCCTCACAAGCGAGCTTACTTACTTTTGAGACAGCCTCTGCGATTTATTACTGCTGCTTGGCTGTCACCTTATAAGCTGAACTGACATAGGTTTCTGCTTTGGGCTCTGTGAGGACTTGCGCATACAGATGGTCAGGCTCAGGATTTTGCAGGGAATAGCGGATTGTGGCTTGACCCTCTGTAGTAAAATCTACACCTACAATTTTAATGCCGTAGCCTGCATTCGGTTTTGTCCCTCGCGATAGAACAATTTTGTTGACTTCGGCGTTCACCGCAACTGAAGTTACATTCACTTCTTCACTTGCTCCTGGCGCAGGAGCTATAGGCTGCTCCCCTAGGTTAGGGTGATCCTTGATAAATTGGATCGTGTTGTAAAGCATATCTGCAGCTTCAGAACGTGTGATTTCCGCTTTGGGGCGGAAGCTGCCATTTTCCAGTGAAGCGATTTTGCTCTTGACCAGTTCTTGGACAGCTATCGTTTTATCTTTCGAAATCTCGTCTTGATCCTTCATTTCTACCCAAATCATGGTGGAGACATAATTCACTTTAGTCGTTAGGGCGCCAAATAAGTAAGCAGCAAAAGCTTCTCGCGTTAATGTGTTTTGCGGCTGGACTTCCCGAGCGAGTGGTATGCCATTATGAATGGCTGCAATCATGAACGGAGCAAACCATGCATCATCAGGCACATAGTCGAAGGAATCACTGGCTTTCGGCTCTTTGATGAATCGAATTCGGTCAAGATTGAGATCCAGTCCTTTTACCAGCATTTGAACACCTGACGCGATCGTCACTTTACCTTTTGGATCAAACGTTTTGTCATCCATCCCACTGATAATACCAGCTTTTTGCAAAGCGATAATTTTTGCTTCAGCCGGATCCCCCTGAATATCCGAGAAAGCGAAAACACTCTGGCTGTACACCAGCATCACTCCCAAAACCAGGATCATGATCAAACTCCATTTTCTTATCATTATTGATTCACCTCAATACATATGGACGGAATTTTTTAGCAAAGGTTGCACCTGACCCCTCGTTAGGATTGTGATAAAAGGAGATTATACTATGGATGGGGAGAGGGAGAAAGCAGGCATGAACAAATTGCGCTGGGGGATTCTGGGATGTGCCGATATAGCTGTAAAAGCCGTTATTCCTGCGATTCAGCAGTCCGAATTGGGCGTTGTGGCGGCAATTGCCAGCCGCGATATCGTGAAAGCCGAGAAAATGGCGAAGGAGCTGCAGATTCCTGCGTTTTATGGAAGCTATCAGGAGCTGCTCGCTGACAGCGATATTGATGCGGTATATATCCCGCTGCCGAACCATTTACATAGAGAATGGACGATTAAGGCAGCAAGGGCGGGCAAGCATGTTCTTTGTGAAAAGCCGGCCAGCATAAGTGAACGGCATAGCGTTCAAATGATTGAGGCCTGTGAGATGCTTAAGGTCCAATTCGCAGAAGCGTTTATGTACCGCTATCACCCGCGTTATGAACGCATTCGCGAAATCATTCGTTCCGGAGAAATCGGCGATGTGCGAGCGCTGCATGGAGTGTTTACCTTTAATAACGCTGATGCTGACGGTAATGTTCGGTTTAACAAAGCAATGGGCGGCGGCGGAATTCTGGATGTGGGTTGTTATCCGATCAGCGCCGCTCGCTATTTAATGAATCAAGAGCCTGAAGCGGTGACGGTGCACGCCTTTATGTCGCCGGAGCATGATGAAGTGGATATGATGGCCTCGGGCTTGGTTGAGTTCGCCGGTGGAGTAGGACTGACTTTTCAATGCGGAATGTGGGCGGACTTCCGCAATACGATGGACATTCACGGCACCAAGGGCCGCATTCATATTCCAGCGGCTTTCCTTACACCAACGCCTGGCTCGGCATCTTTCACGGTTCATACTGGCGGGGACATGAGAGTGGAGGAACCGGTTCATGTCAACGCATACGTACTGCAAGCCGATGCTTTTGCAAGAGCCATCCTTCACGGGGAGCCGCTGGCCTTCAGTCCTTGGGACTCGGTTTATAATGTGCGCGTATTGGAAGCGTGCTTACTCTCAGCTACGGAACGGACCTGAATTGTTCTGGAAACTTATGAGCATGCAACAGCCTGATAGGGCTGATTCATTAAAAAAAGAGCAGGCTGCCGTTGGCCACGGCAACCTGTCCTGTTATCAGTATTGACCGGCTAAGGTTTTTGTTTTTAGAGCGGCATTGAAAGCAGATCGATTATCCCATATAAACGAGACGAGTTGATCACGGTCATCAAAAAACGTTTCGTCCTCATCTGAATAGTTTTCTCCACGGCTGTGTATGCTGAAACGATTGTCAGGGTAGTTCATCAAGGTCCATTGTCCGTTACGTTTGTGATCAGTAAAAACGATGTAATGTTTCTCACCGGAAGCATCCCAATCAGCATTAGAGGAGAAGTTCTCCAATAGGTCCTCAATGTCGACTTTCTTTTTAATTTGCATGGTTCCATCACCCCTTTTCTCTATTTTCAATCAGATCCATTTAAGCGAGTTTACTTAAATGCCTTGATTCTTCTTTATTGTTCCATTTCGCGACTTGCTGAGATACCGTTAAAAATATGTGCCGAAGCCCCTCGGAAACAACCAAAACCGGCTTCTTGCCAACGAGGCTTGGAGGAATCTTATATGAGAATTGATCGAAATCGTTTATATAATAGTCGGTCTGCTTCAATTCCGAAATGGATAATCGGATACGGCCAAACACCCTATACTGATTGCTGCATTCTGCATTCTCTACATCAAACCAATCCATTTGCTCCACTTGGACAACCGTAAAATGCTTGGATTGTCCGATTTCGTTTTCCAGAGTAATGGGGTCAATATGGATGCTGGCCTTGTTCCATTCATTTGCAGCCTTTTCCAAGGCATGCTTTTTTGTTTTCGCACCAATCAGACATGAGACGTTTGCTTGAAAGGTAGCTTGCGAGAGAGTTTCGTTTTTTTTCATAGCTAGCATCATAATGTTCTCCTTTGAAAATTGTTTTGAAAGCATGATTTGAAGTATAAATAACAAGAAAATAGTAAATGAGATTGAATAAAAAGGTTGTCAAACTGTGGGGAGAGATTTTAGGAATGTTTGTCGAAAAATTTTAAACTAGATTTTATAATGTCAATGAAAAAATTTACCCTATATTTTCGGATTTGAATCGTATTGGGGATTTTGTCGGGTCATACTTCCTTTCAACGAGGGTATACTAACGTTCGAGCTTATTTAAGGAGGGATTGGGAGCGATGGCAAATAGCAAAGACATGAACCCGATGACCGGGGAAGAAGTTGAAACCACGGGTATATATGAGAACGAGGCCGGCCGTCAGGAAACATTAAAGCGCGGCGACTTATTCCCAGCCGATCTGACTCTAGGCAATACCGAGTGGGAGCTTGTCAGCCTGCCGCTGATGAGCCAGGAGGCAGAGATTGACAAGAAACCGAATAAGGAAAAACGCCAGCACATCAACCAAGGCCACGCGGAACCCAACCGGTCTAAGTAATAGTAAAAGAGCGTCCTGAGACGCTCTTTTTCACTGTGGAGGAGCTTTATTGAAATTCAACATCAATACGAGTTCTGGGTTCTTCCTTTTGCTTTGGAATGTGTATTTCCAATACACCATTTTTATATTTTGCATGGACACCTTCAGGACTGACAGAGGCTGGGAGGGAAACACTCCGTTGGAAGCGGCCGTAGTAACGCTCTTGTCGATGGAGTTGATCTTCTTTGATTTCATTTGATCTTTGAACAATACCGCTTACGGTTAGCGTATTGTTACTCACATCAATTCGAATATCTTCTTTGTTCTCGATACCCGGCAAGCTGCAGACAGCGACGATTTCATGTTCCGTCTCATGCAGATCCAACGGGAATCCAATCCCTGATTCGGATTTATTAAACAAGGAACTCACCCCGTCAGGAAAAAAACGATCTATTTCCCGGCGCATGGCTTCAAAATGACGCAGCGGATTGTAAGGTCCCAAGCCCATAATAACAGCTCCTTTTTTTTCATATAGTCCAGCTTATCATTCTCCAAAATTTTGAATAATAATCAAGAAAAGTTCTTGTACCTTTATACTATGTATATGTCATAATCAGTGATACTTGACCCTTTTCAGTTGGGCTAAAATTTGGAACATAGATCAATGAAGGAATGTTATAATTAAATAGGTTGTATCGTCATTTTACATAGTGAAGGGAATAACCATAATGATCATAAAAGGAGTCTTACTGCAAATATTCATCTCCTTACTCCCCTTTATCATGTTTAATGTTTACTACAAGGATAAAACAAAAAATTACAGTAAAAAATTCATTACAGGAGCTAGTTCCTTGTCACTGATTCTTTCAATGACATTCTCATTAAGCATTATGCCCGGGGTTATTTATGATGCCCGCTATGTAATTTTGTTTTTTGCTCTTGTTTTTGGAGGTTTGCAGACGGGTTTTATTCTACTTCTGGAATTTGTGTTGTATCGGTTTTGTTTGGGGGGTGCTGGAAAATGGGTGGGAATGATCAGTATTGCGATTACTTTTCCTGTGTCGATCATATTCTATAAAATTTATGAAAAAGCAAGATATTATTTTCGGATTTCGCTAATATTTGTATTTGGTCTTATATGCTCCATTATTCCTCGAATAGTCATGTATCTATATAACCCAGATTTTATTACGAATAATCTCGGATTTAATTTATTCATTGTTCCAGCCTTACACTGCTTTGAAATTTGGTTGCTTATTTTTTTATTCGACAAAGCCGTTTCGGATAAGAATTTCTTCATCAAACATATAGAAGATGAGAAGGTTAGGACAATTGGACATGTCGCAGCTTCGTTGGTACATGAGGTACGTAACCCGCTTACCACCATGAAGGGTTTTTTAACTTTAATCAACCAAAATACTTTAGATCGAAATAAGGTGGAGAGGTATATCCAAATTTGTATGGATGAAATCAATCGTACGGAAACCATCCTATCGGAGTATCTAACGATTTCCAAACCTCTTACTGAACGTGAAAAAGAACAAACTGATCTTTCTAGAATTTTGGAAATCACCTTGGATATCATGACACCCTATGCAAATATGAATAATGTTCTTATAGAAGTGGATAAACCGATTCAATCCATGGAGATATTTGCAAATCCTGAAGAGATTAAACAAATACTCGTAAATTTTATAAAAAATTCTATTGAAGCCTGTTTTAATATACAAGATGGGAAGGTATCTCTTCGACTTAAAGAGGAGAACACTAAAATTATATTAGAAATTGAAGACAATGGAATTGGAATGAATGAAGATCAAGTCAGACGTTTAGGTACGATTTATTACTCAACTAAAGCCCGTGGAACAGGCTTGGGGTTAACATTTTCATACCAGGTGATTCGGGCATTGGGTGGCTCTATTTCTGTCCAAAGCGAACCGGGAGTGGGGACTGCATTTAAAATTACTTTTCTTAAGGATAAAGAAATCCAACGGTATGATGCCATATGACAAGAATGAAATTTGAAGAGTCATTTATTATTGATCAAAAGATCGGTTCCTGTAGTATTGGAACCGGTCTTTTTGCATTGGACATGACCGATTGATCGCAATATATTTACCGTTTCGCTTGATTAAATTACAAAATCGATCAAAAACACTACATAATCTCAACAAAACGTCAATATAGAATTGATACTTCTGTTACATTGAATGGTTACCATTATATTGATTAGTAGTCAGAGCCAAAAGAATCATAGAAAGGTGTGCTGCAGGGCATGTCATTTCAAAAAGCGGATGTTGCTGTCGAACTGAATTCTTCAAAAGTGAAAGCCACAACAATCAAGAAAATGTCCAGGTCCAAACGGAAAGAAATCATTGTCGGTTTAAGTTATGCGCTGCCTGCACTGTTACTGCTTCTAGGTTTCCGCTTTTGGCCGCTCGGCTTCGGTTTGTGGATGAGTTTATGGAAATGGGGGTTTGTTCCAGAGCGTTTTATCGGGATAGAGAATTACATACGCATTTTTACCGAAGAAATCGTTGTGAATGACCCGCAGATGGGCTTCCAGCTTGGTTCCATTGGGCATAGTCTTCTCGTGACAGTTTACTATGCGCTCGGCACGATTCCTGTGTCGTTGTGCCTTTCTTTCTTCATCGCATATTTCCTGTTTCAGAATGTGAAGGGCAAAGCGATCCTGCGAACGATTTTTTTCTTGCCTTTCATTACTTCGCAAGTAGCGGCGGCTATTGTGTTCAAATGGATTTTTCACCCAAATGTCGGCATTGCCAATGCTGCGCTAGGGTCGGTAGGTTTACCTAAGCAAAGCTGGCTGATTGACCCTGATCCGATTCTTGAAAAACTGGTTGTACAATTCGGCGGTACATGGCCGGCATGGCTGCCTTCGCAGTTCGGTGGCCCTACTCTGGCGCTGCTGGTGATTATGTTGTTTACGGTTTGGGCAGATGTAGGCTTTAAAATCATTATCTTTATGGCCGGACTAAGCAACATTCCGAAAGATTTGTACGAAGCGGCACGTATCGACGGAGCGCGAACGCTGGGAGTTATCCGATATGTGACCCTGCCGCTGATTACTCCAATGCTGTTTCTGTTAATGATTGTTTCTGTCATCAGTTCCTTTGAATCCTTTAACGCATTTTACGTGTTTTCAGGTGGGGAAGGCGGTCCATTAGGTTCGACGATGTCTCTCCCCCTCTATATTTTTCGAAAATTCTATGTGGATGGGCAAGTAGGGTACGCCGCAGCGGTTTCCATGTTTCTATTTTGTATTCTGCTGGTATTTACCTGGCTTCAATATCGGTTCGGCGAGAAGCGCGTGCACTACCAACATGAATAAGGGGAGGGATGAAGATGCTCGCTAATGCCCGAATGGGCTCAAAAGCACTGTGGCTGTTGGTAACCATCGTCATTCTTGTTTTGGCTGCTGTGTCCTTGTTTCCTTTTCTATGGATGATCTTGACTTCCTTTAAAACGGCGGGAGAGATCAATATGATGCCGCCAAACATCCTGCCAGCGCATTGGTTATGGGGAAATTATGTGCATGCCTGGAACAAGCCGGAATCGACGTTTGGGGCTTATTTCTATAACACCGTCATCATCGCCGGATTGGGGACGCTGCTTCAGATGGTGATTTGCATACCAATCTCTTATTCAATTACCCATTTCCGTTTCAAAGGCCGGCAATTGATCTTCATGCTGGTATTATCGACGATGCTGATCCCTTACGATATCACGTTAATCCCCAACTTTGTTACGATGCGGCACATGCCTTTTGCAGGTGGAAACAATTGGTTAGGAGATGGGGGTCAAGGGTTCTACGACAGCTATATGGGTGTGATGCTGCCCTTTTTCGCTGATGCGTTTACCATCTTTCTGCTTAGGCAAGCATTTCTGTCCGTCCCTCGAAATTATTGGGAGGCTGCGCAGGTAGACGGTATGAATCATTTCGCTTACTTATGGAGGGTTCTGATTCCTTTGGCTGCTCCGAGCATGATTACTGCATCCTTGTTCGGTTTTATCGGCAAGTGGAACGGCGTTCTATGGCCGCTGCTGATTACGTCAAGTGAGGCAATTCGTCCACTGCAGGTGGGTCTCTTGTATTTTGTCAGCGAGGAAGGACCTAATTATCACGAGTTGATGGCTGCAGCTACTTTTACAATATTGCCCATAGTGCTTCTTTACTTCGTGGCGCAGCGGTGGTTCCATGCAGGTGTGGTGACAACAGGAATTAAAGGTTAGGGAGGCACAGTCATGGAATGGCTGCAGGACATTAAAGTTATTATTTTCGATTTGGACGGCACGTTGTATCAAGATGAATCTTTTCTAGAACGTTACTTGTATTTCCTTATGGAAGGATCGGAATGGGAAGGTGAAATTACTCGCATTCAAAGGGAAGCAGCCGCGATTTTAAACAATGAACATCCTTTGCGAATCGGACTATTCTACAACCCCCTTCAGGAGCACATTCTGCAGCATGACGGAGAATACGCCACGGGGGCAATATATTGGGATGGTCAGGAAATCGACGCACAGACTTTTGCAAGCTTATACGGACAAAAGCACGGTTTCATTAAAGAGTACATGTACGTTGGAGATGCTTGGAGTGTTGTCAGCGTCATCGCTCATCACTTTAGGATTCCCGAACCAAAGCGGAAAGAGGCGTTTCTTCGGGTTCGCAAGGAAATGTTGGAGAGTACCAAAGCGATCATTGCGCAAGAAGCGGTAAGAAAGGCGATTAGCGAGCTTCGCTGCCGTAAGGTATTAATGACGAACTCGCCTCCAGAAACAGGTCGTGACTTTGTAAAGTACTTAGGTGTAGACGAGTTATTTGATGATATCAGGTACGGGGGCAACAAGCCATGGGGCTTGCCGGATTATGTGAATGAACTGGCGAAACAAGAAGAGATCGGGCCTGCTCAAATGCTGTCCATCGGAGATCATGCCTGGAACGATCTATATCCGGTTCGCCGGTTAGGCGGACATACGGTGTGGATTTCACCTTATAAGAGCCAGGACCCGTCACTATGGGATATTCACTTGAAATCGCTCGATCAATTGGCGGAGCTGCTTGCAACTCTTAACCAACCAGCATAAACAAGGAGGAGACGGAGAAATGAATCAATCTAATGAAACGATGACGTTTTACGGCGGGTTAAATACGATAGGAGGCGTACATATTGTTGTTGGAAGCGGCGATACGGGGCTGGTATTTGATCTCGGACTTGCGCTAAGGGGCTTTTTTCAGGGTGAAGTGCGCGCTCGCGGTGCGGAAGGGATTCGCAGCTATCTGCTGACTCGGTCAGCGCCGCCCATTCTGCAGCTTTACGATCCGTCCGTTACCGCGGATATTGGGGAACAGGATTTGGAGCGATTGTGGAACAAGCCGTTCTTGCCCAGTTTCCCGAATATGCATGTGTTTATGAGCCATATTCATCAGGACCACATGGCGCTTCTGCCTTATCTCAGACGCGATATCCCGGTATACATGCATCAGGACGCGCATGCTGTTTATAAAGCTGTTGACGCCTCTGGGGAATATGGAGATACACCGGGAGCCATTCAACCGCTGCAGGACTTGCAGGAAATCACGATCGGGGATTTCAAATTGCAGATTATTGAAGTCGATCATGACAGCCCGGGGGTATCAGGCTTTATTCTCCGCACGAATGAGCATACGATCGCTTTTACGGCAGACTGGAGAAGGCACGGTCGCCATTCGTACCGAATGGATCGGTTCATCAAGCTGTGCCGCGAAGCGGAAGTGGACGTACTTATTACGGAAGGAACCCGTTTGCGTCCGGACACGCTCTTCCGGAAACCAACAGACCGTCAAGAGCTGGACGTAGCTGCAACCTACCTCAAGGTGCTGGAGCAAGCCGAGGGTCTCGTTTATGTGAACATTCTCGCGCGCAATGTTGAGCGTGTAGCCGATATCATCATGGCAACGAAAGCTGCTGGACGCACGTTAGTTATGGATGAAAGCACGGCAGTGTTATGGCATGTTGCTACACAGGAGGGAATCGTTGCTTTGGAAGATCACCTTGCCCTGCGAGAAATGGAAACCATTCGAGTACTTCCGAATTCCGGACCTGGGGCTATGAGCGGAGCACAGCACAAGCTTCCTTATGCCTCCATCACGTTAGGGGAAATGATAGCGGATAAGAGCCGCTATGCCATGTATCTGACCTATCAGCAGCTGCTGTTGATGGCCGAATTGGAGCGTCTTGGCGAGACTGCCGCACCATCTCAATACGTGCACGCAGACGGCAATCCGCTTAACCATTCCGATGAAACCCTGCTGCGCTGGCTGTCGGAATTCGGCGTGACGTATCATTACTGCGCAACAGGCGGACATGCGGCTCCTCAGGAAATATCGGACCTGGTGGAAGGGATTCAGCCCAAAGTGGTAATCCCGCTTCACAGTATACATCCTACTTTGTTCGATAGCCGTGGTGTACCGCGTTTCTATCCGACATTCGGGGAAACGGTAGTGCTAAATCAACTTATTGGAGCTTACGCTCCAGTAGTAAAATAAAAAATTGAGGTAAAAGAGAGGAGAAATTATCTATGAAACACAAATGGAAAACTATACTGGCGTTCACACTGACAGCCGCTAGGGTCATCGTCTCTGGATGTGGTGCTGCGACGCCAGCAAGCAATAGCGGAGGCAGCTCGTCAAATGCAAAAGCGACCACCACTCCAGTTAAGAAGGAAGAGCCGTGGGCTAAGGGGCCGGTCACGATCGATTTCTGGCACATCCAAGCTTCTATTTACGGAGATTCCATCAAGGAAATGGTTGCTCAGTTTAACAAGGAGTACGAAGGTAAAATTATCGTCAAAGAGGTATTCCAAGGCAGTTACGATGAGCTGAATAAAAAGATCCGCGCCGCATTGCAGGGTGGAGGCTTGCCGACTTTGGCCATGGCCTACGAGAGCGATACACTGCAATACATGAAAGCCGATAAAATCGAACCGCTTGATCCCTTTATCAAGGATCCTACATACGGTTTAAGCCAAAAAGAAATGGACGATATCATGCCTGGTGTATTAGCCCGTCAAAAAATTTCCCAATATGAGGGAAAAACGATGAGCTGGCCGCATGGCAACAGCTCGATGGGCATTTACTATAACACCGACTTGTTGAAGAAGGCCGGATATGACAAGCCTGCTGCAAGCTGGAAGGAATTCGAGAAGCAGGCATTGGACATTACAGCCAAGACTGGTGTTCCAGCATTAGCAATGAGCAACGGAAAGAACGGTGCCATGTTCCGGACTTGGCTGCGTACCTATGGCATTGATCCGATTTCGCAGGATGCGACCTCCGTTAATTTTGACAATCCGCAAGCAGTAGAGCTGGCTACGATTTTGAAGAACCTCCTGGATAAGAAAGCGATCGTGCTTGCGCAGGACACCGAGCAAGAGTTTACTATCGGCCGCTCAGCTATGGAAATCGGAACAACCGCAAGAACAAGCTCCAAGCTGGACTTGATTAAAGACAAGTTCAAGTGGGGGATCACCCTCATCCCTCAAGGGGACAGCACAAAGAAAGTAACGGAGCTGTACGGCGGCAATCAAGTATTGTTCAAGACAACTCCCGAGAAGGAAATGGCTGGCTGGATTTTCTTGAAATATTTTGCCGGAGCTAATGCGCAAGCCATTTATGCAGCGAAGACAGGTTATTTCCCAGCGGTTAAATCGGCTCAGGATACGGATCTGTTGAAGAAAAATTATGCGGACAACCCGCAAAAGAAGCAAGCCTTCAACGAGGTGTTCCCATATGCAACAATCGATGTGGCTACAGCTGCACGAAGCGCCATCGAGGACCAGGTGAGCACGGCTTTGGAGCTCAGCATGACAGGTAAATTGCCGGCTGCAGACGCCATGAAAAAGGCGCAAGCCGACGCGACAAAAGCGCTGAAGGAATTCAAATAATTCAATCATTCATAATGACTTCGATCAAGAGAGGGCCACTTGCCCTCTCTTGTAGTCATGTAAAGGGGCAGGAGCAATCAAATATGTCGAATTCCATTCGCAGAAGAAATGAGATTATTCAGAGGGTAAAGAACGAAGGCAACGTGAATGTAGAGGAGCTTGTGCAAAAATACAACGTATCCGTGGAGACCATTCGCCGCGATCTTCGCATTTTGGATGAAAAAGGACTAGTCAAGCGCACGTACGGAGGGGCAGCAAAGAGGGAGCAAACGACTTGGGAAATGCCTTATAACGAGCGGATCAGTTTGAACCATGAAAAAAAAGAAGCTATTTCCCTGGAAGCGATAAAGCTTCTGGAGGATGGGGATAGTTTGTTTCTTGACGGCAATACCACCTGCCTGACGTTATCCCGGCATATTCCATCGGACTTGGAATTATTGATTGTCACGAATTCCCCTTCCATAGCGCTGTATTTAATGCAGAAAAGAGTGAAGTCGAAAATTTTTCTGGTCGTCGGGGAGCTGAGTTCGGACGGCTTGACCAGCGGACATAAGCTGCATCAAGAGTTGAAGCAATATCGTTTCGACAAAGCCATGTTCTCCTGTGCCGGGTTAACCTCGCAAGGCTGCTTCTATTCGAAAATGGAGCCTATGCGAATTGCCCAGACGATTGCGGAACAAAGCAATCAGCTTATCTTGCTGGCGGATTCATCCAAGATGAATCGCACCGCCTTTCTTTTTGGCTTCGAAGCGAGGCGCTTGGATGTTCTAGTCACTGACGATGGAGTACCTACTGTGCTGCTGAACAAGCTGAAGGAACAAATCAAGCAGGTGATTGTCGCGGATAGCGAGTCGGTATAAAGTGATTTCAAGAGCCTTATAATACTGAAATTTTAGCTTCTTTCACGAGCGGGGCTGGGAAGCGAATGATAAGTATACCATCGATTAATCGTGCAAGCACGGTTTCGACCGAAACTAAATGCGGAATCGGGATGATCCGTTCAAAAGGCCCGTAGTAAGATTCGTTCGTAATGTAAGACATCCCGAGCATTCGATTCGGTTTTATGCCCTTAATGATGAATTGTGTGGATGAAACAATCAGCTCGAAATCTTCTTTTCTAATACCAGGAAGCTCTATGAGTACAAATGTCTCATTCATCGTACGGATGACATCCACGGAGGGAACCCACGGAACTTCTTCTGAAATTTCGGGGGTCTCTGAATGATTGGAGCTGCCCTTGCCTTCTGCCATTGCGTCCTTCCAAAAATCACCCTCGGAGTAGCGGTTTGCGAGATCCATCCATTCTTTCATTCGGTTCATGTTCAAGACGTTCACCTCTTCAGAATGGGATTAAACTTGGTTCGTTATAGGAGCGGAAGGGTTAGCAATCTGACCTTGGTCGTCTATATCAGGATCAAAGTACGCTGAGTTCATATTAGAGAAGGACGGGCTTAGATCTCCTACGGAGAAATTCACTCCGACAAGCTTATTGTTTGAGGTGTGGCTATTGTGTACAACAGCTCCAATATCGATATTACCGTTCTGGGACACCCCATTTGTTTTCATGTTGACGATATTTATAAAAAATGGCATACTCAAGCCTCCTTAAGCTGTCTATGGTCGCTGCTTTTTATTTGAGTTTGATCATACTCATCGGGGTCAACATATAGGTTCTTCATCGTAGCGATTGATGGCGCTTCATCACCATAAGACATGTTCGCCCCTGTTGATTTCGTGTTGGAGGTATGACTGGTATGGAGCGATTCACCTATATTCACTGAGGCATTGCCGGATATGCTGTTAATTTTCAAGGTATAAATATTAATGACTGGCTGCATTTTTCCACACTCCGCCCTCGAATATCCCTATACTCTATGCAGACATCCGCCTAGGGGTTAAGAGAGAAATATCGTTGAAAAAGAGATCTACAGGTTGTCTTTTGGATGGATCGTGCATTTGGGTGAAGGCGGTTGGTGTTTTTGAAATGGCTCAGCTTGTTTACCATTTTCACGTAATTTCGAAAACGACGAATCTAAAACTTCCTTGGGGAGCGGTCCGGAATAATTCATCCCGATATTTAATCGTCCGGCTAAATCCTGGATTTCCAAAGTTCCGAAATGATTGCTATGCTCCAATTTTTCTATGATCACTTTTTCGACATGTTGAATGATGACGGTCGGACGCTCGTGGTCAATCGAATGAACCTTTTCCTCCAGCAGCAGCTGAAACTGATCCTCTAATTTCGCCATTTTCAACATTATTTCCCGGTGCTCTGTACTCGTGTAGGGGCGTTTCCATAGCCAGTTGAATGCTTTCATACGGAGCCTCCTCCCTTAACCATTTATATGCAGTGTGAGTCAAGATTGGCAGTTGAAAGGAAAATAATCCTAGTGACATTATCTCAGAACAGTTATAGGGTGACATGATCACAGAACAACGACAACAGGGCTTTAGTGTGTTGACAATCACTTCGATCCCTGTTAATATATTTTTTGTCCCTTAAAAACGACTTGTTAGCTCAGCTGGGAGAGCACTATCTTGACAGGGTAGGGGTCACTGGTTCGAGCCCAGTACAGGTCATTCTTATCGCAACAAAAAAAGCCTTGTATATCAATATCAAGGCTTTTTTTGTTGTTCAATATAAATTATTAATGTCTATATTCTTCTAAAATTTTATTTTGGGATGAATTTGGGATGAATTGTATTAGAATAGAACGAATCACGTTTTCGATTCGCTTAATTTTTTGTATTCGCAGGAAACAGTTGGCTGCGTCCATTCATAATTGTACCTTTCAATATAGTGACTTCTCGTGAGGGACTATACATTTTCCTTCAATTGGTAGTCCCTCTCTATTTAATGAAAACGTTCAGTTGGGAATGAGATAAAGTTCTTGTCATAATCGGAAATGGGATAATATTCTTTTCAAAATATTTTAAATACGATGTAACCCAATTGTAACTCGAGTACGTTAATGTGTGGGTAATAGGAGGGTCTCCTTCTAAAAAAGGTACCCCCTATTGAAGATGGAAGAAAGGAGCTGATCCAATAGAAATCAGATGAAGTCCTAAGATTCTGCAAGATGGCTCAACAATAAAAATGAAAGCGGATTCATTAGATCGTCTAGGAGGAGAAATGTCATGAAAAAGGTGATATGTATATGTTTGTCCTACGTTCTGTTGATTTCCATGATCCTGTCGATGATGCCGACAGTGCACGCTGCTGGCAGCTATATTACCCAAACTTATAACAGTAGAAACTATAAAATTTACATCCCAAGCGGATATCAGCAAGGAACAGCCGTTCCCTTGATTGTTATGCTGCACGGATGTACTCAGGATCCGGATCAGTTCGCTGACGGTACGCAGATGAATACTCTGGCAGAGTCCAAGAAGTTTATTGTCATTTACCCTGAACAGCCGTCTTCCGCCAATTTAAATAAATGCTGGAACTGGTTCGAACCCGCCAACCAATCCCGCGGTAGTGGTGAGCCCGCTCTCATATCGGGGATGGTTAGTCAAGTAAAGAGTATGTATTCGATTGACAGCAGACGAGTGTATGTAGCGGGGTTATCCGCCGGTGCTGCGATGTCCGTTATTATGGGCACTACTTATCCCGATATATTCGCCGCAATCAATGTAAGCTCAGGTTTGGAGTATAAGGCTGCAACGAACTTGATAGCGGCCACCTCCGCGATGATTAGCGGCGGCCCTGATCCAGTCGCACAGGGCAATGCGGCATATTCCGCAATGGGCAGCTACAAAAGAGTTGTGCCGGTCATTGTTTTCCATGGAACTTCTGATAATACCGTCAATCCGGTTAATGGAGATCAAGTGATTTCACAATGGGCGCAGACTAACGACTTAGCATCAGATGGTTTGGATAACAACAATATCGACGACTTGGCCGATGTCACCCAACATAGCACAGTTCCGGGAGGACGCAGCTATACGGTATACAGCTATAATGACAGCAAAACAGGACGCGTCGTCATGCAGAAGTATACAGTCACCGGAATGGGTCATGCTTGGTCTGGAGGGAGCAGCTCGGGGTCATATACGGATCCTCAAGGGCCGAATGCATCTCAAATCTGTTATGACTTCTTCATGGCTCATCCAATGAAGGGTGGAGGAGTTGGTGGGAGCAGGTGAGGATACTCCGAAACTATTATCAAGCAAGTTAACAAAGTCTCTAACGTCCCATAATTCAATGTTATGGGACGTTTTTTTTCTATTAATAATACCGATAATTCAGTTACAGGATTTTGGGGTCCAAAATGCCATCGGCGTGTAGGGAAGGTTCATTTAAACGGTAAACACTTCCTCTGCCGCCATTGCTATGACCTCACATATCAATGCCAACGGGAGAATGCTGCGTGCCGCCAGCTAAACAGGTTAAAATCCATTGGCAAGCGGTTAGGTGGGTCCATCAATATATTAGAACCAATGCCGGTAAAGCCGAAGGGAATGCACAGGAGTACCTATATGAGGCTGCTGGGTCAATCGCACATTATGCTCTTGAGTGTGAGTCAAGAATACGAGGATATTAGTGATAGATTAATGGTCAGAAATTTTGACGGCCCTATGCGAAGCTGTCTGTATACGTTAATTATTCATTTTGTCCGTAAGGAAGCGATCAGTGGCGGATCAGAGTCGGTAAATTACTGAAAAAGGCAGAGCAAACGCATTCACATAATGCTGCATTTCCTTGCACACACCGACATTAATCTTATGATTATTAACGAAGTAGAATCCTGTGCGAAAAACAATTGTGCTGGCATAAACTGTACCGTGTAGCTGATTACATTTTACGCAATTACTATAAATTTCAATAAATTGGTAGCGTTTACACATCTTACGGAATTTAGTTGCTAATAAGTCTACTGAATGATTAAATGTAATTAATGCATACGTTATATATATATATAGCGTGTTAATGCGATTACGTATCATTGATGTAGTAGGAGTGTTAGTAGGACTATGGAACAATTGCAACTAACTATTGCCGATTTGAACGAAGACGAGAAAATGGAATTACAGCAATTTATCGCATACGTAGAACGTGAGTTAAAGCAGCAGGGTATGGTAATGGATAACCATATAGTCAGCGTAATGGAACTATGTTTCATGGACAACCTAAGTCGTGTTCGTTTTAGAAAATAGATGGCCACCGTCTCATTCTCTCCCGAATGAACGCTAACAATATATATATATATTAATTTTACCATCAATTTCATATTTCCCAAACGAATGTCCCATGGTACGGTTTAATAGAGGTGGTTACATGCTTTTTTCTCCGATTAAACCAATGCTTCTCCATAAAACAGACTCTGTTGTGCAGGTGACTTTATACATCAACTAAAACTAGATGGATTTCGCTGTACATTGCATAGTGAAGGTCCACGCGTAAAATTGTTTACACGTCACCAAAACGACTGCACAAGCCATTTTCCCGAGTTTACCGCGGTACATATTAATGCTACTTCCGCGATCTTAGATGGGGAAATGATCGCATTTGGTGCTGATGGTAAGCCCGATTTCGAGCTTGTCATGTCTCAATTTCAATCTTCTCGCCTGAAGAACTTACAGAGCGTCCATTTTGCCGCTTTTGATGTACTTATGATAAATGGGAAGAGTGTAATGCATTTGCCGCTGGAGCGTCGTTTGGAGCTCCTACATGGGCTTGTGAGTGGTTCTGACCAACTATCGGTTGTGCAACCGCATGATGATGGCGAGGCTCTGTACGAATCAGTCAAAGCTGCTGGTCTTGAAGGGATTGTCTCCAAACGAAGAAATAGTCGGTATGTGCAGGATCATCGATCGAGGGACTGGATTAAATTGAAGAATTATCAGTTTGAGGAAGTTGCGATCTCCGGAATCAGAAAGAATGAATTTGGTTGGGCATTGCAATTTGATGACGGCAGATACGCAGTCATATGTGAATTCGCTCCGCCAGAAGCGCGTGCTGTCTTCCGTCAGATCTCTAAGCTGCTTGTTCAATCGGAAAATCAGAACTGGTTATTCCTGGATCCACTGATTCGCTGTCGGGTCAAATATCAATGCTTGACCCACTCCGGTCTCTTACGATCACCAAGTTTCGTTGAGTTTATATTGGCTTCCTAAGGGATTTGTAATAAATATGTAATCTGTTTTGACCTTGCGAAAATAAAGCAAGCCTATAATAAAAGTAAACCCCCTTTTTCACATAACATTAAGACCCACAGCAAACGGGCTGTGGGTCTCTTTCTGCTTTATTAGAATCTTTCAAACTTATCCTTACCTTCTTTTAAACATGAAGGGCAGGAAGACGAAAGGAAGGAATAGGAACAAAGGAAACCCAAACATTATGCTGACCAGCAGCGACGGCCCGCCGAAAACTACAGTAAGAAGCAAACTGCACAAGCAACCTTTACCGGACATGTTACTAAAAAAGAACACGGTACCCCTCGTCCTTTTTTACTTATATTCTGCACTTCTTTTTCTCTCTAATCGCTGAGAATAATCGAAACACTTATTTGTAATAAAGAAGCAACATGCTGACCAGCAGTGACAGGCAACCGAAAGTGAACAATACTTCAACACCGAAGGGCTAACGCGTAGCAGTCCTTCGCTAAACTAACTGGCAGTTATGTGTAATAAAGCGGTTATACCAAATATAAATTATTTTTTTAAAGGTATACGACTATATTTGTTGAATTAGACACAATAAGGCGGGTGGTTATAACAATGGAAAATGAAAATATTTCAATCATGTTAAGCCACAAAGAGTTCTTATCGAAAAGATGGCAGCAGGAGGTTCGTGAAATTTATCCCGATCTGCCTTTAGACTCAGATGTAAATATTGATAATTATTTAAATTATATATTGAATTTAGATATCCCTACGGATGACCATCCCATTTTTAATTCTATACCCAAATGGTCCAAAATTTCACTGGATCGGTATAACTATATTGAATACATTCTAATTACTACAAATATTTGGAGAAAAATTATTCTAGAAACTGTCGAAAAGGTTGCCATAGAGAATGAGATGTCCGTCTATCAACTTATAAAAAAGTACATATTCAGGATGGATTTATTTGAGAAGCATGCTCGTGACAATTATTGGAACTTGACTCGAATTGTTATATTGGAAAAAGATAAGCTAATTAACGAGTTACATAGTGAACGCTTAACACTTATTGGCAAAATGGCAGCCAGTATGGCTCATGAGATCAGAAATCCTCTTACCTCCATCCAGGGATTTTTAAAACTCATTAAAAAAAACATTTCATCTCAAGAGAATCAAAAGATCGCTAATTATTTAAAAATTATTGATGATGAATTTGAGAGTATTAATATGCAAATTACGGGTTTTCTCAGTTTTTCCAGGAATCGAGAACATGATGAATCGTATGATAACATCTCTTTAATCCAAATTATTAATTCTGTCCTATCCATGTTAAACCCGCGATTAATACAAGAAGATGTTATGTTTGTTAAAAAATTTAAAAAGGATAAAATGATCAGAGTTCAAAAGAAGGGCATACAACAAGTAATCTCCAATTTATTAAACAACGCAGTTGATGCGTTACTTGAAGTCTCCCATAAAAAAGAAATCACGCTGTCCTTGAAAGAGGATGATGATAATGTGTATCTATATATTTCTAACAATGGTCCGAAGATACCTGACGAGCTAAAAGATTTATTATTCACACCATTTGTAACTAATAAATCATCAGGGACTGGGCTAGGATTAACGATATGCAAACAAATTATGCAAAAAAATGATGGTGATATACTTTTTGATACCAATGAAAAAGAAACCACTTTTATTTTGTCTTTTAAGAAAGTCCTCCATTGAATCCATTTATTATTAGGTGGGCTATTTCATGTTTAACGTAGTGAGATGAAAAATAGGATTCCAAATGAGCGGTTCATCATTACTGTAAATTTGGAAAAGGATATGGAGCGATTGCAGTAAGCAATCAGGGTGAATAAAACAAAAAAAGAAAAATGGAAAAAGGATCAAATCGATATTTTTGTGCAAAGGGAGCTTTTTGACGGGGGCACATAACAAGAGCAAACGCTTGCAATCAAGCAGTAGATTGAGCTTCTGGATGATGAGGTTGCCAGGATGGAATTACAGAGGGAATCCCTGGCAGTACAAACTTCCGACTCCCCCTCTCTGGAATCGTATATGGCAGAGTTTAAGAAACTAGAGCTTCATGTGTTGGCGGAAAAGGGTGCTGCTTCAAGAGGTGATCCAGAAAATCACGCTGCTCGATCTGCATTTGGAGATTGAGTTATGATTTCAAGAAATGAAAGAATAATTGGATTACAAGGGCAACCATTTGCTGTAATCGAATGCTTCAAAATGCTTATCTTCGATATTATATCTAATCTTAACAATGACCCCGTTTTTCAAGCCTTCAAAGAAAACGAAGTTGTTGGTGTTTCTCGCAAAGACAACCTGGTCAAATGCATGGATAGTTTTCAACAATTCCGAAAGGTAACTTTCATACATATTTTTTTGTCCTCCATTCGTAAGGAAAATCCCGATAACCTTAGCGGTCCCCGTTTACATATATTTAGTCATTCCTCTTTCCTTCAACATATCAACCATCTCTTTGACAGACTGGGCTTTATTTTTGGGGCAGATCAATAACGCATCCTCCGTATCAGCAATGATTAAGCCGTCTATGCCTATTGTCGTAATCAGTCTGCCGTTCCCATATATAATCGAATTTCGTGTATCAATGCCCATGTAATTCGCCTTTACAATATTGCCTGACTCATCTGGAGGGAAAATCGCTCCAAGTGCATCCCAACTGCCAATATCATTCCAGCCAAAATTACCAGACAGCACAATGACTTCATCGCAGCGTTCAAGTATTCCATAATCAATCGAAATATTTTGCAGCGTCGGATAAATCTTATTGATCATTTCCTCTTCTTGTTCCGTTCCCAGGTAATCTCGGAGTGGAAGCATTGATTTATATAGTCTGGGCAGATAACGGTTGAAGTTTTCGATAATAACTGATGTTTTCCAAATAAAAATGCCGCTGTTCCACATATAATGCCCGGAGGATAAATAAGCCTGCGCTTTTTGGAAATTAGGTTTTTCTACAAACTCAGCTACTTCATACATGGCGCATGGACTTGTGGTGTAAGGCACATTCTGATAGGAAATATAACCATAGCCTGTAGAAGGAAACGTCGGTTTGATACCGATGGTCACGATTTTGTCGGATTCCAAGGCTGCCGTACACGCTTCGTTTAACGTTTTTCGGAATTGGTCTTCATCGGTAATGTGATGATCGGAAGGCAATACAACCATCAAGGAATCACCGTGGAATTTTTCTATAAATAAAGCAGCAAAAAGAATGCTTGCAGCCGTGTTGCGAGCAACAGGTTCGATGAGAATGTTCCCCTTCAACACACTGCTGTGCATGATGCTCTCAAGCAATACCGCTTGGGAGCGATTCGTGACGATAACCGTATTTTCCTGGGGAATAATACCTTTAAATCGTTCGATGGTATCGTTTAACATGATATCGTTACCGCTAATATTAAGCAGCTGCTTCGGTGTTTCCTGTCTGGATAAAGGCCAGAATCGGGTACCACCCCCGCCAGCAAGTATGACTGCGAATTTATTCATGATGCATGACCAAATGGGCAATAGAGTAGGAAATAATACTCTCTGAACCTTGATTGAGGTTCAAACCTGTAGAATGAATACCATCGTAGCAGCCTCCGGTTTGCGGGTCAATCAGAGAGACATTCAGCGAGTTATGGCCTGAATACCATTCGTAACACAACGCTGCCTGTTTCTGATAAATAGGTTCACCAAGTACTGTATAAGCCTCTTTGCAGGCAAGGAGCATTTCGCATGCTTCTATGGGCTGTTCATCATAAAGGGCTGCATCACCGTCGCGCTGCTGCCAACCGTGGCTGCCGATTGGCTTGAAATAACCTTCCGGTGAGAATGTTTGGGATGCCAGGAAATCAAGGCTTTCCTTAGCGACTTCCTTCAGATCATTTCTGCCTGAAATACTGGCAGCTTTGAATAACGCTAAAGGAAGCATGGCATTGCCGTAGGTTAGACTGTCCTCTAACCAATTCCAGCCGTTGCCTTTATTCTGTAAATATTGATGCTGCAAACGTGCAGCCATATTCTCAATCAGACTGTAGATGGTGACCCTTGGCAGAAATTCCGCCGCTTCCTTGCTGCTTTCAATAGGTGGATGCGGAAACGAATAGGATAAAGCATGAGGGGTCTGAAGCAGGAAGCTTAATCCTACCATTGCATAGGCTTGTGCTCGAGGAGATCCCATCGCATGGATATGTGGCAGCGCTTGACTAATCATATAGCGGCAGGTGTTCTGTAAATTGTTTGGCACAGAAGAGTGAGAGAGTGTAAAGCCGAGTGCCCATAAGGTGCGTCCTTGACAGTCCTCAGAGCCGCTATCTTCTATGAATTGACGGTTGTAATCCATGAAGTTTCTAAAGTTGCCATCCGAATTCTGTGAGTGATAGATGAACGAAATATAAATGTGTATAAGGTCCAATGCTCGTGAATCTCGACCATTCCCTTTACTGTACAATAACACAGCAGCAATTAATGCCCGTGCATTATCATCTGTTGTATAGCCTTTAGTGCGGTCGGGAGCACCGAATTTGGTATGCTGAAAGATCCCTGTATCGTCCGTCAACCTGAATAGATAATCGGAATTCAAGTGTGCTAAAGTTTGTACGCTCATTAAATTACACTCCTTTTGGAACAGTTAGAGGTTCCCATGCTTTCTTGAAAGACGGCTGCATAACGTTTGGCAATTTCTCCCCACATCATGGTCTGCCCAAGTGCGAGTGTGTGGGCTTCCATTTCTTTAACCAGTGAAGGATTCCCAAGCAGCTTGAGTATGCATGCTTCCAAAGAAGAAGAATCACGGAACTCTGCAAGCAAGCCTCTTCCGCCCGCAAGCATTTCCTCGGCATACCGGTAAGGAGTCGAAACAATAACTCTTCCATAACCGACACCATAGGCTAATGTACCGCTAACGGCTTGATCCTTGCCCAAATAGGGGGTCATGTAAATGTCGGACATAATCAGGGATTGAATAACTTCTTCTTGCGTTAACAGTTTATCTACAAATAGAACGTTATCAACCAAATCAAGCTCTCCAATAAGCTCCGTCAATTTCTGTCTATAAACTTCGCCAGTTTCATGCTTAACTACTGGGTGTGTCTTTCCCCATATGATATATAATGACTCCGGGTGATGATCTACAACTCCACGCATCGCTTCTATGCCGTATTCAATACCCTTGCCAGGACTTAAAAAACCGAAGGTCGAAAGGATCTTCCGGTCAGCAAATCCGTATTGCTCTTTAAGCTCTGTTCTTGATTTCGTTTCCACATAAGGTACGCCATGATGAATGAACACAACTTTATTAAGATCTATCCCATAAATCGAATTCAAATCCATTACGGTAGACTGGGCCATCGTTACAACTTTCAAGCTTAACTCCGCAATTCGATTCATAATGTGGCGCTGTTTAGGGCTGGGTGTTGTTAATACGGTGTGAAAGACGACAACATAAGGAATGTTCAATCTCTCAACGAAGGGAATCAAATATTCGCCGCTCTCTCCTCCGTAGATCCCGAATTCATGCTGAATGACGAGGAGATCAACATTGGAAAGGTTAAGGTTATCGGCTGCTTCCAAATAATCCGATAAATTATTCTGATCGATTTGCATCATAACTTGCTCCTCATAGTTGTACGTCTCCTTGTTGTTAACCGCAATAATGCGAGGCATGTTAAAGCCCGGTATCTGAATGAATTGTTCCAGTAAATCTTGCGTGAATGTGGCAATTCCACATTCTCGTGGGAGACTAGTTCCTAAAAAAACAATATTTCGACTACTGATGGTATTCATAAGAAAAGCCTCCCATTCAATTTCGTGGATAAAAAAAGAAAATAAAGAGTACTTTATTTTCTATCAGAGATCAGCGGCTATTCAATTATCTGTAATTTAATCAATATCTGAAACTTAACCCATTTTGTGTTTCCCTGTTTATAGCGTACCATGACCATTTTTTCTTGTCAAATCATTGACTCTTCACATGGATCGATATATATTGTTGTAGGAGGTGCTGGAATGTCAGCCATACGCAGTAACTTAAAAGAAGTCATGGAAAACCATGATCCTAAATTATCTATTCGCAAGCTTGCTAAAGATGTTAACTATCACTTTGATTCCATTCGTAGAATGTACAAGGATGAGATGGTTCAGTATCCTCGAGACCTGCTTTTAAAGCTATGTACTTATTTTAATGTACAACCTGGGCAGCTAATTGTCATGGATGAGATTGAACGAAGTGAAATTATGATATATGAATCGGATGAACAACAGGAGGATCAGAATGACAACTATTAATACAAAAGCAAAGACCTGTGAACAATTACTTGTTAAATTTCATGCTGCTCCTCGAAACACTAAGGTAGAGAAATTAACGTTCTCGGGAGTTGGTAATCGAGATGTTTATAACATAACGGCACCTTTCATCTGTGATGGGGAGGAAGTAATCGTGGGAAGAGTTGAGGAACGCGACAGTGAGTTCTCTCAAGTCTTTTTTTTTACGCGAATAAATCAGGTTTGGAGCCCAAGAGTGCATACTCATACCTATAATTTGCAGGATCCTTGCGTGACCAGCATTAAAGGAGAACTGATATTTGGTGGTGTTGAAATCATAACCGCAGCCGAAGATCCCAATGTAATTGTTTCTTGGGTTACCCAATTTTATCGGGGACTCCATATCGATGCTTTATGTCATTTCTCTTCGGGTCCCGGTACGATGAAGGATATTCGATTAATTGAGCTGTCTGATGGCAGGATTGGCATTTTTACCCGACCGCAAGGAGTTAGAGGCGGGAGAGGGCAAATTGGGTTCACTATCATCCAATCGTTGGAAGAACTTGATGAACAAACCTTCAGCAATGCGGATATTCTTCAAGACCAATTTGTTGTTGAAGAATGGGGAGGCGCCAATGAAGCGCATTTATTGAAAAATGGTCATGTTGGTGTTCTAGGACATATTGCTTGTTTCGATGATCAACTGAACAAACACTATTATTCCATGGTCTTTTCGATAAATCCTGAAACATGCGAGAAAACCCCCATTAAAATCATAGCGGCTAGAAGCGATTTTCCTGACGGACCCGGCAAGCGGCCTGATCTTACAGATGTTATTTTTAGTGGCGGGCTTGTACGGTTAGACAATGGCAGGGCCGTACTTTCAGTAGGAGTTAGTGACGCTGAAGCTTATAGAATTGAGATTCCAGACCCGTTCATAGAGTATGAATAAAGGAAGGCTATCGGGCACTTCGAGTTGACAAGAAATTATGGTCGTGATAAAATAAAAGTGACAAGAATTTATGGTCAAAAGGAAGCGGGAACCTATTATTATGAGTAAATCCATTCAATTAAGCGAACGTGCCGGCACATCGAAATCCATAAGGAACCAAGGTAGAAAGATGGGGCGTATTCCGGCTGTGTTATATGGGATAGGAAAAACCACAGTTTCAGTCGAAGTGAATGAAAAAGAAATGCTTGAAGTGCTGAGAAAAAATCCGCGGGCTATTTTGCAGGCATCTACACCCGCTGCGGGAATTTTACCGGTAGTCATCCAAAACGTCCAACGAGCGACATTATCGGGTAAGCTGATTCATATCGATTTTCACCATGTGAACATGAGCAAAATCATGGATAGCAAGGTTACGATTCATTTCTTCGGTGAGTCGATCGGTGTGAAAGAAGGCGGGATCCTTCAAGTGGAAATGTATGAAGTCGAAGTCCGCTGTATGCCGGATCATCTGCCGCCTTCCATGGAAGTGAATATAAGCGGGCTTGCAATCGGCGATCAAATTCTCGTTTCCGATCTGGTCTTCCAGGATGGAATCGAAGTACTGACTGACCCGGCCGCGGTCATGATCCAGATCAAGAACGTTCACGAAGAGGAAGTGCTGGAAGCAGCGACTCCTGCCTGACTCAGGAAAGAGGGGCAGCATAAACAATTTGAGCTATGACCATCGCAGCTTCATGAACTGGTCAAAGTTATGTAGACAGTTTAATAAAAACCGGACGAGAGTGAATTTCACATCTCCATTTGTGTTAAATCCACAAACATATCCAACATATGCATTGTCGTATGTAATATAGTACGTATTATCATATTCTGTCCAACCGACCCCTTTTAAATGAACATTGATCTCTGTCCCTGCTTTTCCGGAAGTCGGAGAAATTTGAACAATAGAAGGAAGTATACGCAAATAAGCTTGCCCTAACACTTGATCCTGAATCTTTAAATCAATGCGATGAGGAACTCCGCCAAGGTCATCAGGGATTGGAAATGTATAGTTTAAATTTCCATCTTGATCGGGTGTAGCTTGTCCTAAAATATCCTGTTGTTCGCCAAAACCTTTTCCAGAAACTCTGCTTCCCACCATTGTATTCCATACTAGACTAATTTTTTGATTGGATGGAAGCCCTATTGCTTGCAAAGTAACATTCTCACCTACAATTCCTTCTGCTTTATCTAATTGGACGTCTACTCCTTGTGCATGTTTTAATTCAGGCATCTGTACACCACCATTCGCCGCCGATTGTGGAACGGCCTCGACTTGAGAAGCAACCGGTCTATCATCGGTCACTTCAAAAGAAAAAGTAGGAACAGGCAGATAGGAGGTAGGAGCTTGCTGATGATTAATATAAGGCATCCCCATATATCCGTGCCAAATTGTAATTGTGTGTGCACCCACCGGTCCGGCTGCACGGAGTTTGGCGACAGCCTTTCCTTCTGTAGAGACCGCTGAAATCAATCCTGTCAGTTTATTATCGTAGGTAAGTTGCCAATTGCTTTCCATTTCTTTTGAACCTAGTCCTTCAGCGATTACGGTTATTTCCGTGCCTACTGGTCCTGATGTTGGTGTTACGGTAAATGAAGAGTTAACAAAGAAATTAGCCTGTGTCATAGTTTTTTGATTTTGTGTAACAAAAAGAGTACGGTTACCCCCAAATCCCTCAGGAATAAGGATATCTCCTTCCCACCTCCCATCAGGATCACTTTTGCCCGTTAATAGAGGTTTTATCTTATCTTTATATGAAGTTTTAATAAATTCATAAATCCCCTTTAATTCATAGTATCCTTTTACCGTCTTCCAATTTAGTTGAACTTCCAGATTAGGTTGAAGGCCTTCAGCTTGAAAATGAATACTCGAACCGATTTGACCTTTAACAGAGGATAGTTGTAAAGATGCGGGAAATGGGTTCGCTACCTGTGCTGCTTGTTGTGATGACGTTCAGGAAGCTGGATTCTCCTCTGCATTTATCTGACCGATGCCCGCGAATAAAATCGCTGTAGATACTATTGCAACAAATAATTTCCTACTCAGCGAAGATTGTAGAGACCAATTTCTCATTTAAATGCCTCCTGTCGATCTTAATAGACAAACGAAAAGTGAGGAGCTATGAGCTCCTCAGTTTATAAAATCTTTCATTGGCGATTATCGCAGACTGCTATCAACAATGGTAAATTCATTATTGCTTGGAACCCATTTACTTACGTGCTGGGATGGGTTATCACCCTTGGGATTTTTGAATATTAATTTCAGCGATCGTTTTATTGGTAATAGGCCAGCTTATTTGGTTAAACGCCCAAAAATCGTTCCTCGGAACCGCGGCTAAGATTAGCTTAGGTATCGTTCCAATAGCCATTTTGCTAATGGCGATTGGTCGCTTCAAGCAATCGTTTGGCGGGGATCCTCAACCGACTGTGGCAATCGGGTGGATTTTAACGGCGCTCAGTATGCTGGCAGTCAGCTTTGCACTGGGCAACCGATTTGTATTATGGATCCGGGCTTTCATCCTGATATCGGCGATTTGCTTCGGTTTGCTAAGTGAGCAGGATTGGCGATCTTGGCTTGCATTGCCTTACGGCATTTGTTGGTCTGTTATGTTTCTTGTACATACCCGAAAACGGGGCGATGCTCGGGTGACATCAAAATCGTGGCTACACCCGTAGAAGCTTATGTGTCGTTATTTTCAGACGGGGATCAAATCCGCTCGCCGTCAATTGTTGCTGAAACACCGCATATCTACAGGGCTACTCCCTGAATTTTGGGGGTGCTTTTCTGTTTATTTGGGACAAGCAGGGGCGTATTGAACTGATTATTCCAGCGTTAAGCTAAAGAGTCCTTCAATAGGCCTGGCTAAATTCACAGCGACTTCCCCGACACGCTCGATAGCTTCCATCGCTTTCTCTGTTTTGGAGTTAAACTTTAAGTACTCTAAGCCATCATTGCTGATCATAAATGATCCATTTCCCTGAATCTTAAAGGATATTTGATTATAATTAGGAAAACTACGCTCATCTTTTGCGACCGGAGCACTAGCGAATAAATACTCCTTGTTTAACAAATTGACGATAGCATTATATGCAGGATTTGGCTTGCTTGGATAGAGAAAATAAACCTTTGGTATTGCCACTCCATGAGCTGCACAATGTAAGAACAAATACATGAACTCTTCTACGCTTAAATTGGAAATGTTCTCGTTAAACAGGTTCATTGGGCTTAAACTATCTGTAAGTTTCATTATCTACGCTCCTTACCATCAAAACGAATTACATTAACGAACGAATGAGCAAACCAATACTCGATGAATGCCATTTGGCTTCATTATTCCCCTATATTTAGTAAATTATGTCGTACTGTTCCTTATCGCGCTGCAAACACAAGCTGTCCAAGCCCTGGAATCGGGATTTGGACAGCTTGTGAAGGGTGCCTTACAGGCAAACATTTTTGATATGCTGCTCGAGATAGTAATGTTTGCTCTCATCTGCAGCTACGAGCTCGAGGATATGGTTTTCAATCTTATTCAGGTATCCTACTTTGTTTGAGCGCAATCCGTCATTGATCGAAATGATGCTGCCTTCCTGAAGCTTTAGCTGCTCTTCGAAGGTCTTCGCTAAAGTCGGCTTGGACTTTTGCGGATCAATGGGTTTGCGCTTCTGAGAGTAGGGGTTTGCACTGCTTTCAAAAGGGCTGATCCATTTTAAATGAATACTTGGAATCATCACCATTTTATCCAGAGGAGACATAACTACAAAATAGTCCGATTGGATGTCCACAACATACCCATGCATGATTAGATGATCAGCCAAATAAATCTCGCAAAAAGCCGTTCTTGCATGCTCCAAAATAAGGGGGAATGAAATTTCTGCACTCTCGCTGATGGAGGAGACCTTTATGACCGACAGATTGGAGTCAAGGATTGGTTGGAGAGTTACATGGCTTACATGATAAAGCGGGATATAAACATATTTGGATTCCTCAGTTAGCACGAGAATATCCGGTCCAAGATCGACCAATTTTCCAGTATGCATTTTATCCCCAAGAACATCCACATCGATCAAATGACCGAGATATTGCTTAAGCAGATCCATACCTTTGATTCACCTTCCCCTTAGTTACAATTAGTAAATCCATTTGACCCAATAAGCCAGCAACAGCAATGTAAGCAGGACGGTAGGCGGTATGCAAATCATGGTAACCTTGACATATTCCTTCCAACTGATTTTCACATTATGCTGTCTAAGGATATGAAGCCAAATGAGCGAAGCCAGAGTTCCGATCGGTAAAAGCAGTGCACCAATATCACTTCCAATAACGCTTGCCAAGTAAGCAACTTTAAGAGTAAGAGGGTCTAACGACATATTCGTTAGAGTAAGGGTTCCCAGCATTAAAGCAGGATGATTGTTGAAGAAAATGGACATAACGGACAGGAGGGAGCCCATCCATAAACTGGTGTTAACTAAACTGCTGGTAACATGAGGTTCAATGAGACTAATCAACCAATTCGTGAATCCAATGTTATTTAGACCGTAGATAATGACATACATGCTAAAAGCAAATACAAGAATATGCCAAGGCGTTTTCTTCACCATATCGACTGGAGAGATTTTCAGCACGATCCATCTCCAAACCAATAAGATGGATGACCCCAATACAGCTACGATCTCTATCGGAATGCCTAAGTAGGAAGCAATAAAAAGACTGATACGAACGGAAAAAACAAAAAGCAGGACATTCCGCATAAACTTGTTGCGTTCGGCAGTGGATTTTTCCTGAACGATTTGTGAACTGAGTGGAGGCATTCTCAGAGGATGTTTACCTAAAGGATGTCTACCTGCATTTATATGAGGTGCTTTTCTTTCAGAAATATCACGCGGTAATGTTTTATAAAAGATTAAGAATAATAGGAGCAAGAGGAATATCAAGCCTAGTGTAGCTGGAACGAACATCATGAGCGTATGCATATAAAGATCCATGCCCACAATTTTTAGAGCTATCAAATTGACAATATTGCTGACGCCGATCGGAGCACTGGACGCTGTTGCAATTAACGCACCTGAGAGCAGGTAGGGGATTTTTTCGTGATTTTTAAGACCAAGATGTTCGAGTAAAATGAGCAAAATCGGTGTAGTGATTAGAATGCTGCCATCGTTGTTAAAGAACAGTGTCATGAGAAAGCAAATGAGGTTAACATACCAGAAAAGCCGGATACCATTACCTTTTGCCCGGGCAGCGAGTCCATCCGCTGCCCATTGAAAGAAGCCAAAGCTTTCTAATATAATGGCCATGACGATGGTTGCCATAATCGTTATGGAAGCACTGCTTATCGTTGCGCCTATCTTTCCCAAATCGGACAAGGATACGCTTCCGCTGATAAGTACCAAGATGGCGCCAGCTGTTGCAGGAATGGCCTCATTTAAACCATTGGGACGCCAAAGGATCATGACCATAGTAAACAGAAAGGCAATTATGGTAAGTGGTACCGTTGCGGTCTCAAGCATTATAGAGTCACTCCTCTTCTGCCTGGAGACTTGAATGTGCCTGATTCTTTGAGTTTTCGGGTAAGTCGAGACTGCTGAGCTTTAATTCTTGCCTTAATTCCATGACGGCTGGCATTTCATTAATTTCCACTGGAGGTTTGAGCAGGACATATAATAGAAACCCGGCGATCAGAATAATAAATACAATAAACAACATTACCCCCCCATTCTAGTCGGAGACCTGATACAAAAAATGTCTACTCCATATTATGTAACTTTCATGTACGTGTTCTGGTTGCTTGCCCTTATCCAAAAACAAGGCTTGAGGGGGATGTTGATTCCTGTTTTTTTTCACAAAAAAATCCCCGAAACGGGGAAAGGTAAATTTCTAAATGCTATTGGAAAATAGTTATCGATCTCTTCTCCGGAATCTTTGGAACAATTTATACCCGAGGAATATAATAAGCGCCCAAAACAGAAGGCCGATGAAGGAGAACCCTCCTCCATTTCCATAACCGAAACCACCGAACGGATTCAATAAATGGCCTATCAATGCCCCAGTTGCGATACCTCCAAGGAATCCTCCCCAGCGGCCAAATGGACTACTCGGTTGTCCCGCATTCGGCTGTCGACGAGAAAGGTCCGACGAAGGAGCCCGTGGACCTGTTCGGTAACCAGGACTTATTCCTCCTCGATTTCCGCCTGAAAACGACCCGCCAGGTGACCTGTAGCTCCCTCTGCCTGCTGCATTGATTGGATTGTCTTCCCGATACTGAATGGCTGGATCCGAAGTGGGTGAATTCTGCACAGAAGAACCAGCGGCTAATACAGTTCCGGCATGAAAGCAGAGTGTCATACAAAATACAAATAAGAGCAAGTACTTTCTCATGATAACCTCCGCTCGAATGGTTTAATTTAATTCTTTAGTTAGTTTGTTTTAATGATTGGACGATTATTCTTATTGATCTTATTTGGACAAATAAAAAAGCCCCGAAGAGGGGCTTGATCTCGGCTAATTCTATTGGACGCTTACGAGTTTATTATAGTTAGCAATAGTAGTGGAATGAACGGTTTCATGAACGAATGCATATCCGATTAACTCAGCAACGGTTGAGAAGGTGTGAACACGAATTTGAACTGGTTCAGGCAAGGGTTCATCTAATTTATCAGTGCATTTCTCAGTCAAATCGGAGAATTGTTGTTTAAGTAATCCAAGCAATTCATCCTTGGAGTGTGGAATGTTTGCCCAGTCGGAAGGTTTGGTTCCGTTCTTGTAATAATCAGAGAATCCGGCTGGAAGCATGCTAGTTTGGAAGACCCGATTAAAAACAATTCTATCTAGGGTAGCAATGATATGGCCAATGTTCCATCTTATGGTGTTGTTGAACGGTGACGGTTGTACATCAAACAAATCTTCACTGATCTCTTCAACTCTGCTAATCAGCGTTAAACGAACGAGTTGGGCAGTATGTAAGACAACTTGAGAACTCATGTATAATACCCCTTTCGAAATTGTTATTATGTTGTAAAATAATTGTATCCTACGTGAAATACAATAGCAAACTGTATTTAGTGTGATTACAATAAATACCAATCAATAATAGCTCAAAAGAGAGGAATTCACAAATGACTTTGTTCACCGAAAAAGTAATTTCAATAATACGCTCCATACCAGAAAGTAAAGTAATGACCTATGGGCAAATTGCCAAACATGCCGGGAGCCCAAGAGGAGCAAGGCAGGTCGTACGAATTTTGCATGCGATGAGCAAAAAGTATAAGCTTCCCTGGCATCGGGTGGTTAATATAAGGGGAGAAATAAGCATCGCAGATGATGAATCGTATGAGTTGCAACTATTTTTGCTGCGGGCTGAGGGTGTGGATATCAAGCAGGATCGCTTTATTAATCTTGGACAATATCAGCACCATCCTGAATAGCTAATTTTTTAGGCGGTTTTTTGTGTAAAATAGGCTTTAATTATCTAACTATTCTGACAACTATATGTTACAATGAAAGTATCACTTAATAATCGTTGAGAGGTGGTTACCTTGATATTTTCTAAAGTGCTAGTCGCTTATGATGGGTCAAATCTCTCTAAAAAGGCTTTGGACAAAGCAATCGCTATTGTGAAGGAAAAATATGACTATCTTGTCGCTCCGCAATTAATCGTTATGCACGTCATTCAAGCACCTTCTTATTCGTATGCCGCTTCAGCTGCACCGTACTATTTTAGCAATGTCAGTCATATGGAAACCGACACCAAGGTTCTTGATGAAGTAAAATTCAAGATTCCATCTACTTTAAACGTAATTTATGTAACAAGCCGGGGGCAACCCGCCCATTCAATATTGGAATATGCTCATGAAAATAATTGTGATCTCATAGTTATGGGCAGCCGCGGTTTGGGTGCTATACGAGAGTTTTTCCTTGGCAGTGTGAGCCACAATGTTGTCCAAAATTCAAAAGTTCCCGTTCTAGTCGTCAAATAAATAATCTAACACCGCACGGAGGGAGTGCGGTGTTTTTTTTGGTCTTTCATTGGATTATTGATTGGATAAGACTTAATCGTACCAGTAACCTTTAAATCCTTTTTCCAAGCGAAGGAGGGCTTCCAGATAGTAGTAATCTCCCCAAATCATGAAATCATCTGGTGCCGCACCACCTCTTACACTATAAGAACCATGCTTTAGCAATCCTTGGGCATCAGGATCTCCAATGGTGGAGTAGTTTACTACCAACGACTTCATTGAACGAAGCATGCTTTCTTCAAGTGTCGCGTAAGCAGGATCCGCATGATCCAAATGCTCCAACAGTTCAAGGATTCCTGCGTTTGCAATTGCCGATGCAGAGCTGTCTCTTTTGGTGCTCTCGGTTACAGGTACATCAAAATCCCAATAAGCTACGTCATCCGCAGGAAGATGATTGATAAAATACTTTGCCAGACGTATGGAAGTTTCCATATACAAGGGATTCTTAGTATAGCGGTAGGAAAGGGCGAAGCCATATATGCCCCATGCTTGGCCGCGAGTCCAAGTGGAACCATCTTTATATCCCTGGTGAGTACCTCCACGCAGAGCATCTCCATTAGCCGGATCAAAATAAAATGTATGATAAGATGAATCATCGCCGCGAACGAGAAATTTTTTGCTTTTATCCGCATGAATTATAGCTGCATCTTTATAGTGAGGATTTCTGGTTTGCTCGGCTGCCCAGTATAGCAGGGGCAGGTTCATCAAGCAGTCGATAATGATGCGGCCTCCGTTTTGAGTATCACCCTTCGGCCCCCAGGCTTGCAGGTATTGACCCTCTGCTCTCCAGCGGTTCATCAGTACATCAGCGGCTTGCAGGGTCAGTTTCCGGGCCGCCTCATCTTTCTCCAGAATCCACTGGGCCTTCGAGGATAAGGAATAGAGAAACCCAATATCATGGTGGTCTAACTTGATATTTTGATCCAGTTTATGCTGAAAACTGGCAACCGTTGACCGAGCGGCCTCACGAAAGATGTCATCACCGGAGTATTGATAGCTCAGCCATAAAAGCCCGGACCAGAAGCCGGCTGTCCATTCCGTATTAGGATTCATTTGATAAACCCCTTCACCGCTGACATGAGGAAATAAATCTCCGAAACGTTCAATATTAGCCCTCGTTTTCAGTACGGCGTCTTCAATCGCTTTTGTCCACATGAATTACACGCTCCTCATATCGTTTTAGTTGATTCTCGTGTTACCAAGGTTAAAGGAATAGGGATTTCTTGAACATCCAAAGGGATAAGGTGTTCACTCTCGGGATCAAGCGATTCTCCCAATTGGCGTAATAATAGACCAATTGCAGTACGCGCTTGCAGCTTATATGGGATATCCCAAGTTGTTAAGCTGGGAAAGCTGTCCTTGGCAATTCCGTCATTATTGATGCCTATCAATTGGATTTGCTCCGGAACCTTAATACCAATCCGCTGTGCTGAAGTAAGCAGTTGGAAAGCCAGGTTATCATCAAATGCAACGATGCCTGCCGGTTTATCCGTTCCACGACAGCGCTCGAGCACAGCGGCCAGAAGCTCGGTTGGATGGTGGTCAGCCACATCAAGCAGATCCCAGGGCAGCTCAACCGAGGCTCGGTTCACACCTGCCGCGAAACCGATTCGGCGCTGCTCATCAATTGCTCGAGCTCTTTTTCGACCCGCATAAAATACGCTGCCGCATCCACAAGCGAGCAAGTGCTGCACGGACTTTTCAGCAGCCCCGGCAAAATCAAGATTGACGGCGCCAATCGAGATGTCTTCCGGCCAGCCCCAAGCATTAAACAGCACCAGCGGCGTACCTTCCCCGACAAGCTGTTTGGTCGATTCATGGCTCATCGCAAGTCCATGGCAAAAAAGGCCGTCAACCCTGCGCTGCAGCAGCATTTCCAAATGCTGCTTCTCAATGGCCGGATCAGACCCGGATGCTGAGAAAACGGACAAATGATAGCCGTTATTATAGGCTTCAGCCTGCATATACTCAGCGAATCGGCCGTAGTAGCCGCCGAAAGAGGGGACAAGCAGACCCAATTCATTGGTTTTGCGAAGGCTTAAGCTGGCTGCAACAAAATTGCGGCGGTAGCCAAGACTTTTCGCTGCTTCCTCAACCTTGCGCACCGTTTCTGCGGAGAGCGGAACACTGCGCTGCCTCAGCACATTGGAGACGGTTGCTTTGGAGACGCCTGCTTCTGCGGCAATATCCATAATGGTGGCTTGTTTTTGCTTGTTCATTTCATTCATACAGACCTCCGAACAAATAGCTGTTGCACGATTGAACCGGTTAAATATACAATAATAGTATGGTTTAACCGGTTCAATTGTCAATCATATTTTGGCTGTGTGCTTACGGAGAGGATGTTTGAGATGAAACAAACAGACAGAGACTATTGGCTTAATACGATGCAGCGCATAGCAGGACCCGTTTTGAAAGCGGCAGCGCAAGGAAAGCTGCGGGAGGAGATGCCGGTAGAAGCGATAGCGGAGGACAGAGTCCTCTATTCCCATCTCGAAGCTGTTGGAAGGACACTCGCGGGGATTGCTCCTTGGCTGGAAAGTGGAGGCAGCCATCGAGCGGAAGGAGCCCTGAGGGAGCAATACTCCATTCTTGCCTTGAAGGCCCTTGATTCCGGAACCAATCCAGACTCGATCGATTTCCTGAACTTCTCCGAAGGGTATCAACCGATTGTAGATGCAGCCTTCTTGGCGCATTCCATCCTTAGAGCGCCTACTGCACTTAAAGATAAACTGTCGCCACGTGTACGCACGCAGCTGGTGAACGCACTGAAGTCGACGCGCAGCCGCAAACCCGTCTTCAACAATTGGCTGCTGTTTTCAGCCATGATTGAAACGGCTCTTGCGAGCCTTGGCGAGGACTGGGACTTGATGCGCGTTGACTACGCGATCAAGCAGCACGAGCAGTGGTACAAGGGCGACGGCCGATACGGTGATGGCCCAAGCTACCACACCGATTACTACAATAGCTTCGTGATTCAGCCGATGCTGCTTGATATCGTCGAAGTGTTGGGAGATCGACAGCCCGAGATTCGATCCGGCGCCGAGCCGTTCGCTACGCCGGAGTGCAGGAGCGCCAGATCTCGCCGGAGGGCACATTTCCTCCGGTCGGGCGCTCGCTGGCTTACCGCTTCGGCGCGTTCCAGCACCTTGCGCAGATGGCTCTGCGCCGCGAGCTGCCTGACAACGTCGAGCCCGCTCAGGTACGCTGTGCGCTTACGGCGGTCATACGCCGCTTGATCGAGCAGCCGGGCACATTCGATCAGGCCGGCTGGCTGACGATAGGCCTATGCGGCAAACAGCCGAAGATGGGAGAGACGTATATCTCTACCGGCAGCTTGTATTTGTGCTGCACAGTGTTCTTGCCGCTGGGACTGCCTGCGGATGAACCGTTCTGGACAGGATATGCGGATTGGACGGCCAAAAAAGTGTGGGACGGTCAGGATGTAGGCCTTGATAAAGCATTATACAAAGGCTAGGGGCACGCGATGAACCAGCGGTTCAAATGGCTGCTTTTGCCAACAACACCTTTACCTGTGTACAATGGGCTTATCCATTGAAGTCCAGCTAAGGGGGCAAAACCATGACATTTGGAGCCAGAATGCTAAAAACAGGGATCGCCGTGACGGTATCACTCTACATTAGTGAACTGCTGGGGTTCACGCCATCGGTCATTGCAGCGGTAGCGGCGATTTTCGCGATTCAGCCCTCCATCTATCGTTCATGGCGGTACTTTCTTGAGCAGCTTCAGACGAATACATTGGGGGCCGTAATTGCATTAATTGCAGGCAAGGCCTTCTCCAACGAGCCGATTATCATTGGACTTGTTTGTATATTGGTCATAATGATTTGTTTGAAAATCAACATGGAGGAAACTGTGGGGTTGACACTGGTTACAGTGATTGCCGTTATGGAGGCGTCCGGACAGTGGCATTTTGCGCTGAATCGATTTCTGCAAATGCTGATTGGAATATCCGCAGCATTCTTGATCAATATTTTATTTATTCCGCCAAAGCCGAAGGTGCAGTTCTTGACATTAATTCAATCTGTCTTTGCGAAAATGTCTTTGCTGCTGCGGACAGCTATCTCCGATGAAATGAAGGAAGCGGTTAGTCGTGAGGAAAAGCAGGGGTTGGAAAGCGCGTTGCAGTCGCTTACGGACAAATACAAGCTTTACGAGGAAGAGTTTAAGAAGTTGAAGCGTGCTGCATTCAGCGACAGCCGAAGCTTAATTGTTTATAAGCAAATGCTCCAAACGCTGCACAAGGGCCGTGAGGTTCTGGATACGATTGATCGGCATTATTTCCAATCCCATCGCACACCTGAGTGGGATGCTTTTTTTGACAGCCAGCTCGAAATATTAATGAAATATCATGAACATATTTTACTTAAATTCGAACAGAAGCTGAAATCGGAAAGCTCCGAAATGGACTTGATGGAAGAGCAAAACGATCAATTTTTGCAAACCTTCATGAGTCAATATACAGAAACAGGCGAAAGCATGTTTCGCTTGTCCATCGTGGCTGCGGCCATGTACGATTATGGATTTCAGGCGATCCGGCTTAATAAGCTTGTTGAGCATTTCCATAGAGGTGAAGAGAGTCGAGAGAATGGGCAGGGTTAGATCCTGTCCATTCTCTTACTTCACGATCAATACAGGAATCCTCGATTCCTGAACTACATGATGGCTGACACTGCCCAGCAGGAACTCCTTGATCCCTCCAAGTCCACGGCTGCCCATGACGATAAGGTCACAGATTTGCTCCTGCGCATATTCCAGCAGCTCAAAAGCAGGCTGACCTTGCCTAAGCGCATAGGTTGTATTCGGATAGTCTGAAAGCAAGCTTCTGGCGCCTTCCATAATTTTCTTTGCTTGCTCGCTATATTCTTCATCTACGCTTGTAGGTGTAGGAATTATAGCCTCGCCCAGGACTACAGTTGGAAATTGGTAAACATAAACCAAATGTAGATTTCCTGCAGGATTGTCTTTTACCAGGTTATAAGCATAATGAAGAGCTTTCTTGGACAAATCTGAACTGTCATAAGCAACAAGCAAATTGGAAAAATGCATGATCGACACCTCGCTCAGTCAGTTTTAGGTTCATGTGTTATATTACCACAGGAACAGGGAAACAAATCGAATCCATTTATGTTTATTGATGGATTCAATTGTACATCCTAAGCATAAAGGAAAATTTTTATGTCCAAAGGAGCAAATACATGACCACAACAAGAAAGCTTTTCTTATGCTTATGTTTAGGATGGACCTGTATGGGAGGCTTCGACTTTTGCGTTTCAGCGCAGGCTTTGGGTAATTCAAATCAAAAGCTTGCCTTGGAAATCCCGCTGCAAAATACGACTGGCAGCATAATCGGGCGTGCGCATTTATCGCAAACAGCGGAAGGCGTGAAGATTCGGGTTCAAGCTGCCGGATTGTCGCCAGGGCTCCATGGCATTCATTTTCATGAAAAGGGAAGCTGTGTGGGACCTGATTTCACTTCCGCCGGGGCACATTTCAACCCCTTCGGTAAACAGCATGGCTTAGCCAATCCACTGGGTTATCATTCAGGTGATCTGCCGAACCTTGTGGTTAACAGCGAGGGTCAAGCCAATATGGAAATGGTTTCCAAAGCCATAACTTTGCAGCGGGATCAGCCGGGTTCATTAATCAGGCCCGAGGGGCTCAGTTTGATTATCCACGAGCAAGAGGATGATTTGCGAACAGATCCTACAGGGAACTCGGGTAATCGTGTCGCCTGCGGTGTTGTGAAATAGAAGGAAATTCGGAGGAAACTGAGCATGATTAAAACCCAGGAACTGAAGACGCAGATTGATGAATTAACCAAACAAAATGAACAAGTGTTGATGGAATTGGCACAGGTTAAAGATATGCTGATCCAAAGCGAGAATGGGCAGGACCATGATCATTCGGCGAGCCAATCATCCTCAGGCGGGCACGAATCAGATGGAAAAAGTGAACAAAACGGCCAGAAAGATAATAAGCAAAAGAGTAACAATATCCCTCAATTGGCTAAAGATCTTCAAGCTATTAAGGATCTTGTCGAAAAGTTGGAAAAAAAGACTTCACAATACATTACCTCCCAGACAAGCGGTAGTCTTACGGAAAAAGATGTAGTGAATTTAATCCTCACTATGATGAACGGCATGGTCGATTGGACCCAAGAATTTGTATCCGGAACAAACTCGCAGGCCAAGCAGCAGCAATAATGTAATGTGTTTAACCGCCATCCAACTGCCCTTGGCGGTTTTTTGTATTTCAATTGTCGGTTAGGAGCCAGGCATTGATTTATTTTTAAGGTGATTCGACAATATACACTTATTTACAGATTGATAATAAGTGATAGAGTTAAGAGGAAGAGAAATCATTGAATGAATCGGGTGAGGTGCAGTTAATGAAAGAGATTGAAATTGGCACAATTATGAACCAATTGGGCTTTTCACCGTCTCAGGTAGAAAGGTGGCAGCAAATTCAAATGAAATTGATGAGCCAATCACCCGAATTTACAGGTGGCCAAATTGTAAATTTACCCACCCAACCCATGATACATAATGCATCACGTATCGCAGCGAGCGAATCCATCGTGATTTAATGACAAAATAAACAAAAGAGGAGCTCCTTTACAAAGAGCTCCTCTTTTGTGCGGATTTGATAGATTATAAGGAAGAAGGTTTGAACATTTGCTTGGAACAATATTCGATGATATCGCTTCTGCGAACAATACCAATGAATTTATCTGAATCGTCTACAACCGGAACAAAATTTTGCACTTTGGCCAAATCAATCAGGTCATCCATTTCAGCATGAATATGCACGGGTTTATTCACTATGCGCAAGGGAACTTCATTCAGCAAATGCCTGTGGGCATTCTCAAATCCGATATGCTCATTGTTTTTCAAAAACCAGAGAAGATCACCCTCGGTAACCGTCCCTACATACTGGCCTTGTTCCGTAAGGATGGGTACAGCCGTATAACGATGGAATTCCATGCGTTCCAAAATTTGACGCAAGGTCGCTTGCAGGGTAGTCGTGATAACATCCTTCTTGGGCAATAAAAAAAAGGCTATGTTCATGTCAAAACTCCTTTTGCAAATACTTCATTGTTCATTGTACCAAAAAAACGCTTCAAATCGAAATGTGCTTGGTTGGACAAGTTTCCTCTTTGTGGGATATGATCAAAAAGACATTCAAGATACATAGAGAAGGGACATCCGACTAATGGAAATCATACGCGTAACTGGTCAACATGAATTGGAGCAATGCTTTATCATCCGTAAAAAGGTTTTTGTTGAAGAGCAAAAAGTACCGCATGATCTAGAAATGGATGAAAAGGACGAATCTCCGGAAGCTTGCCATCATCTGCTTTTGCTGGATAACGGGATGCCAGTTGCAACGGGCCGCTGGTATAAGTATAATCCGCATACAGCGAAGCTTCAAAGAGTAGCTGTGCTTCAAGCTCACCGCGGACAAAGTTTGGGCAAGCAAATGATACTGGCTATGGAGCAGCATGCCAGGGAGCATGGATGTAAGGCAAGTATCCTCGATGGACAGTGTCATGCAGAGGAATTTTATTTGAAGCTCGGCTACATCATAACATCAGCTGAACCGTTTTATGATGCGGGTATTTTGCATCACAGAATGGAAAAGGCGCTTCAAATATAAGCTGCTTGAATAAATTCCGCATCATTGTCATCGTACACAACAGGTAAAGTAATTGTGAAGGTGGTCCCTTGATGGAGCACACTTTCAACTCCCATTGTGCCTTGATGATCCTGAACAATTTTATGGCAAATGGCTAATCCCAGTCCTGTTCCACTTTCTTTCGTCGTATAAAAGGGATGGAAAATCTTTTCCAGTTGGTCCGAGGGTATGCCTTGTCCATTATCCTGGACGATCAAGATCGCATGATGGTTTTTCCGGAAAAGACACAGGTTAACGATACCTTTTTCCTGTATCGCTTCATAGGCGTTTTTGACTAGATTAAGCAGCAGCTGCACCATTTTGTCCTGATCCATAATGACATGGATCGGCTCTTTGGGGTGCTCATAATGAAGCTGATGGCCCAGCTTGGCTGCTTCGGACTCTGTCAAGGAGATTACGCGCAGGATGCAGTCATGTAAGGATTGAACGCGAAATTGCGTGGCATGCGGTTTGGAAAACTGCAAAAATTCCGCAGTTAAATCACTCATCCGATTAATTTCATCCATGATCAAGGCATACCAATTTTCAATGTTGTAACCGTTAGCCTTGGAGATTTGCAAAAAGCCTTTGACCGTCGTCAGGGGATTGCGAATCTCATGAGCCATTCCGGAAGCCAATTCACCCACAACACGCAATTTTTCCGATCGCAGCATATGCTCCTCGCGTTTTAGCCACATCTCCCTTTTCATCATAAATAAATGGTGCTCGGCTACAAGGATTAATTCATCTTTGGTTTGGCCATTCATAGGGAAAGCGGCGATCCCGTATGTAATTTGGATACCCGTCAGCTTGGGCAGTTCATTTTCGAGCAGATGCCTGGCAGTCGTCAATGATTTGTCTTCATCGGTCACGGGAAGCACCATGGCAAATTCGTCACCGCCATAGCGGGATATAATCAGGGTATCTTTAAATAAGATTTTGAGCAGTTCTGCAACTTGTTTAAGAATCATGTTCCCTGCTTGAAAGCCTCTGGAGTTATTGAGCGATTTCAAATCCGTACAATCAATGAGAACCAATAAGAAAGGCAAGTCTTTTGCGGCAAAGTCCTCCAGCTTGCGATGAAATTCACTGTAATTGTAAAGCCCAGTCAGAGTGTCCTGCGTTGAGAGGAATTTTTTTTCTTTTTTTAGCAATTCCGTTTGCTTGACAGCAGAGAAAATCGATCGGGTAAGAAAAGCGGTTGCCAAGAAGTTCACCAAATTCATAATCTGGAAAAACATGATCATGGTGGAAATTTCTTTTTTCAGAACGAAAAAAGAAGTAAACATATAGAACAATGCATAAGTAAGTGACAGAACCATGGTTTTCCGGCGATTCTCTTCTGCATATGTGTCTTTCACCATGGCTAGCAGATATAAGGGCTGACACCAATTCGACTGTGAAACTACATGAAAACAACAAATTAGAAGTAAGCGAACCCACGGTGCCCATGCCGGAAGAATAGAAAGCCTTATGCTCAGAATAAACAAAAGTAAACAAAATATCAAAAAGAACGGCATGGAAGTTTCCTGCATGAAGATCGAGGACACGGTGAACAGACATGCATATACATATAAAATGAAATTTAGAAACACTGTATCATCTCCTGAGTGTTTTAAACCTTGATATCGAGCATTCAGCCATTTACACCCACGTCATAATTTCTCTATACACTCATGAAATCCCTGCATTTTCCTTTTTGCTTAAAAATGTGAGAAGCCAGAAAAAAAAGAACCCTTAGGAGGAAAACCAATGGGTTCAAAATATGCTAAGTACCGAAAGAGTAAACTTCATGCTGCTTCAAAAAGGTCATTTGGCCGGCACGGTCTATGTAATTTTCCATCTCATCTTCATAATGCATTAAGTAAATTTTGGAATGAACCTCAGTCGGCAAGGTTAAGAGCTGTTCCAATGTGGCATGGACGATAGCCGGACCTTTCAGCTGGCAATCATGAAGAATGTAGGAGCATTTGCGTTTGCCCAGCACCTCATCCAGCAATAAGCCAGGAATAAATTGAATGTCTGCACTGTAAAAGACAGAATCATTGATAAACAGGGAGTAGCTTGTTTTGGTGGGAATATGTGTGGTTTCGATTATTTCTATGGAAAGTCCATCATGAAGCATGCTCTTGACGCCTTCTTCCAATAAAATTAAATCAAAGAAATCAGACAAGCTCGTCAAATTTTCGCCTGCGTTTTCCAGCCCGCCGCGGAGTGTATTTTCCCATAGCTTATGTGCAAGAAGAGCAGGAACGAACAGCTTGATTTTTTTACGGTATTTGTAATAGAGCCGAAAGGCTGCTTCCTCAAGGCCGCCAACATGGTCGGCGTGGATGTGAGTAATTAAAATACCGTCAATTTGATCGAATCCAAGGCCTAACTCATAAAGCGACTTTGAAGCTGTGAAACCGCAATCTATTAACAATTTAAACTCATTGCTTATTAGGAGCGCATTTGTATTATAATATTTTTTGGCAAATGCGCTGCCGGTTCCAATCATTTGAATTTGAAAACTCATTCAGTTGCCCCCAGTTTCGACAAAAGTCGTGCTTTTTCTAATGTAGCATGGGATAGCTCTGAATATCAATACTTATATGAAAACACTTTCGAACAGCTGAATGCAGGGTTATACTAAATGAAGCAGGTATCCAAGAGGGGTGCAAGAATAAAGATGATCTGGATTGTTCTCATAGTTTTATTGCTGTTGATGGCCGGATGCTTGGGGATTTCCGGGTTTGTGGGCTGGAAGCTGACACATCCATTGCGGCTGCCTCTTGATGATTCCCCTGAAAATTATGGTTTGACGTATCAGGAAATTGAATTTACGAGCAGAACGCTGGATGTTAAACTGGCTGGCTGGCTGCTTACTTCAGCCAATCAAGATTCTGATTCGCCTATGACCCTTATTTTATCCCATGGCTATGCCGGTACACGATTGGAAAAAGGATTGCCTGCATTGTCGCTAGCCAAGAGGCTTGTCGAAGCCGGCTATACCGTACTGATGTTTGATTTTCGCAATTCCGGGCTCTCCAGCGGTCAAATGACTACAGTCGGCTTCTCGGAAAAGCAGGATCTGCTTGGAGCCATTGATTGGGTGCGCGAACATCAACCTGGCAAGATCGGCCTTATTGGATATTCCATGGGTGCTACTACATCATTGCTTGCAGCCGCAGAAGCGCCGGATATCGCGGGCGTAGTCGCAGACAGTCCTTTTAGCCAATTAAAATCTTATTTGAGTCAAAATTTATCTGTTTGGTCGAAGCTGCCTAACTTCCCATTTACATGGCTAATCTTAACCATTCTTCCACGCCTGACGGGTATTGATCCGCACCAGGTTGATGCCTTAATTGCAGTCCAGCAAATCTATCCGAGACCCGTGCTTTTCATTCATAGTCAGGACGATATGGCCATCCCTTTTACGCAAAGTGAGAAGATGTGGAGGATGCATCAGGATCGGTTTGAGTTCTGGAAAACTGAGAAAGCCGGCCATGTGGGAACCTATCAATTGTATACTCAGGAATATACTTCCAGATTGCTCGCTTTTTTTGAACATTTGCGAAATTAATCGCAACTCTTCGATTCTCGAGGCGTATAAAGATGCACAAAGAATCTTGAAAGGGTTGGAGGTAAAGGTATGAAGGTTCAACGATTGTTTACCTTGATGCTGGTAATATTTGTACTTAGTACGGCTACCGTCGTGGCATCATCGTTATGGGGAGATTTTGAAGGTTACAGCAAAGCCAGGTTAAATGTCAATGGGGAGACACAGTATTTTTCCAGTTCGGATGTTCCGGCTTTCGTTGTGAAAGGCAGTACGGTCCTGCCGCTGCGTTCTCTGGCAAGCTCACTTCAAGCATTGGTTCAATGGGATAGCGGCAATCAAACGATTTCCTTGTTTAAACCGAATGTGCACATGATTCTGGTTCGCGATATCGGCAAGGACAACAGCATGGAACAGCCTTTCGGCGTTGTCAAGCAGGGGAAACGAATTGATTTTGTCGTATTTACTCAGGTTGACAATTTAAAGGCGAATCTCTCTTCCGTGCGGGTTTCTATAACCACTCCGAGCGGTCAGTCTGCGGTTACTTCGGTAGAAAAGTCGATTAGTGAGCAGAAACAAACGTTCTGGTGGCCTTTGGCTTTCAAAAACGTTTCGTTTGATGAGAGCGGCATCTATACAGTTAAATTTTCAATGATGCTGGAAGGCGACAGCTCCTATACGGTAGTTGCAGAAAAGCAAATTTCGTCCGAATAATAGCTGTTTGGCCAGATGCAGGACGTTTGACCTCTTTCCATGAAAATGTTACGATACCTAGGAAAACAATTTCAGACGAAATGAGGTTCTGCCAGTGAGCGATCATGAGCACAATCATTCACACGGTCCTGACTCTGACCACGACTCCGAGCAAGGCGAGGATGTTTTTGTTGTAACCGACGAAAACGGAAAAGAACATGAGATGGTCATGGTATATACGTTTGAATCGCAGGATCATGCGTATGCTGTCCTTTTGGATCGCAACGATCCCGACGCCGATGGTGTTATCTTCCGCATTGAGGAAGAGAATGAGGAAGCTTTCCTGGTGAACATTGAAGATGAAGCCGAGTGGGAGCGTGTCGTAACGATTTACAATGAAATCATTGCTCAGGAAACGGATGAAAACAATTAACTACATAAAAAAAAGCCCATGCGGAAGTTTGTTCCCGCGGGGCTTTTTTGTTGGTTCACTTTCTTGGATTGAAATACATGACCCGACCATTGAATAAATGCAGCTCCGCTTTGAGATCTTTCCCCAAATGCTTGCAAAGCTCATTGCCCTTGCTTTTGTCGCCATGGGTGGCATCATCGGGAAGAACCACCTGGATAAAATGCCGTTCCTCGTCATTCTCCTGCTTACTGCCCACACCGAAAACAATGTATTTGTACAGCGAATTAATACCCTTCAGATAAAACCATTCATTCTTTCCTTCGGGCTTTGATTCAAAGGTGTAAGGAAATCCGGCTTCGTCGTAATCCCAGCCCAGCTGTTTGGCAGTTTGGGCAAGCTGTTCCCGGTAATGCATAAGCTTGTCCTTTACCTCATCCAGGGTAAGAGAGGGGACCGATGATCCTGATACTAATTTGATATACGCGCTTTGACCCATTCTCTGATAAGCACCTCCAACCATCACAATGTCACAAATATCATAGCATCGGGAGCATGGTTTTACAATAATTACTATCTTGTCACCGTTAGAAGATAGCTTGGGTTTCCACGATGACCTTCACATTTTGAACACTGCGGTCCTCGGGACCCTTCACTGGGAGGCCTACATCCACATGATCAACGATGTAGTTGATCAGATCTTGGGTGATCACTTCTCCCGGCAGCAATATGGGAATTCCAGGAGGGTAGACATATATGAACTCGGCTATGATGCGGTCAGCGGACTCCTTGAAAGGGATGGTTTCGGTTTCACCATAAAAAGCGTCACGAGGTGATAAGGTCAGCTGGGGGATATCCGGCACTTCGATGACCACCTCATTGATTTTGGCCGGATTGAAATTAAGCTCGGCAAATTCCTTCAGGGCCTTAATCAGGGTGACCACATTGTCCATGATATCTCCGGGGGTGACGAAGCAAAGGATGTTATACATATCACTGAGCTCGACTTCAATATTGTAAGTATCTCTTAACCAATTCTCTGCGTCGTATCCGGTAATGCCCAGCTTTCTAACATGGATGCACAGCTTGGTAGCGTCATAATCGAAAGTCGCTTCAGTTCCGAGTATTTCTTCGCCGAAGCAATAGAGGCCTGGAATTTCATTAATATGTTTCCTCGCATAATCAGCAAGCGCTAGCGTTTGTTCAGCGAGTGCTCTTCCGTTCAGCGCCAAATGTCTGCGTGCTGTATCCAGAGAACCCAATAATATATAAGACGTTGATGTTGTTGTAAGCATACTGATAATCGTCTGAATCCTTTTGGGATTGACACGGTTTCCTTTGACATTGAGTACAGAGCTTTGTGTCAAGGAACCACCCAGCTTGTGAATGCTTGTTGCAGCCATATCCGCTCCCGCTTCCATGGCAGATAGCGGCATTTTCTCATGAAAATGAATCAATGAGCCGTGAGCTTCATCCACCAGCACTGGCATATGGTAGCTGTGAACAAGCTCGACAATCTCTTTCAGATCGGCGCAGACACCGAAATAAGTCGGATTGATGACGAGGACAGCTTTGGCATCCGGATGCTTTTCCAGCGCTCTGCGCACGGACCGAGTGGTGATTCCGTGATCAATCCCCAGATTTTTATCCCGGGCAGGAGAAATAAATACCGGTTTGGCGCCGATAAATATAATAGCAGCCATAACAGATTTGTGGACATTGCGAGGAACGATAATTTTATCGCCCTGTGAGCATACCGTCATAATCATGGTCATGATCGCACCACTGGTGCCTTGGACGGAGAAGAAAGTGTAGTCGGCGCCATAAGCATCGGCTGCAAGCTGCTGCGCTTCTTCAATGATACCGGTTGGTTGATGAAGGTCATCCAGCGGTGCTATATTAATAAGGTCGATGGACAAGGCATTATCTCCAATAAAGGAACGAAATTCCGGATCCATGCCGACACCTTTCTTATGTCCTGGAATATGAAATTGAATCGGATTTTTCTCAGCATGACGGAGCAGAGCGGAGAACAGGGGTGTCTGATGATGATCCACCTGGGCATCTCTTCCTTTCTAATATGGATTTGTCGAATGTTGCAACAAACAAACTGAGTATAACAAAATAGAGTTGGGATGCAAGTGAATTTTTGAAAATAGTTTGCGCAGCAGGGGGCTACACTAACAAAAATGCTCTATATAGGAAGCTGCTTGTCGGGAGGATAGACGAATGAAGCTGCTGCAATCTTTGAAGGACAGCCGCATTATATCGCCTTTTGTATTGAAATTATTGTTCATTATGCTTGTGGTCGAATTCGTCAAAGGCGCACTGCTGCTAACGATACTCCCAGTATATATGAAAACGGCGCTGAACGCGTCTGCCTTTGTGATCGGATGGACGCTTGCGGCACAATACATTGGCGATAACATCCTGCGCACACCAGTAGGCTGGATTATAGACAAGATCGGCTATCGAACAACGATGCTCAGCGGCGTGATTATAACCCTGCTTTCCGTTGTCATTATAGCTACGACATCCGAGTACATTTGGACCATAATCGCTTGCACCTTGCTGGGGCTTGGTACGGCGCCGTTATGGCCATGTGTGGTAACTGGGTCCACCGAGGTTGCAGGAGATGAAGCCAAGGGTACGATCATGAGTGTTGTTTATATGGCTTGGTTATCCGGCGTGGGTCTCGGACCCGTCGTGATTAATTTTTTCATACTTGACTCGGACTATCATTTGGCTTTTCGCCTCATCGTCGGCTGCACTCTTGCAGTTGTGCTAGTTGCTTTTTTGCTGCCGAGAAAAGCTCCTGGGCAGACCGAAAAAGCATCATCTGCAGGCCCGGGATTGCTGCCCAAACAGCCGCAAAAAAAAGTGCAGTCGTCAACTAAAAAAGCGGTGTCAAGCAGAAAGGAAAGAATAATCAATTACTATCGTGAAGTCAAACGATCCATGTCGGTTAGCCCGCTTTTATTTCCCGCCATGTTCGCCCAATCCTTTGCGCTCGGAATTTTAACTCCAATCCTGACATTATATGCCAAGGAAATTTTGAAGCTCAGCTCGAGTCAATACAGCCTGTTTCTCATTGTCGGCGGGATCGTCACTGTGATCTTTCTGATTCCTGTAGGTAAGCTTGTGGACCGCTTTGGGATTCGATGGTTTTTGACGGTTGGCCTTGCCATCAGTTCGGCAACTCTGCTGATTTTTACAAGTATTCATTCATTAACCTTATTATATGTGTTTGTTGCTCTGTTAGGGCTTGGATATGCTTTCATGATTCCTTCCTGGAACGCTTTGATTGCTTCTGCGATACCTCCGGATAAACGCGGGGCCGTATGGGGTTTTTTTCTGACCATTGAAGGAAGCGGCATGATTGTCGGACCGATTGTTTCCGGCAAGCTTTGGGATGTATATGGACCCCAGGCGCCTTTTTGGGTAAGCGGAATCGTCTTGATTGCATTACTTGTTCTTCAATTGTTCATTTCCACTCCCAAAAAAGTTGTGTTACGATAATAAGAAACAAGCGCATGGGGGACAAGCACAGTGAATAAACAGATCATGGTCATCATGCTGCTGCTAATGACTATATTTATTGGTTTTGGGATTATTATTCCTATATTGCCTGAAGTGGTTAAAAATGCCGGTGCTACATTTCATAATGCACTGCTGCTCTCCGTTTATTCGGCGGCCTCATTCTTGATGTCTCCCATTTGGGGATCCGTTTCGGACAGGATCGGGAGACGGCCGATCATTATGATTGGACTGCTTGGCTTTTGCGTAAGCTTCTTGATATTCGGCTTTGCTGACGGCCATTTGTGGATCATGTATGTTTCAAGAATTCTAGGCGGCTTATTCTCTGGAGCGGCTACGGCCTGTGCGGTTGCATATGTGGCAGATATCACCACCGAGGAAAACCGCACCAAAGGGATGGGACTCGTCGGTATGTCCATCGGACTTGGATTTATTTTTGGACCTGCGATTGGCGGCATATTAAGCAAATGGGGAACGGCGCTTCCCTTCTTCGCTGCAGCAGGCTTATCCTTCGCGACTTTTTTGTTTGCGCTGTCCGTCTTGAAGGAATCCCTTCCTCCAGAAAAGCGGACAACCAAACAAGCCGATAAACAAGCGAAAAAGCCTTCAAGGTGGACAGCATTTGCCGGTTCGCTGAAATATTTATACATGCTCTCATTTTTAGTTACCTTCACGCTTGCCGGATTGGAAGCGACTCTGCAGTATTTTGAAATGGCCAAAGTTGGGGCCACACCGTTTGATATCGGCATGATGTTTCTGGCGAGCGGAATCGTAGGGGCTTTAATTCAGGGCGGAGTGGTCAGAAGGCTTGTTAAAAAAGGAGCCGAACAACGTGTTATCGCGATTGGCTTAATCATTTCCGCGGCAGGCTTCTTCCTGCTGCTGCTATCCTCGAGCGTGCTGACCGCCGCCATCTATCTCTCGGTATTTGGCGCTGGCAACGCACTCATACGGCCCTGTGTGATCTCCTTGATCACACAAAGGACGAATGTAGGCCAAGGAGTAACGACGGGCTTGAACTCGTCCATGGACAGCCTGGGCCGTATTGCAGGACCGCTCTTGGGCGGCGCTGTCTTTACCTTGAATCAGTCGCTGCCGTTTCTTATCGGCGGGGTTCTGTGTATGGCGGCCACGCTTCTGCTGTTCCGTTTCCTTGCACTTGACCGCGGCCCTGCTGCACACGCGTCTTGACATTTTCCCAAAGAAAAAATGCATGTTTTCGCCAATTCATTCTTTCCCTAAAATTTAAGAATCCTTCAAGTCTGGTCGGGCACAATATGTTCTGGGACTGTGCTGGTGAATCAGCCGCGCTTCCCAATCATAAAACGAAGGAGTGAGAAGGATGGCTGAAAACAACAATCGCAATCGGAACGGTGCTGCTGGTCGAAATAAGAATAACACGAACGGTGTTGACACTGGTGAAGCTGTAGGAACAGTAGGCGGTGGTGTTGCGGGTGCTGCCGCGGGCTCCCTATTGGGGCCGGTGGGTACTATTGTAGGAGGCGTCGCTGGCGCAGTGATGGGCAACAAGATGGGTGAAGGAGCAGAAGGTACCGAAGGAGCCAACAAAGACGCGAAAAACGAGCGTAGTTAATGGTGGTAACGGCGGAGCTGAGAAACGAAATCAGGGCCAGCATCATTTAGTTATGAGGAAAAGCAGGGTGCCGGGGCAACTCTGCACCCTCGCTTACTTGCTGGGGGAGAAATTTTACCGGACCACGCCAAGTGGTCTATTTTTTTGTTGATGCTTCGCATCAACCTTGACAAACGCGCTCGTCAATTAGGATGGCTTATCTGTTTATCCTTGTGTCATCTTGGCGCCAATCCGTGCATGATGTAATCGATCGTATATTCGATTTCCCGGTCTTCATCCCAGTCTGCTTCAGGCAGAAAAAGAAATCGCGATAGGATGAGCCCAATGATGGTGGTGGCTATTAAACGAATGGCCGTTGATGAGGGAAGCTCAATCATCTTGCCCTGGGACTGGAAATGCTTTACCGCTTTTTCCGCTCTTTGCACCACCTGCTTGGCTGCCAATTCTTTAAATTGGGCCTGCAGCTCCGCATGAAACGGAATTTCATGTAAAAATATTTTTATAACAGGTGTGTTTTTGCGTGCAAACTCCATCCGATTGCGGATAACAGCTCTTAAGAAATCTTCGGCTTCCGGATAATCGGCTTCAAGAATCCTGGTGAAATCCTTAAGCGCAAACGGGGCGATCAATTTCGTCATAGTCGGCGCCACTATGGATAGCAGCAGGTCTTTTTTGGTTTTATAATGTCGGAATATCGTTCCTTCGGCAACTCCGGCCTTTTGCGCTATTTCACTGGTGGAGGAGCCGGAGTAGCCTTTTTCGGAAAATATCTCAACCGCGGCTTGCACGATTTTGATTTGCTTCTCGGTCATTTTGTCATCTTCATCGTTTAGCTTGATCAGCTCTGCGAGCCATTGCTCCATTTCGGACATTTTCTCACCTCATTCCATGTCCATTATATCCTGCGATGCTTTCTTAATGCCAGAATGTTGAGCAGCATGAACAGCAAGGAAAAGCCGGCCAGCACAAGAACGTCCAGGAAAATGCGATCCCAGCCGCCGCCGCGAATCATAATGCTCCTCAAGGCATCAGCTCCATACCTCAGCGGCATGACGACTCCAATCCAGCGCAGCCACACAGACATTGTGTCGAGACTGAACAAGCCGGAGAAAAACACCTGTGGAACAATGATCAGCGGAATGAATTGAATCATTTGAAATTCGTTATTGGCAAAAGCGGAAATCAGTGTTCCCAGCGTTAGTGCGGTGAGTGACAGCAGCACGGTTATCAGCAGAACATACCAGAAAGAGCCGACCATCATCAGGCCAAGAACGCTTGTCGCAAACCAGGCAATCAAAGCTGCCTGCAAGGTTGTAAAGATACCAAAGCCGAGAATGTAGCCGACGACGATCTCCCATCGCTTGAGAGGGGAAGCCAGCAATCGTTCCAGGGTTCCGCCTGTTCTTTCCCGCAGGAAGGATACACCGGAAAGCAGGAAGACAAAGAAGAAGACGAAGAATCCGATAAGTACGGGTCCGAAATTGTCAAAAGCCGCCATGCTTTCCGAGCCATGCAGATAGCTGATTGAGGGCTGCGGCAGCGAAGCTGGATTCGGTGCTGAGCTTTGCAGAGCCTTTTGCAGCAAGAAAAGCACGGCTTTGCTCTTCGCAGGGTCGCTGCCTTCCAGCTTGATTTGCGGTGCACCGGATTCTAACCGGATGACGGCATCCAGGTGAACGTCCGCAAGCTCCTTATCGGCTTGTTCAACATCATAGGCAGTCACTTCTGCTCCTTGCGCCTGCAGCTTCTGGATGATGGCATCCGACAGGTTGACGACTCCAAGCTTGGGATGATACGTTTCGCCATTAAACACAAGCGACATCATATATAAAATCAGCATCGGCGCGACAATCATCATGGCCAGTGTTCTTTTATCATGCAAAAATTGCTTCAGGATTCGAATAATAACGGCTCTGACTCTCATGAACGCACACCTCCATAATAAAGAAAGGCTTCTTCGATCGTTGGAGAAGAGGTGGCTAGCTTTAGCTCGTGCGGGGAGCCAACAGCAATTAAGGCTCCGTCCCGAATCATTCCCAGGCGATGGCATTTATCCGCTTCATCCATGACATGTGTCGTAAGGAGTATGGTGGTTCCCTGAGAGCTAAGCTTCTCCAGCTCCATCCAGATTGATTTGCGCAAAACAGGATCGATCCCGACGGTAGGTTCATCAAGAATCAGTATACCAGGCTCATGAATCAGCGAGATCGCCAGTGACAGTCTGCGTTTCATGCCCCCTGAATAGCTAGATACCTGCTTCTTCAAATGATCAGTCAGGCCAACGAGTTCCATCACTTCATGGATGCGTCTCTTTCTTTTGGCTCCGCTTAGTCCGTATAAGGAAGCGAAGAATTCCATGTTTTCTTGTGCAGTAAGCTCCGCATACAATGCATCGGATTGCGCCATATAGCCGATGCGCGACATCATCCCCAGCTGGGGCATGCGCTGGTCGAGGACATAAACCTCGCCAGATGTGGGATCATCAATGCCGGCGATCAAGCGGACAAGGGTCGTTTTACCGGAGCCGGAAGGACCAAGTAAACCGAAGATCTCCGCCTTTTGCACCTGTAAATTGATATCCTGCAGTACGGTTTTTTCGCCAAATTGTTTGTTGATCTGCAGGACGCGAATAGAGGTTTGTAAGGTCATGATTATGACTCCTCTCAGTGTTACTCCTCTATAAAGTGAGTAATCACTCATTAATAATTTAACTATACTATTGTCTGCTGAATTTGTAAAGTGAGTACTTGCTCATTTTTACAAAAAAAGAACTGTCCTCGAAAGGACAGCCCTTAAAACGAAAAAGTCTCAATCTCTTAATGCTTCAATGAGTATTTGCGATCCACCATTTGCTCAATGGAAGGAGTTAATTGTGCTTTGATCGTATCCACCAGCTTGACCTTGGACATGCCTTTTGCGGCAGCAATTTCAACCAGTGATTTGCCGCTTTTCAGCTCCATGGATAAATTATCCTTGGTCATGCCGAGTGCTTCGGCAATTTTTTCGAAATCCGGATGCAGGCGGGAGGAAGAGTCCTTGAAATGATGGTCTTTCCTCATATGCAGGCCTTTCTCATTAATCATGAATTTCAGATGTTCATCCAATCGCTGTTTCATCATATCGGCTCTGGCGGCATCCAGCTTGCCGTTTTTCACGGCTTCCTGGATCTTGGCTTCACGCAGTACCCGCAGCTTCGAGGTCAGATCAGCTTCGCTGATACCTTTTTCCTTGGCCACATCCACGATACTTTTACCGCTCTGAAGTGACTTCTCAAGTGACTGTTGATCGGTCCCCAGAATGGATGCAGCTTCCTCTAACAACGGAAACTCCTTGCCTTCATGTTTAGCCTGCTTGTTTGCTTGATGATCCTTGTGCTGAACTTTACTTGCATCACTGCTCTGGTTGCTCTTGCTCGTTTGGGCCTCTGTACCTGACTCAGCCAGATTAACACGTTTGGCCGCATAGATAGTGCCTCCGCTTAAGGTTAATGAGAGAACGATCGTGCTAATTACTAACTTCCTGGTGTATGCAGCTTTCATGATTTTGCTCCTTTACTGTAAGGGTCTGGAAATACAAGCATAGTGTATACAGTAATGAAGCTTTTAACCCGCAAATTTTTGTGCAAGCTTGTACAGAGGGAGCAATTTTTCAAACGTTTCCTTGATTAATTGCTCGAGTTTATCGCCATCGCTTACAATGGCATCATTTGCGCTTAGATTTAAGCCTATGAGCAGCTCCGCTTTTTTAACATCCCTGAAACGCTGGAGCGAAGCGATCCAAGCCTTTTTGTCCATATCTTTTACAGCGACCGTGTCTTTTTTCATATGATCAAAGGATAGAAGAAAGGACTCCGGCAGCTCTTTGCGGATCGTCTTCAGGTTTTTGGCATATGCATCGGCGATAGCCTGCTTGCTCGGAAGCTCATAAATCAGTGCAAGCCAGATGAACAGGCGATCATCAAAAAGCCCGACTTGAAAATGAGGAACCTGCTTGTAGCCGCGTTTCGTATGGCAAATCGCCAGCCAGGTATCTACCGGGGGATGAATCTTTCTTCTCAAATGCTTGGCGATATGAAGATGCATATCATGGCCGGAGAGCACGGACAGATCAGCGGCAAGGGAATCCCCCAGCTCTTTAAACTTGGGCTGAATCCGTTCGCGAATCGCCTCCATTCGCGAATCCAGACCTTCAATATGGAAAGTGTCGAAATCCTTTTGTGCAAATCCTGTAAAGCTCATAGATTCTTATCTCCTCTATCTCGATATGGGTGTACTCACATTCTAGAACAAATCAGCAGCTCCTGCAATTTAGGCTTTGGCTAACTAAATCGTTACATGCTCTGATTCTTCAAGAAAAAGATGGCGATTTGAGTCCGGTCCCGCAGGTTCAATTTGCTGAGGATTTCTGTTATATAATTTTTGACCGTGCCTTCGCTCAGGAACAATTCCTGGGCGATTTCCTTGTTTGAGAGCCCGTCTGCGATCTTTTGAATAACCGTTTGTTCGGTAGACGTTAATTTGAAGTTTGCAAGCGATTGGGCAGCAGTCTTCGGTGCGCGAGAAGGAGCTCCTATAAAGCCGGGGAGCTTCTTGGCGATATCGGGATGGATCAGCAAGCTGCCTTGGTGAACAGTCTTGATACCATGAATAATCTGCTCAGGCGGAATGTTTTTCAGCAAGTAACCGCTGGCTCCATAGCGAAGGGCTTCAATAATAAACTCGTCGTCATCAAAGGTGGTGAGGATAAGCACCTGAATTTCCGGATGCGCCTGCTTGATTTTCATCGTTCCCTGCACCCCGTCGCAAACAGGCATGCGAATATCCATCACCACGATATCCACCTGATTTCCCCGGTTTATCGCTTGCAGGGCTTCTTCACCATTCACGCATGTACCTGTAACGCTGATCTCAGGATCGAGGTCAAGAATAAGCTTTAAGCTCTCTCTGATAAAAGGATCATCATCTGTGATGAGAACATGAATCATGAAAAGCGCTCCTTCCAAAACGTTTTAGACGTTTCTATATGTAGTTGGCAGCCTGGTGGTTACCGTAAATGGCGATTCATAGGAAACAAGAAGCTGCCCCCCCACCAATTGGGTACGTTCCTCCATCCCGCTGATCCCAAGGCCCTTGTCGGAATCAGCGCTCAAAACGGCTCCATTATTGATTACATGCATAGTTATGAGTTTAGGTTCAAAGTGCAAGTCAATTTGAACCTCGGTAGCCGCGCCATGTCGAATCGCATTCGTAATTGCCTCCTGCGCGTTGCGGTACAAAATAAACTCAAGGCTGGGGTATAGCGCATAAGGCAAACCACTGGATTCATACTGTACCCGGACACCTTTATCTTTTGCCCAATCTTTAATTAATTTGTCCAGTGTGTAGGTTTGGATCGTTTCTTCATTGGGCTTTAATTGGCGTACGGTAGCTCTCAGCAGATCCATGCTTTCCGTAAGCTGATCGCGGACGGTATGAATCATTTCCATTCCTTTATCCGGTTGGTGCGGCAGGATCTGGATGGAAGCTTCCATCATCATCTTCAGACGGATGAGCAAATGGCCCAGGTCATCATGAAGATCGCGGGAAATACGGTTTCTTACCTCGACTTGTGCAATGTCTTCAACCTTCTTGGCGTAATCCATCAATCGATCCTTTGCCGCATCCAGCTCATAATGCTTGCGCCTGAGCACATCATACAGCTGTTCTGTTTCCACCTTATTTTTCGCGGTAATCCTGATCTGAAGGAGCAAGAGGGCAAAACCGATAAACAACAAGTCAGCCGTCACATAGATAAGTGGTGCTCTGCCAGTCAGAGAAAGTTGAAGCAGCACAAGCTGCAGGAGTGCGAACAAATTTAATAAACGTTTGCTTTCAATTTGCCAATAAGTCAGCATTGTAGAATAGAACAAAATGAATAAAACTCCCTGATACGCACTGCTCAGCCATGCTCCAAAGCCAATCTCCAGAACAATTAGAATTGAATGAAAGCGTTCTGGAAGCACAATGCGGCGAAGCTCAGCCAACCATAGAAACAGTAAGATGTAAAATGTAAATAATTCATAAGAATCATAGCTTTCAAGATACATCGAGCTCATTGCTGGGAGAAGCACAAGCAAAAAGCGGACCGTATGTAACAATTTGGTCAAGAAGTTCTCCGTCCTTTAGTAAAGTTATCCATTTACTCCAGCATTTCAGACAAATTATAGCACAAAAAGTTCGTACTGATGTTGATAAATCCCTACTGGTGACTTTGGTCACCTCATTCTCATGACTATATCTACCTGTGGGAAAAGGCAATTGGATTTAAGATACAAGTATAATCATTGACAATTGAAAAAAGGAGTGAACGAAAATGAGTTTTATTCAAATTAAAGATGCGGTTAAAAAATATGATTCCAAAGTGTCAGTTGATCATTTGAATCTCACGATTGAGCAGGGAGAAGTATTTGGTTTGCTGGGTCCAAATGGAGCTGGCAAAAGCACGACGATTAAAATGCTGAGCGGCTTGCTGAAAATCGATCAAGGGGAGATGACGCTGGACGGGATATCGGTAAAAACCGATCCTTTGGAGATTAAACGAAGAATTGGTCTTGTTCCGCAAGATTTGGCGATCTATGAAAACTTGAGCGCCAGAGAGAATGTGACCTTCTTTGCCAAGCTATATGGACTTCGCGGAAGCTTACTGAAGGAGCGAGTGGATGAAGCGCTCGAATTCGTGGCTTTGGCTGACCGCCAAAGGGAAAAGCCGAGCTCCTTCTCTGGCGGAATGAAACGAAGGCTGAATATTGCCTGCGCCATCATGCATCATCCGAAGCTGATCATCATGGATGAGCCTACAGTAGGTATCGATCCGCAGTCGCGCAATCACATTCTGGAGTCGGTGAGAAAGTTGAATCAAATGGGCTCGACGATCATTTATACGAGCCATTACATGGAAGAGGTAGCCGCGATTTCCACCCGAGTCGGAATCATTGACCATGGACATTTGATTGCCTGCGGAACAGAGAAAGAACTGAGGAGCAAAGCGGCTCAAGAGGAGAAAATTATGATCCAAGTAGATAAGCTGAACCAAGCAGCGATTCAAGAATTGAATGATCATCCAAGGATCAACCAAGTGACAGCCCAGAATCAAACAATCGAGATTACCTTGTCATCCTCGCAGGCTTACTTGCAGGATATTCTGTTTATTTTATCCAAGCATCTTGTCAGAATTCAAACACTATCCCAGATTGAGCCCGATCTGGAAGTATTGTTCCTGTCCTTGACAGGTAGAAAACTGCGGGATTAGGAGGCGGAGCAAATGAATATTTGGACCATTGCAAAATATGAAGTTCAGCGCATGATGACGTCCCGCACGGTTTTGCTCATCCAGTTTGCTCTGCCTTTAATATTGATCTTTATTCTGGGTTCAGCATTATCGAACCAATTTCAAATCAAGGATAAAGCTATTCCCTCGGTGAGTGTGGCGCTTGTTCAACAGGATTCGGGTTCCATGAACGAAGAGCTTGCCGCATTTCTTAAAAGCGGAAGAATCACGGACTTAATTCACATTACAACTTATACGACCTCTGATGAGGCTAAGAATCAGATAAAGCTTGGCAAAGAACAGTTCGGTCTCGTTGTTCCCGCAGATTTCAGCGATAAAGTCATGCGAGGTGGATCGGCAGAATGGGAAATGATATTGGGGAATGATTACGACCAAAATTTAACGGCACAGATGGTGTTCGGTTCGTTTTTGGATCAAATTAATTTTTATCAGTCTTTGAGTATAGCTGCAGGTCCTAATGTTCAAAAAGCAGCCCAGCCAAGCGGAGAAGCAGCAAAGTATGGAGCTGCTGACAATTCTTTTGTGCAAATGGGAAAGCTGTCCGCTTCGGATGCCAATTATTCAGCGAGCCAATATTATGCGGCGGCCATGCTGGTGATGTTCTTGCTTTACTCCGGTATGAGCGCTGCCATAAGCATGATGAATGAAAAGGAAAAGCATACCTTGATGCGGCTGAATTCCATGCCAATTCCGGAAGTCCATTTAATGTTCGGTAAAATTACGGGGAATGCCTTCATTACAATGCTTCAATCCTTTGTTATCATTGCGGCAACAACCCTCTTTTATGGCGTAAACTGGGGTCATTCCTATGGGATGCTGGCTGTCGTATGTCTATGTTTAACAGCCGTGTCGATGAGTCTTGCCGTCATGATCTCGATGCTGGCTGGATCCATCAAAGCGGTTATAACAATCTTTCAATTCCTGATTATGGCTATGACATTTTTAAGCGGAGGCTTCTCGCCGCTTCCGGATGGATTCCTCCATACGATTGGAGAGTTCACAGTGAATCATTGGGCGCTGCAAAGCATGCTGCGCATGATGTTGGAGAGCGATGTTACTGTCATTTTGCAGTATGTTACCATCCTTGGAATGATTGCTGTCGGACTTTTGATAATCTCTCTAGGCGCATATCGAATGGTGGGTTACCATGAATAGCTTATATATTGCTCTTAATATGTTAAAGCGGACACTGGGACAGAGAAAGGGATTGTTCATTTATATAGTCATTCCTACATTCGTAATCTCTCTGATTATTGCCTTAGCCGGTCAAGCGCCCACGAGAGTAGTCACTATCGCCTATATGAATCAAGACCAGGGAAACCTGGGCAAGCACTTGGTGCAAGAGCTGTCATTAAGAAAAGATTATATCCTTAAAGAAATGTCCCATGCTGATATGCTCAAGGAACATGTAATCAAACAGCAGGCAGACGCTGCATTTATCATACCTGCTAATTTCAGCGACTCCTTGTATAAAGGCAATGTACCGCAAGTTCAGATGTATCAGCTAAGCGTCAGTGAAGCCTCATTCACCTTGAAGCTCCACGTGGATTCCATAGTCGGTGAGTTGAATCAAACTGTATCTTCACTGCAAGCAGCCTCGCTGCAAGGAGCAGTTCTGCAATCAGCCGTAGAAAAAACATTGGCTCAAATGGAAAAGCATCAGGTGAAAGCAGCCGTGACCGACTTGAATCTATATGTAAACCCCGGTCTTTCCACCATCATTGGATTCATGCTCATGTTTATGATGAGCCTCATCAATAGCACCGTTTCCATTATTATGGAAGATCGCAAGCAAATGACGATGGCTCGAATATATACGGCTCCGGTTCGATCGTTTGAAATCGTGATGGGTAATTTCATGGGCAGCTTCTTGGTCGGCAACTTACAAATCCTGTTGATCCTTTCCATAACACGGTATATCCTGCAATTTGATTACCATTTGCCCTTTGTCTCGCAGCTAGTTATTATGGAATTCTTTTTACTCGCAAGTATGGGAATTGCAAGTGCAGTAGCGGGCATGGTCAAGAATTCATCGAACATAACCTCGCTCAACACCCTCATCATTACACCGACATGCATGCTCGGCGGGTGCTTCTGGCCTGTTTCGATCATGCCGGATTGGATGCAAAAGCTCTCCAATTTCGTACCGCAAAAATGGGCGATCGACGCGATACAACGCATGTCTATGGGACAGGGATTGATGAACGTGCTGCTAAACTTAGGCGTGCTTGCTTTGTTTGCCATCATCCTGCTCGGCATCGGCTCCGTGATTCTTCGTCCTGAAAAAGCGGAGGCTAGTTGATTGAGTGCTGACAAGTGGATTGGCACAATAAACATGCCGAGGATTTTTTCCTCGGCATGTTTTTAATTAATAGGGCATCCGATCATTATGGCTTGTCATTAATGAACCAGAGCTTCAACTGGCAGCATGTTCTTATATGACAATAGCTGAATGGCGACTCCAACCTGAAAGTCACTTAGATTGCATATCTTGGCGATTTTGTCTGTATCATCCGGTTTGACTGAACCACAGGGCAAAACATCGTAAACCAGCTTCTCGGCTTCCCAGTAAAATTGGGCTCTTTTTTCCGTTATAGTCTCCATGATTTCAGCTCCTGTTAGTTCATAAATTATGGATAATTACCACATTGGAAATATATTGAAACAACTCTGATTCTGTCTTGCCAGAAAAGGGTAATAAGATGTGGGAAGTGGTAATTATTAAATCATAAACGGAGCAAACGTAATCCTTATAAGCAATGGGGGATTAAGTAAATCCGAAAGGTTGGTTTAAGCCATGTTCTCTCGATTGAGAAGAAGACGATTGAAATTTCTTCGCCGAGTTTTACGCGGCTACAAGATGACCAAGCAAATTTCTTAAAAAATCATTTTTGCAGCTTAACTAATTGCTGCTTCCCGTAAGAAGACCCTCCGCTTAATGTGCAGGGTCTTTGTTTTTGGTGAAAAATAACAGCGATTCAAGCGTTGGAATCCACGAATAGAAATTTTCTCGCATCATCCATAAAAAATGTCAATAAACCAAGTTGCTAAAACATACAATTCATAATAAGATAAAAGTAAGCAAACAAGTTGTCTGAATATTTAAACTAAACATAACTTGTAAGCAAAAGGAGGGGATTGCCGTGAGTAAAAGTCATGAAGTGGAGTACTGCAACCTAGAGCTGCGATTTGACCGTCGGCAAATCCGTAATTTTATCAAATCATTGATTCAGGAAGGTTATTCCCTCTATTGGAGCGAAAGCGAACAACAGTTTATCATTTCGATTCGGACGGGGCGCAAACTGATTAAACTAAAATTTGAGCGCATCGGCGAAAAATATAAGATTGTCGGGAATTACTCATTTAAGGATGAGAAGCTGGCCGAAATGATGGAGAAGCTGATTGGCGACACACGCGGCCATGCTATTGTGAAAAGGTTTAAAGACCGGCAAATTCTCATCGAAAATATTATGTTTGGGGAAATTATACGCATGGTAGAGATATCCGGAATCGAGCATAAAGTGCTTTTTCAAAAGGAACCGGTGATTACGGTCGAAGAGGTTATGCAGGCGCTGCGCTCCCAGCGTTCGAATGAACGAATCCAGGTCCTGAGAATGGAGCTTGACTATGAGCTGGCTGTTCTGTCTGATGCATTGAATGCTTCCGACGAAGCAGCGATCCGCAGCAGTAAAGAAAAACTGGAGACGTATCGTCATGAAATGCTGTTACTGGAAATGTGAGATCAGCCTAATAAAGATTCCTAATAAGAGCCGAGTATGCTATTCGATACCGGTTCTTTTTTTGATTAAAATAGTGTGGCCGCACTGATTGTTAACGTGTGCATTGATATGGTATGATGACGTTAGAGGTGAGTGCATGAGCCTTACAATTAAGGATTTAGCTCGACTTGCCGGCGTTTCGCATACGACGGTTTCAAGAGCGCTCAATGACAGCCCCTACATCAAAGAAGAGACCAAGAACCGAATCCGCGCATTGGCTGATCAAATGAAGTATTCGCCTAATTTTAACGCTAAAAGTCTGGTTATGGATCGTTCGTACCATCTGGGGTTATTCTTTACAACCCTCAATCAAGGTACCTCGGCCGGTTTTTTCTATGAAGCCATTCGCGGGGTCAACATTGTCATTAAAGACCGCTATCAGCTTATTGTCAAAGGGATCGATGATTATTCGAGCTATCACTCCATCAACCGAAAGAATTTTGACGGCATCATTGCTGTGAGCCAAAGCAGCGGAGATGGACCCTTCATCGAGCATGTCGTATCCGTCGGCATTCCTGTAGTGGTGCTGAATCGTGAAGTCGACAGTCAAGGTGTGCTTAATATCATCGCTGAAGAAGAGCAGGGTGCCTTTCAAGCGGTTTCCTATTTGATCGATCAGGGTCATGAACGAATTGCCATGATTGAAGGAAGAGCGGGATTTAAATCTGCGCAAAATAGAAAAGAAGGCTTTATACGCGCAATGAACGAACATGGGATCCCCGTCAATAAGGCATATTTACAGCCGGGGATGTACGACTTGGAAAGCGGATTCAGAGGCATGCAGCAGCTTTTGGAGCTTGGCGAGCCTCCGACTGCTGTCTTTTGCAGTAATGACGAGATGGCGCTGGGTGCAATGAAGGCAGTTACGGAGAAGGGCTTGCAGGTGCCTGCGGATTTTTCCATTATCGGGTTCGATGATACGGTTTTTTCCGCGTTCATCACTCCGGCATTAACAACGGTCAGACGCCCTATTGAGCTGATTGCCAGTGAAGGCGCGAAGCGTTTGATCCAGGGTATCGAGCAGAAGCAGCTCGAAACGCAATCCGTCTACTTAAAGACCGAATTAATGGTTCGGCAATCGGTCCGCAAATTAAATTAGGAGGCTGGTTCCATGAGTATTCTGCAGCAGCTTTTACAAGACGTTCCCATTCCCCAGATGGTGCGAATTCGCCAGAAATTTGATGCTTCCATGCTGGAGCATCCGGAGAAAGCTTTACGGCTCGAGCTTGAAAAGCCCGGAGCCGTGGATCAGCTGCGCCTAGGCCAGAAGGTTGCTGTTGCGGTTGGCAGCAGAGGCATCGCCAATATTGCGATGGTTACCAAGACAACGATTGACGCCATTAAAGCTGCAGGGGCACATCCGTTCATAGTTCCCTGTATGGGCAGTCATGGCGGGGCAACGGCAGAAGGACAGATCGGTGTATTGCACCATCTGGGCATCTCGGAAGCTTTGATGGGGGCGCCGATTCATTCTTCCATGGAAGTCATTGAAATCGGCCAATTGGCCAATGGACTTCCTGTCTATGTTGACCGGCTCGCAGCCGAAGCGGATGCCATTGTTGTGATTAACCGTGTGAAACCGCACACGGCTTTTCGCGGAAAGATCGAGAGCGGCATCATGAAGATGATCGCGATCGGGCTGGGCAAACAGAAGGGCGCTGAAGCCTGCCATCAGCTTGGCTTCAAGTACATGGCCGAGCATGTGGTGCTGATGGCCAACATGATGCTGGAGAAGTTGCCCATTGTATTTGGCGTAGCGCTCGTGGAAAATGCCTACGATCAGACCTGCAGGATCGAGGTGCTGCCTGCCGCGCAGATCGAGGAGCGGGAAGAGCTGCTGCTGATCCAGGCAAAGGCGCGGCTGCCGCGCATATTGTTCGACCAGATCGATGTGCTGGTGATCGATTATATCGGCAAAAACATCAGCGGCGACGGCATGGACCCGAATGTGACCGGCCGCTATCCAACTCCATATGCCCATGGCGGACCGGATGTGAGTAAAATGGTCGTGCTGGATTTGACCAAGGAAACGAACGGGAATGCCAACGGAGTGGGCACAGCTGATTTTACTACCAAGCGGCTTGTGGCCCAAATGGATTTCGAAGCTACCTATGCAAACGGGTTGACTTCTACCGTCTGCGCGCCGACAAAGACTGCTACTACATTGGACAATGACTTGCTGGCGTTTAAGGCAGCGGTAAAGACTTGCAATATTTTGGATTATACGCAATGCAAGCTAGTGAGAATTCGCGATACTCTGCATGTAGGAGAGATTGAAATCTCTGTAAATTTATTGAATGAAGCCATAGCGCATCCAGATATAGAAGTCCTGACGGCGCCGTACGAGCTTGCATTCGATGAAGAAGGGAATATCAGCATATGACCGCAGATGCGTCAGCTGCTCCCTATATGGTTGCAGTAGATATTGGAACAACAAGCACCAAAACATTAATTGTCGACCGTGCTGGCCGCGTATTGGCTTCTCATTCCATCGAATATCCGCTCCATACTCCAACTGCAGACCGGGCGGAACAAGACCCCTTGGAAATATTCCAAGCTGTCCTGATTGGGATTGAAGCTGTTGTGAAGCAGTTAAGATTACGCGCCGAGGAAGTATTATGTGTGTCCTTTAGCTCTGCGATGCACAGTATTATTGCTGTGGATCAAGAGCTGCGTCCACTTTCCAACTGTATCACCTGGGCGGATAACCGCAGCGCAAGCTACGTGGACGTGCTGAGGAGCAGCGGATTAGGCCAATCCATTTACTCCCGCACGGGCACTCCTATTCATCCGATGTCGCCGCTGCTCAAGCTTATGTGGTTTCGCGATAATGAGCCTGATTTGATAAAGGCCGCCTACAAATTTATCGGCATCAAAGAATTTGTGTTTGCTAAGCTTTTTCAGCGGTTTGTGATTGATCACTCTCTGGCCAGTGCGACAGGATTGTTCAATTTGCAGAATCTTGATTGGGATCACGAAGCTCTGCATACGGCGGGAATAAGCCGGGATCAGCTGTCCGATCCGGTGCCGACCACCTTCCAAATCAGCGGCTTGCCAACTGAATATGCAGAGCAAATGGGCCTCAGCCCGAATACTCCGTTCATAGCTGGAGCCTCCGACGGAGTTCTTGCCAATCTCGCGGTTGGCGCCACCGAGCCTGGCATATGGGCTGTATCCATTGGCACCAGCGGGGCGGTTAGGGGAGTTGTTCGAGAGCCGATCACTGATCCCCACGGCAGACTGTTTTGCTATGCGCTGGTCGAAAACTTCTGGGTAGTCGGGGGTCCGATCAACAATGGCGGCATCATGTTTCGCTGGGTACGCGACCAGCTTGCTACTTTGGAAGCCGAAGAAGCCCGTCGCAGAGGGCAGGACCCTTATGATTACTTGACGCAGCTGGCATCGGAAGTGCCTCCGGGTTCGGAAGGCTTGATCTTCCTGTCGCTGCTGGCCGGAGAACGCGCACCTTATTGGAATGCCAATGCCCGTGGCGTGTTTTTTGGATTTTCCTTGGTGCACAGCAAGAAGCACATGATCCGTTCGGTTCTGGAAGGAGTCATGTACCGGATACAATCGGTGGCTTCCGCGCTGCAGGAAATGACGGGGCAGCCGAATGAAATCCGCGCCTCCGGGGGCTTTGCTCGGTCGGTGTTCTGGCGGCAAATGATGGCGGACGTAACGGGAACACCGGTGCATGTACCGGATTCCGTGGAAAGCTCGGGGATTGGGGCTGCTTTACTAGGGCTTTTTGCAATGGGAGTGATCAAGGATTTCAACGAAGCGCATAACTGGATCCGAATTCAGGCCACGCATCAACCGGATCCGGCCATAACCAAGGTTTATGCGCAATTGACATCCATTTACAGGAACGTATATGATCATTTAAAAGATGATTTTGATGCGATTTCTGCCTTCCAGCAAGAACATTCCCCCATAACCCAAACGAAGAAAGAGGGGAAAGCATGATGAATTTATTCGATTTAACCGGGAAAACAGCCGTTGTTATTGGAGGAAACAGTACCCTTGGTGCAGAGATGGGGCTGGCACTTGCAGGTCATGGAGCCCAAGTGGCGATTGTAGGCCGCAATCAGGAGAAAAGCGATTCGGTCAGAGCACGAATTGAAGAAGCAGGCGGTCATGCCCATTGTTTTACGGCTGATGCGACGAATCAGGAGGATCTGAAGGTTGTCCTCAAACAGATTTTGGCTTGGTCCGGAAATGTCGATATCCTGATGAATTGCCCGGGCAAAAACAGCGCAACACCGTTCTTTGACATTTCCATGGAAGAATGGGATTCTATTATGGAGGTTAATCTCAAAAGCGTTGTGTTAACCTGTCAAATATTTGGGAAATATATGGTAGAGCAAGGCAAGGGAGGCAGCATTATCAACATTTCCTCCGTTTCCTCCGATCCGCCGCTTTCCCGAGTGTTTACGTATTCGGCCTCCAAGGCGGCTGTGAATAACGTAACGAAGTTTTTAGCCCGTGAATTCGCCCCCAGTGGAGTCCGGGTCAATGCCATTATTCCCGGGTTTTTCCCGGCCGAGCAAAACCGCAAGATTCTTCAGCCGGAACGTATAGAATCGATCATGAAGCATACTCCCATGAATCGTTTCGGCGCAGCGCAAGAGCTTCAAGGAGCCGCTGTATTTCTGGCATCCGAACAGGCCTCCAGTTTTGTTACGGGAGCATTGATCCGCGTGGATGGCGGTTTTGGTGCTATGACCATATAAATATAAATCATCGCAACTCGGAAAGGATGTTCAAAGAGACCATGTCCAAACAACAAATCGGAGTCGTCGGCCTTGCCGTAATGGGTAAAAATCTGGCGCTTAACATCGAAAGCAGAGGCTTCGCCGTATCTGTATTCAATCGTTCTCCTGAAAAAACGAAAGAATTGGTAAGTGATTTTCCTGAGAAAAAGCTAGTGGGTACATACAGCATTGAAGAATTCGTAGAATCTCTGGAGGTTCCGCGCAGAATCCTGATCATGGTAAAGGCGGGCAAGCCCACGGACGACACGATCAATCAACTTCTCCCTCATTTAACCAAGGGGGATATTCTGATTGACGGAGGCAACTCGTTTTTCCCCGACACCGTCAGACGCAATAAGGAACTGGAGTCAAAAGGGTTTCGTTTTATCGGGACAGGTGTTTCCGGTGGTGAAGAAGGAGCTTTAAAGGGACCTTCCATCATGCCTGGAGGACAAAAGGATGCGTACGAGCTGGTCGAGCCGATCCTGACTTCCATTTCTGCCAAAGTGGGTGGCGAGCCTTGCTGCACATATATCGGACCAGACGGAGCAGGACATTATGTGAAAATGGTGCACAACGGCATTGAATACGGTGATATGCAGCTAATCTGTGAAGCCTACCAACTGCTGAAGGATGTTCTTGGAGTCGACACCAAGGAGCTTCATGATATATTCACGGAATGGAACAGCGGGGAGCTCGACAGCTATTTGATCGAAATTACCCGCGACATCTTTACCAAATATGATGAGGAAACCGGCAAGCCGATGGTGGATGTGATTCTGGATTCCGCCGGCCAAAAAGGCACTGGCAAATGGACCAGCCAAAGCGCGCTTGACCTCGGTGTTCCTTTGTCCATCATTACGGAATCTGTATTCTCGCGCTTTATTTCCGCCATGAAGGAAGAGCGTGTAGCAGCAAGCAAGGTGCTTTCTGGCCCAGCCGTGACCCCTTACTCGGGGGATCGCAAGGCATTCATCGAAGCGGTCCGCAAGGCGCTTTATGCCAGCAAGATTTGCTCCTATGCGCAAGGCTTTGCCCAAATGCGAGCGGCTTCCGAGGAATACAACTGGGACCTGAAATATGGCAACATTGCCATGATCTTTAGAGGCGGCTGCATCATCCGTGCCAGATTCCTGCAAAACATCAAGGACGCTTACGACCGTGATTCCGAGCTTAAGAATCTGCTGCTGGACAGCTACTTCAAAGGTATTGTCGAAAACTATCAGAGCGCATGGCGGGAAGTAATTTCAATTGCCGTGACCCGCGGAATCCCAGTTCCGGCTTTTGCTTCTGCATTGGCTTATTACGACAGTTACCGTACGGATAGATTGCCGGCTAACCTGCTTCAGGCGCAGCGCGACTATTTTGGTGCCCATACCTTTCAAAGGGTTGACAAAGAAGGCACCTTCCACTACGAGTGGTTGGAGCTTGATAATTAATCGCTTTTATTCAATGGGGCCGTAAGCAGCTTCACAAAGCCATCTTTTTAATCGGTCCGCTTCTTGATCAAAGCCGTTTTTACGGTGAATGAGCATCATCGCAATCTCGGTGAAATAGCGAAAGCTCCTTAACAGTTGTGGTTGGGAAAGGCCTGCAAGATTCGGGTCCTCCTCAGCCACTTTTTTCTTAATAAATTCAAGTATCCAAATGACATCCTCCTTGCAGAGCTGGTATCCGGGCTTTAATATTTGGTCCAGCTTGCCTGGGGCGATACCTTGTATAGCGGGAACAGAGTTCAATGCATCATCTCTCCTTATGAACTGCAAATCTATCTCTTATTCATCTTTACTACAGCGGTTAGAAATTATTCTCAGACATCTTGAATTTCTGCAGAATTGTATTCATCCCAGAGGTGCATATGGTATGATATGAAAAGTTTAAGGTGACTTTATTCATTGAAAGAAGGATCGATGTGCGTAGACGCAACGTGATATTAGTCGGGTTTATGGGGACTGGTAAATCAACGGTGGGAAAATTACTGGCCAAAAGATTGGGCTGGACCTTCATCGATATGGATGAGCGGATTGAAAAAGAGCAGAGAATGCCGATCCGGGAACTGTTTCGGATTCACGGAGAATCCTATTTTCGCGACTTGGAAACCAAAGCGCTGAGTGCTCAGTTAGATGCAGATCAACAAATAGTGGCAACGGGTGGAGGGGCGGTATTAGCGGAAGAAAATCGTTCCTGCATGCTCGACAATGGATGGGTCATTGCGCTGACTGCTAACCCGGATACCATTATCAGCAGAGTCAGCCGCGATCAAAATCGCCCTTTGCTCCAGGGCAATCTTCAAGAACGCGTCAATACCCTGCTTGAAGAGCGGAAGCATGCTTATGAATTTGCACATGTGACGATAGATACAACTCATTTGAACACCGATCAAATCGTCGATCTTATTCTGCAAACCAACACTCTGGAGCCATAATCGATAGAGGAATCACTTGGCCCATTCGAGCATGCCGCCAGTCATATTCTTAAGCCCTTTATAGCCTTGGGCCATTAAAAAGTCATAGGCTTTACCGCTGCGCCCGCCGCTGCGGCAAACGAGAATTATTTCATTGTTTAGCGGTATTTCCGTATGGCGGACGGGCAGCTCACCAAGCGGTATGTGCTTGGCTCCCGGGATCATGCCAGCCGCTACTTCCTCCGCTTCACGAACATCAATAATGTTCAGGACTTCTCCTTGTTCAAGCCTTTGTTTGATTTCATGCGGTAAAATAGTCTCCATGATATCAGCCTCCGAAATCCTGATTGAGAGGGATGACCTCGCTTAAATTATCATAGGAATAATTCGGCTTGATGTCAATCAGCTGACAACAGGCTGATCGAATTTTGATTTGATGCAAATAGAGGTGAATTATGGCAATCCTATACATCGGAATTGCAGGAGTTCTGGGTGCATGGACAAGGTATGCTTGTACCCTGCTGTGGAATCCAGCTTCGCCGGAGAAGTTCCCCTGGGGAACACTATTTTGTAATTTTTCAGGTTGCCTGCTAATAAGCTTTATAGCCTATTCCACGTTCAAGCAAATTTCAGCTCAAATGCGCCTAACTATCACAACTGGTTTTATCGGAGCTTTTACTACTTTTTCATCCCTTAGCTTTGAAACATTTGCCATGCTGGATGCTGGTCATGTATGGCTTGCTGTCATTTATATCATGGGAAGTCTCTGGGGAGGACTATTTTTTGCCTGGTTGGGAAATCGAATTGCTTTGGCGCTCTCTTCAAGGAGGGCCCATCTATGACCCCCTGGATATGGAATGCCGTGTTGGTTGGAAGCGGCGGATTTCTTGGCACTATTTGTCGATATAAGCTTTCGAGTTTCCTGTCTCACAGGTTCCCATCGGTTTTTCCATATGGTACACTGACAGTAAATCTGCTTGGCTGTTTTTGCGTAGGCTGGATCATGCGAGATCATGCTCACGATTCGATCAGGCTATGGGCAGGGACTGGCTTTTTGGGCGCTTTTACGACCTTTTCATCGCTAAAATTGGAAAGCCTCAGCCTGATCAAGGGGAAATTTACCGGAACATGGCTTTTGTATACGCTCCTGTCTTATTCGCTCGGCCTTCTGCTTGTTGTCTTGGGATACTATTTATAGAGGAGAGAATTTTCGTGAAAGCCATAGTCAAACCGAGCTCCCGGCTACAAGGAGAAATTAACGCATTGTCATCCAAAAACTATACAACCCGCTATCTGCTGCTTGCCGCCCTGGCAGAAGGGACAAGCACCATTTACTATCCGGCGCACAGCGAGGACAGCGACGCTATGAGACGCTGTATTCGCGATTTGGGCGCCATTGTCGAGGAGGATGATGAGAAAATCGTTATAACCGGCTTCGGTAAGCATCCCCAGCCTGTCTCTGAGCTTAATGTCGGTAATGCGGGAGCGGTGCTTCGGTTTTTAATGTCCGTTGCGGCGTTTTGCCCGGATGTAACCTTTGTGAATACATATCCGCAATCATTAGGTAAGCGGCCGCATCATGATTTAATTGATTCTTTGCAGCAAATGGGTGTGGAGGTATTCCATCAGGACGGCCGTCTGCCGATAACTATAAAAGGGGGCTCTCCGCGGGGCGGTAAAATAACCGTTTCCGGCAATGTGAGCTCACAGTTTCTCAGCTCCCTGCTTTTCATGACACCTCTGCTCGAGCAAGACAGCGAAATCGAAGTCCTGCACGATTTGAAGTCGAAAGTCATTATCGGCCAGACTCTTGAGGTTCTCGAACAGGCAGGAATCAAGGTTTATGCGAGCGAAGACTTGATGCGCTACCGAGTTCCGGGTAATCAAAAGTATCAGGCCAAACAATATGTAGTCCAGGGGGATTACCCTGGTTCTGCGGCTATTCTCGCTGCAGCTGCGGTAACGAATTCGGATGTGACTGTGCTGCGACTTGAGGAAACCAGCAAGCAAGGCGAGAAGGCTTGCGTGGATGTATTGAAAGCAATGGGTGTTCAATTGACCCATCATCAGGGTGTTGTCCATGTACTCGGGAATGGCCGTTTGCAAGCCGGTGATTTCGATGGCGATCATTTCACCGATGCCGTGCTGGCCATGGTAGCTGCTGCTGTATTTGCGGAAGGAACTTCACGTTTTTACAATGTGGAGAATCTCCGCTATAAGGAATGTGACCGAATTACCGATTTTCTGGCGGAGCTTCGCAAAGCAGGTGCCGATGTCGAAGAGCGCCAAAGCGAAATCATCGTCCATGGACGGCCGGAGGGAGTAGAAGGCGGTGCGGAAATCAACGCTCATTTTGACCATCGGGTCATTATGGCTCTCACCGTCGTGGGTCTCCGCTCCAGGAATGGCCTTATTATAAAGGATGCCCAGCATGTAGCTAAATCTTACCCGCAATACTTTGAACATTTAAATGCTCTGGGTGCCGAAGTTGAGTTGGTAGAGGAATAATTTTTCTGAACGGGTGAATCATCATGACGGTTATATGGCAAGGCTTAAAGGTGACATTTGGATTTTTTCTGATAGCTGGATTGCTCTTTGCCAGCGGCGTATTTACAATGCTTTTATATGCCAAATTTATCGGTCAGGATAACAAAATTCTTGCAAATGATCACATCATGCCATTAATTGGAGCTATGGAAACACCTGTACCTGCAACTTCTCCACCCCCATCAAAAAAAATGCCGGCATCGGCCAAGCTGGATGCTCCTTTGGTGCTGCAAAACCCCGAGCTTCCTGCAGGTTGTGAAGTGACCAGTTTAACGATGCTACTTCAATTCGCGGGATTATCCAAAAACAAAATGGAGCTGGCCGCCGAAATGCCAAGAGACGATACTAAAATCGTTTTGAATGAGGATGGGACTCCAAAATATTGGGGCGATCCGAATGTTGGATTTGTCGGCGATGTTTTCAGAAAGGGAAGAGGATTTGGCATTTATCATGCTGGACTGTTTCCCTTACTGAAAACATATATTCCAAAAGCAATCGATCTAACCAATAAGTCCTTTGTGAATTATGAACAACAAATTGCAGACGGTATTCCGGTTATGGTATGGACGACCATTGACTTTTCCGTACCAACCAGTTGGGTGAAGTGGGATACGGCCAGCGGCCCGATTCAGACAACCTTCGCCGAGCACGTTGTGCTGCTGGTGGGCTACGATGAAAACTCCGTGTTCATCAATGATCCAAGAAGCGGTGGAAAAGGATTTTCCGTGGACAAGGCGAAATTCATGGATAGCTGGATTGCAATGGGCAAACAAGGGTTAAGCTATACTCAATAAAGAGGAGGCCTCCAAATGGCATTTGAAAATCCGACTCGCGAGCAAATTAAGCAAATTCTGGCATTGGCTGGTAACATTGCGGTTGTCGGCTTGTCTGATAATCCGGATCGAACCTCTCATATGGTAGCCAAGGCCATGCAAAATCGCGGTTACCGCATTATTCCGGTTAACCCGAATGCGGAAATGATCTTAGGTGAGAAATGCTATCCATCGCTTTCTGACATTCCTGACCCGGTGGATATTGTCAATGTGTTCCGCAGAGCGGAGCAGGTTGCTCCAATAGCGGAAGAGGCTGTCCGCATCAAAGCGAAGGTATTCTGGCTGCAGCTGGATATCGTCAATGAGGAAGCTGCCGAAATTGCCAAAAAAGGCGGGTTGGAAGTCATAATGGACCGCTGCATTAAAGTTGAAGACGCCGTATTAAATCCGCGAAACAAATAAGCCGCCGAGAGGCGGTTTTTTTATGCATCTGCCAATAGCTTCCATAAATAAATTATGAATCCATCGGAGAGAATAAAAATACTCTTCAGAAATGAAGCAGAAATTAACATTAGGAGGATTTGAAGCAATGTATAGCAACAACTTCAGCAATTTCGGTTCTTCTGCAGGTATGTCATCACAGAATCAAGGATTCCAAAGACAGTTTCAGCCTACAGGCAACGTGCAATCCGTATATGGCCAAAATCAAGGCAGCCAGGGTTATGGTCAAAATATGAGTATGGGCAGCCAAGGTTATGGCCAAAATGCTTCGAGTTCCTACCAAATGGCAAATTATCGTGGAAACCAACAAGGACACGATGCAGGGCTTCGCGCTGATTCACTCAATCCGACTCAAATGCAATCCGGCGGTTTTGGATACGGGGGCTCCGGCGGGAATTTCGGCACTTCGAATAATTACAGCAGCGTCAATTACGGCATCAGAGGAAATGACCAGGGAGGATATAATAATGTATCCACTCAATTTGGCTTTAATACAAGCCCTTACTCTTCCATGGGTCAATCCGGGTACGGGAATCAAGGCTTTAGCTCTTCTTTTGGCCAAGGTACTGAGGCCTTTCATACGGCAAACTACCGTGGAAACCAACCAGGACATGACGCAGGGCTGCGTGCTGATTCCATGAATCCAACTCAAGGCGGAAGCTTCGGCAGCTCTTCCATGATGAACCAATACGCTATGGGCCCATCCAGCTTTGGCCAATCCGGATACAGCAATCAAGGGTCTTCCTTTGGTCAAGGAACTGAAGCCTTTCACACAGCCAATTATCGCGGTAACCAACAAGGGCATGACGCCGGCCTTCGTGCTGATTCGCTAAGTCCAACTCAACAAGGCGGCGGAGCATTTTCCGGTACTAATTTCAGCAGCCCATCCTATGGGATAAGAGGCCGTGAAAATACAAACTCGGGTTTAAACAATGTTTCTTCCCAATTCGGATTTTCGCAAAGCACCCCTTACGGCAGCAATCAGAGCCAAAGCACATTCAATTAGTAAAGCCAATCCATAATTAGCGGGCCACTTGGCCCGCTAATTTTTCATGCATAAAAATTTTGACAAAAACATGAACTAGCTATACGATTTGTAATAGAAAGGAGGGAGCATTCGTTTGAACTGGATGGGAAACTTACAGCAGCTCGGCCGCTCATTAATGCTGCCAACCATAGCGCTTCCGGTAGCCGCTATTTTATTGCGGTTAGGGGATCTTCCCTGGGAAAGCGTTCATGCATCCAAGTTCGGTGATCTCCTTTTACTAGGCGGACATACCATATTTAATTATATCCCGATCATTTTTGCCGTTGGCGTGGCGCTCGGCCTGACAGAAGGCGCAGGCATTGCCGGCATGTCGGCGATGCTTGGTTATTTCATGTTTATCAGCCTTATTCAGCATGAGCTGGGTGAAGAGTTTCAGCTGGGGGTCTCCGGAGGCATATTAATCGGGCTGCTCGCAGCCATCATTTATCATAGATTCAAAGAATTCCAACTTCCGGAATATATTCAATTTTTCGGCGGACCCCGTATTGTCCCCTTTATCATGGGCCTCGCAACGTTAATAGTCTCCTATCTCATGATCGGCATTGGCCCTTATTTACAAGAATGGATGCAGTGGCTTTCCAATACGATTTTAGGATTAGGCGGTTTAGGCACTTTTATTTACGGGATCATCCATCGATTGCTCGTACCCTTTGGGCTTCACCATATCCTTAATAACTTTTTTTGGTTTCAGCTTGGAGCATATGATTCTGGAAACGGTAATATGGTATACGGCGATTTGCCCCGCTATTTTGCAGGTGATCCTACTGCAGGCATCTATATGGCGGGATTATATCCGATCATGATGTTTGCCCTGCCTGCCATCGCCTTTGCGATTATTCATGAGGCGCGCGAGGATTTGAAGCCGAAAATCAAAACGATCTTTCTTACAGCTGCGCTGAGCTCCTTTTTAACGGGAGTGACCGAGCCTATTGAATTTGCCTTTTTATTTGTGGCTCCCTATTTGTTTATGATCCATGCTCTGTTATCCGGGGCAGCGATGTGGATCGCCTATGAATTGGGCATTCACCATGGCTTTTCTTATTCCGCTGGAGCGATAGATTTTGTGATCAACGAGCATCTGTCCCAGAATGGATTTTTGCTGATTCCTATTGGAATCGGATTTGGACTGCTTTATTATTTTTTATTTCGCTATGCGATTCGCCGCTTTCGGATTCCGACGCCAGGAAGGGAAGAAGGCTCTCAGTTGGAAGAATGGGCGGGAGATATTCCATATCGCTCACCGCTTATTTTGCAAGCGCTTGGAGGTAAAGACAATATCAAACAAATTGAAGCGTGCATCACCCGGCTTCGTCTAACTCTGGCCAATGATCGACTTATGGATATCACGGCACTCCGGCATTTGGGTGCAGCGGGCGTCATCCGTCTTGGGGGAGGCAACGTGCAAGTTGTGTTCGGTACATTCTCGGAGCTGATCCGAGAAGAGATTATGAAGGTTTTACGCAAGGATATCCAGATGGTATTGTTCCATTCTCCGATGCAAGGACGCATGATCCCTATTGAAGATGTGCCGGATCGGATTTTTGCATCCAAGCTGGTTGGCAGTGGAGTTGCCTTTTTTCCGGAAAAGGGTGAGCTGGTGTCACCGGTTGCGGGCAAAATCATGCACATTTATCCAACTATGCACGCGCTTGGCATCGTAACGGAGGAGGGATTGGAAATCCTGCTGCATATCGGCATTGATACGGCCAACTTGCCCGGCAAATGCTTTACGGCTGTCGTCAAAGAAGGAGACTCGGTTGAACCCGGCCAATTGCTGGTGAAATTCAACTTGGACAAATTAAGAAAACTCGCTTCCTCTATGGCGACTCCGATGATTATTACGAATCCTGACAGGGTGAAGTCCTGGGGCTTTGCTCCATTTAAATTTGTCAAAAAGGGTCAAAAATCCGTGATGTCCGTCGTCTTGAAAAATGAATATACTTCTGGGGGAGCAGCTGGATGATTAGAGGAATAGGAGCATCAGACGGTATCGCTATGGGAAAAGCCTTCATGATCCCAACTTGGGAATGGGATTTTCCGGAGAAAATGGTCGATGTGACCGACCTGGCTTATGAATTTGAAAGATTGTATGACGGCATTCGTTCTTCCAAGGACGAGCTCAAGCTGATTAAACAGGAAATTCATGAAGTGGTCGGTCAAGAAGAATCGAATATTTTCGACGCTCATCTCGCTATTTTGGAAGATCCGATATTTATGAATGAGATTCAAGGAATTATCGAGCGCCAATATAAGGCGGCTGAGGTTGCCGTTAAGGAAGTTATTGATAAATTCGTTGGCATGTTCGATCTGATTGACGATGAGTACATGAAGGAACGCGCCTTGGATATCAAGGATGTCGGCAACAGGCTGCTGAAGCATTTGCTTGGGGATATGGAGGAGAACGTGCCTCCAACGGATTATCCCTATATATTGGTCGCCAAGGAATTAACTCCGTCTCAGTTGGCACATCTGGATCCTCCAAAAGTGCTGGGGCTCGTTACGATGGTGGGGGGAACCCATTCTCATGTAGCGATCATGGCAAGGGCGATGTCGGTTCCATTAATAATCGGGTTGGAAGGCAAGCTGTTAAGACCGATTCAAAATGGCGATTTTTTAATCATTGACGGTCAAGAGGGCACGCTTTACATCAATCCGGATGAAGCCACCATTGAACGTTACAAGGCAAGAAAGAACAATTGGCTTGAATTTAAAGAGAGCTTGCAGGAGCTTTCCAATGTACCGCCGATAACGATGGACAACAAAATGATCAGTCTGCATGCGAATATCAATTCTTTTAAAGAGATCGATCAGGTTGTGCGAAATGGTGCATCAGGTGTAGGATTGTTTCGAACGGAATATTTGTATATGGACCGGGATTCACTGCCGAGCGAAGATGAACAGTTCGAGGTATATAAGCATGCGGCAGCGAAGCTGAATGGTTTACCTATCGTGATCAGGACGCTGGATATCGGCGGGGATAAAAAGCTCGATTACATGCCGATGGCGAAAGAAGACAATCCCTTTCTGGGCTATCGCGCAATTCGCATCTCGCTAGGCCGAAAAGATCTGTTTAAAACTCAGTTGAAAGCCATTTTGCGAGCCAGTGTTTTCGGCTATGTGCGAATCATGTATCCCATGATTACAACCTTGAATGAGGTTAAGGAAGCCAATGCGGTTTTGGAAGAAGCTAAGCAGGAACTGAGTGATCTTGGCTATGACTATGATTCAAACATTGAAGTGGGAATCACGATCGAAGTCCCGGCTGCTGCGTTGATTGCCGATGTGCTTGCGAGCGAGGTCAATTTTTTAAGCATAGGCACCAACGATCTTGTCCAATATGTGCTTGCCGTAGACCGCATGAATGAGAACATTGCCCATATGTATGATCCTTTTCATCCGGCCATCATTCGCCTTTTAAAACATATTATTGATGCGGGTAAAAGGGTGGGTGTTCCCGTCGGTGTATGCGGAGAGCTTGCCGGAGATATTCGTGCATTGCCGATCTGGCTCGGGCTTGGTTTTGAGGAGCTCAGCATATCCATACAAACCTTACTGCATGTAAAGCACCGTCTGTTAAGCAGTAATTATGCCAATTGCAAAAAGCTTGTAGAGTCCATCCTTGTTTGCAAGACCAGTCAAGAAATTCATAATCTACTGAACGATGCAGATCAAGTTTTCTAAGATTCGGAGGAAAAAAAGATGGAGCTGTCCGGTCATAAGGTTCTTGCTTTTGTAGATGAAGAGTTTGAGGATTTGGAAATGTGGTATCCGGTTCTTCGCTTAAGAGAATCCGGCGCCATTGTGGATATTGCCGGTCCTAAGGCAAAAACGGTCTACCATGGTAAATACGGAGTACCCATCTCAACGGATTTAGCTTTTGGCGATGCCAGGTCTGCTGATTACACAGGCCTTTATGTTCCAGGAGGATGGGCACCGGACAAACTGCGCCGTTATGGGGACGTTTTGCGATTGACCCGGGAGTTTCATGCGGCCGAGAAGCCGATTGCGCAAATATGCCATGCTGGATGGGTGCTGATCTCAGCTAAAATTGTAAAGGGCTACACCATGACTTCCACTCCGGGCATTCGTGACGACCTTGAGAATGCCGGGGCTGTCTGGGTCGATGAAGAGGTCGTTGTCGACCGTAATATTGTATCCGGACGCCGTCCGCCGGATCTGCCTGCTTTCTGTAAAGAGTTTGTTCGGGTGCTCACAAGCTTCATTGCGCGTTAACCTCTTTTTGTAATAGGTGGCAAAAACTACAATTCCCTTTTCGGAAGGAATCCGTGAGAAAAAGGAGAATTAAGATGTAGATGTGAATTATTAGGTACATAGGACATGCCGCCTGTGATGAAGGAGTTGAACAAAATAAAATGATAAAGGAGTGCAGATGCGGCCATACGATGAACATTCGGCTGCGTACGGTCATTTATCAAAATAAAGTGGATATCGACAATGTCCCGATCTATTCCTGTGAGGTGTGCGGTCGAAGCGAAGTCGTATCCCATGTGAAGCCAGAGCTTACAGCGCTCATCAGCAAATTGGGGAGCAAACCGGATAAACAGCAGTATTCTTTTCATGAGCTATCCGAGATCGCTTATTTGCTGCTCAAGGTGACCGAGAGGGAACATATGAATGATTCTGTCGAAAAAATTGTGGAAGAGAGAATCAACGAGCTTCTCGATGTACTGCTGCTGGCTCAGTCCTTGGGAGATACCCCCTGGATGGACGATATTCGCAAACGACTCTCGCAACTCAGCCAAAACGCAATCTCAACCTGACATTGATAGCCGACTTCCCCGGAAGTTGGCTTTTTTGTTATGTTTTTGATAGTATTATGAAAGAAAATGCTTCGTTTTCATTGCAAGCAGGTAAAAATTGTCGTATCATAACTGTAATGTAATAGGCTCGAAGAATACTTTTGGGATATGGAGAGAGCAGCCGTGACCGTAACCATTTATGATGTAGCACGTGAAGCCGGAGTTTCAATGGCAACCGTTTCCCGGGTAGTGAATAACAATCCGAACGTGAAGCCGCAAACCCGCAAGAAAGTATTCGAAGCGATTGAACGGCTCGGTTATCGTCCGAACGCTGTGGCTAGAGGTCTCGCCAGTAAGAAAACAACAACTGTGGGTGTAGTCATCCCGGATATTTCTAATTCAATTTTCGCCGAGGTTGCTCGCGGAATTGAAGATATCGCAAATATGTACCATTACAATATCATTCTTTGTAACGCTGACAAGAAGAAGGAAAAAGAAATCCGCGTCATTAATACACTGCTCGAAAAACAAGTGGACGGCCTGCTCTTCATGGGGGGAGTCGTGACGGATGAACATATTCAGGCTTTCCGTACATCATCCGTTCCTGTCGTACTTTGCGGGACGAAGGATGAGGCTTCAAGTATTCCTTCTGTTGATATTGACCACGAGCGCGCTGCTTATGATGCAGTTCAGGTACTCATTGCTCAGGGACACCGGGATATTGGCATGATCTCCGGCACACTGGAGGATCCGGCAAACGGTTTTGCCCGTTACCAAGGCTATAAGAAAGCATTGGAAGCTGCGAACATACCCATGCGAGAAAATTTCGTGCGAATAGGCAACTATCGTTATGAATCCGGCATAGAAGCAACCAAATATTTCCTGGAGCTTAACCCGCACCCAACCGCGATATTCTCGGCAACAGACGAAATGGCTATAGGAGCCATACATACGATTCAAGACAGCGGACTTAAGGTGCCTGATGACATCTCAGTCATCAGTGTAGACAACATCCGCATGGCCTCCATGGTAAGGCCGCTGCTTACTACGGTGGCACAACCGATGTACGACATTGGCGCCGTATCCATGAGGCTGTTAACGAAGCTGATGAACAAGGAAGCAACAACGGATAACCATCAAGTCGTGTTACCGCATGAAATTATCCAACGCAATTCGGTGGCTCATCTTTAATGAGCCATCTTTTTATTTTGTCATGTCAAGGCTAACAGGTTAAGAAAGGGGAGAGGCTGATGCCATTCGCGAAAATTGCGCTCATCGGAGCGATGAATGAGGAAATTGAGCTGTTGATCCATCATATGGAGCAGGTAAAAGAGTCCGCCAAAGCTGGTGTGCTTTATCGGGAAGGACTTTTCCATGGCAAGCGAGTAGTCGTCTGTAAATCGGGTGTTGGCAAAGTCAATGCAGCCGTAACGACGCAAATTTTGATTGATCAATTTGCCGTGGAAGCTGTTATTTTTACCGGAGTAGCAGGAGCGCTCGATCCCGAGCTGAACATCGGGGATATCGTCGTTTCCAGCGAGTGCATGCAGCATGATATGGATGTAACGGCACTAGGCTACCCGAGAGGCGTCATCCCGTACCAAGAAATATCCATATTTGCTGCGGATTCCGGACTGGTCGACTTGGCAACTGCTTCCGGCAGCAAGCTTTTTCAGGGAAGAATCAAGCAGGGCAGGGTGCTTTCCGGTGACCAGTTTATAGCTGATCGAGATGTAGTGAGTCAGCTTCATACTGAACTGAAAGGTGCATGTACGGAGATGGAAGGATCAGCGGTCGCTCAAGTTTGCTCGATGAATCAGATTCCATACGTTGTCATCCGATCGATGTCTGACAAAGCGGACGGCTCCGCGCATGTCAATTTTGCCGAATTCACGAAGCAAGCTTCCGAGAATTCGTACAAAATTGTGGAGGATATGATTCGTCAGCTTTGATGGGACCTGTGACGGAGCAAAATCAGGAACTGATTAAGTGAAACCGAACCGGATAGTGGGGGCAAAACAGGAAACCGAAACTGGATTAATTTGAAAAAAAAATTGTTGGAAGAATGTTTTTCATTCTTCTAGGAAGCAAATAAAATGATCAGCTTCCTGGAACGATGTTTTTCATCTTTCCAGAGGTTCCCTATGAGCAGCGAGGAGATGAAATGGCACTGGAACGATGATTTTCAATGATTTTCATCGTTGTGGAACCGAGAAGGAAGGTGATCCTTTCTGCAAGAATGATTTTCATTCTTGCAGAAAGGGGATGCCAAGTTGTTGTGCTAACAGTATCCATGATTCAGAAAAACGATCGGCAGCCCAACCGGACTCGACCTAATCCAACAATCCAACTCGAGCAAACCAACCCGAACAAACCAACCCGAGCAAACCAACCCGAACAACCCAACCCGAACAACCCAACCCGAACAAACCAAAACGAACAATCCAACTCGAGCAAACCAACCCGAACAAACCAAAACGAACAACCCAAAACGACAACCCAACCCGATCAAACCAACCCAAAACAACCAACCGAAAACGTGCTGATTGCCAACAAATTTACGAAATTTTGGTTCCTGTTATTGTTCATTTCGGCAGGGTGATACGACACCTGATTTTTAGACGCTTAGATAGCAGTCTAATCGCGGTCGAGTCGACCAGCACCGCGCTCCAGCGCCGCTATTTCAAGTACATCATCGCCAGCTCCTTGATCTGGCGATTCCGCTCCTGGATCTCCTGGCGCCGCGGAATCGGCGCCCAGGTCGCGACCGGGTCGAGCCACGTGCGCGGCAGCTCGACCGGGCTCTTGCCCTGCCAGGCGTCCAACCACGCCTGGGGCAGCTCAAGCTGGGGCTCTGCATCCAGCTGACCCACAAGAGCCTGCTCGCTCATCACGAGCCAGAGCAGGCCCCAAGCCCGCGGCACGACACGCCAGATGTCGTACCCACCGCCCCCGAGCGCAACCCAGCGCCCTTCGCACCATTGGTGCGCAAGGCTGTGGATCAGCTCGGGCATGGCCTTGTACACGCGCATGGAGCAATGCACATGCGCGAGCGGGTCGAAGGCATGGGCGTCGCAGCCATGCTGGGAGACCAGGACATCCGGCTGGAAGCGCGAGATCGCCGAGGTCAGCACCTCGCCGAAGCATTCCAGCCACGAGTCATCCTCGGTGTAGGGCTCCACGGGGATGTTCACGTTCGTGCCGAACGCGTCGCCTTCACCGCGTTCGCTCACAGCGCCAGTGCCGGGGAACAGGTATTTCCCCGTCTCATGAATCGACACCGTGCATACCTGGGGGTCGGAGTAAAAGCTCCACTGGACGCCATCCCCATGATGCACGTCCGTATCCACGTACAGCACTTTGGCTCCGTACGTCGCCTGGATATGCGCAATCGCCGCGGAGGCGTCGTTGTAGACGCAGAAGCCGGCGCCTTTGCTTCGCATAGCGTGATGCAGCCCGCCGCCCAGGTGCATGGCGTGGGGGGCTTGGCCGGACATCACGAGCTCGGCAGCGTTAATCGAGCCGCCGACTATACTCGAGGTGATGCCGTGCATCCCGGGGAAGAAGGGCGTATCATCGGTATCGAGCCCGAAGCGTCCCGCCTCGCTGAGCCAATCCGCTGCCGGTGATGGAAGGCTAAGCGCTTTCACGGCATCGATATAGGCGGACGAGTGGACTCGCAGCAGCTCCTCCTCCAAAGCAGGGCGCGGCTTTCGCAGCGCTGACGGAGGTAGCGCTCCCGCTTTTCGCAGCAGATCGACGGTAAGCACAAGCCGCTGCTGATTAAAGGGATGCTCGTCGTTAAATCTATATTCAACTTGATGCTCATCATAGATAAAGACGGGATTCTTGGTGGAATCTCCCATTTTCCATATTCCTCCTGGTCAGACGGCCTTATGATCCTAGTACATAAATCGTTGATGAAATCGGATGCGGTCAAATTGCTCGACGGAGGACTGAGGTACTTTCCTTCCGATTCGGACCATCAAACAATTGGCGGGGTGGGAACAAATTTCCGGATCGTCCGTTGCAAACCAGACCATATCGACGCTCTTCATCAGCTTTTCCATCATTTGGCGGTAAGCCCAAACGGTAAGCCCGCTTTTTTCCAAATCCCAATGCCAATAATACTCGGTTGTAAAACAGATCACATTCTCCATCTGATTTTCCTGAAAAGCCAGCTGAATCATCCTTTTGGCAAGGCCCATAAAACGATAGTCGTCCGCAACCTCAATAGCTCCAAGCTCGACCAATTCTTCCATATGTCCTTCAGACCATCGTTCAATCTCATCCGGATAATGGAAGGTCACATAGCCCACAATGGTTGGGCCGTCCCGAGCCAAAATGATCCGCCCTTCCGGCAATCGGGCAATTTCCACCAAGGCTTCATGCTGTTCCCTAGGACGCCGAAAGGCATCGAGCTGCGAGTGCATTGTCAAGTCCATGAGGCTCCCGGGCGATACTGGCCCTTCTATCAAAATCTCCTTGCGATCAGGTGCTGGGAGGAAGCTGTACGAGTGATACAGTTTCATATGCTGCACTACACGAGCCCTCCTTTTCCAAAAAATCATAAAATGTTTATCCTCTTCATTGGTTCACGAAAGTTTCCTTCTTCTGAAGGCATAGTTCACTTATAACATATTTTTCAAAGGATTGAAAAGCTTCAAAAGGAATAGTCGAACAATTGAGCATATGCTATAATAAAAGACGGTCATGAAGGCTTCGCATCAACCTTGATAAACGCGCTCGACATTTAGGCTGGCGCAGCCGTTTATCATTGTAACAAATTTGCTCAGTGTAAGCGTTTTATAAAAATCAGGAGGGTTTTGTACATGGATCAATTGAACGAAGAAATCATTGCAGCTTCTGCTCCTAACCCTAATTTAAAAAACTACGTGGCCGCTCGCGCCAATTTTAATTGGGCAGAGGTGGAACGCAGCTTTTCATGGTATGAGACAGGTAAGGTCAATTTAGCTTATGAAGCCATTGATCGGCACGCGGAATCTTCCAGGTCGGAGCAAATCGCCTTATATTACAGCGACAGCCAAAGGGAAGAAGCCGTTACTTTTGCCCAAATGAAAGACAGATCCAATCAGTTTGGCAATGTACTCCGTAAGCTGGGCATCGGAAAAGGGGAGCGCGTATTTATTTTTATGCCGCGTACGCCGGAGCTGTATTATTCTTTACTGGGCATTATCAAGGTGGGTGCGGTAGTAGGTCCATTATTTGAGGCCTTTATGGAAACGGCTGTACGTGACCGATTGGAGGATAGTGCGGCTGTTGCAATCATTACAACACCTAGCCAGCTTTCCCGAGTGCCTGTAAGTGAATTGCCGCATTTGAAGCACGTGATTCTCGTGGGTGAAAATCTGGAGTTAAGCGATGGACAAGTTGATTTTTATAAAGAAATGTCATCTGCATCCCCTGAACTGGATATCGAGTGGGTCGACCGTGAAGACGGTTTGATCATTCATTATACCTCCGGCTCCACTGGTAAGCCCAAAGGCGTTTATCATGTACATAACGCTATGCTGCAGCATTATTACACAGGCAAAGTCGTGCTTGATCTGCAAGAAAACGATATTTATTGGTGTACGGCCGATCCCGGCTGGGTGACAGGTACCTCTTACGGTGTTTTTGCTCCTTGGCTAAATGGGGCGACCAACGTCATTCGTGGAGGCCGCTTTAGTCCGCAAGATTGGTACGGAACCATCGACAAGTATAAAGTAACTGTGTGGTATAGTGCTCCTACTGCATTCCGGATGTTAATGGGAGCGGGTGATGAGACGGTAAAACAGTTCTCCCTTTCTTCGCTCCGTCATGTCCTGAGTGTAGGAGAGCCGCTCAACCCAGAGGTAGTGCGCTGGGGATTGAAGGTTTACGGACAGCGTATTCATGATACCTGGTGGATGACCGAGACTGGCGCGCAGCTGATTTGCAATTATCCGAGCATGCCGATCAAGCCTGGCTCCATGGGCCGTCCGCTTCCGGGTACAGATGCTGCTATCCTCGACGATGCGGGAAATGAGCTTCCTCCGATGCGTATGGGCAACCTGGCTATCAAAACGCCTTGGCCTTCCATGATGCGCAAGATTTGGAACAATCCCGCCAAGTTTGAAGAGTATTTACGTATCCCGGGGTGGTATGTCTCCGGTGATTCCGCTTATCGTGATGAAGAGGGCTACTTCTGGTTTCAAGGCAGGGTGGATGATGTGATCAACACAGCCGGAGAGCGAGTAGGGCCTTTTGAGGTAGAAAGCAAGCTGGTTGAGCACCCCGCGGTCGCAGAGGCTGGGGTCATTGGCAAGCCAGATCCGATGAGGGGTGAAATTATCAAAGCTTTCATCGCATTGCGCGAAGGATATACCCCATCGGATGAATTGAAAGCGGAAATTTCCAAGTTCGTCAAGGAAGGCTTATCTGCACATGCGGCTCCGCGCGAAATTGAATTCAAGGATAAACTGCCTAAAACACGCAGCGGCAAAATTATGCGACGTGTGCTTAAAGCCTGGGAGCTTAACCTGCCAACTGGTGATTTATCAACAATTGAGGATTAATCGATTGAAAGTATAAAGCCCTCGTTCCCGGAACTTATCGGGAACGAGGGCTTTCTCATTTAACCTCTACTGCGGCTGACGGATTGGATTCTCCAATATCGTTAATGGCGATAACTCTATAAAAACCGGAGTATGTGATTGAAAAATAATGAAATTCCGCTCCGTCCCTGACGGAGCCCAGCTTATTATAAGTTCCGTTCGCTTTATTGCTGTAATAAAGGTCATACGTTCTAACATTATCCTTTGATGGATTAGGCGTCCAGCTGATTACAAGACTTGCACCTTCTGCTTTAGTCTTCAGTCCTAAAGGAGTTGATGGGACCGTCTTGCTGCCTGTTCCAATGCCCGGAGTAGGACTCGTACCCGGCTTTGTACTTGGTTTCACCCCGTTGTCACCTGGAGCAGCTGTCCCCCCGGCTGGGGGAGTAATGATGCCGCCTCCCATGAATCCGTCGGTAGACACATATTGATTGGGG